>CAMWNH010000017.1 GCA_947175605.1 uncultured Porphyromonadaceae bacterium
ACACGATGTAGAAGGGGGTAGGGAGTTGATCGGGTGTCATATATGGGGGGGGGAATCAGTCAAGAATGGTAAAACGTGCGAATTTCAGTAGCAGTGTGCGCCTCGAGCCGTCGTCGAAGCTCACTTCGATGCGCGTGTCCGGCGAGTCCGTGTCAATGCGCTCTATAACTCCGTTGAGGAACCGCGGATGACGGATGCGCATGCCCTCACGCAGCTCGGCCGCTCCGTGATAGATGTCCGTACTGCCCGCTACGGGGGCTGCCGGGCGTGCGCTGGCCGCCGGACGGAAGTTGGATTGCGGTCGAGGCATGGCGCTCGTTGTCGGCGACTTGGCCGCGTTCGTGGAAGCGATTGTTTCCCGGCGGTATGAAGCTGTGCCCGAGCCTGCAGGACGATGTCCGAGTGTAGTGCCGGACATCAGGCGCAGATAGCGGCTGTCGAGTTCGTGCAGGAAGCGCGAGGGCGCGCACTGGCGTGTCTGTCCGTTGACCATGCGCTGCGAGGCGTAGCTCACCACACAACGCTCCTTGGCACGTGTGATGGCCACGTACATAAGGCGTCTCTCCTCCTCGATTTCTTCCGCCGAGTTCATGCTCATGCCCGAAGGCAGCAACTCTTCCTCCACGCCAACGATAAAGACGTTTGAGAATTCCAGACCCTTGGCCGCGTGGATGGTCATGAGCGTGACCTTTTCGTCATTACCGTCGTCCTCGTCCTGATCCGTCAGCAGCGAAACTTCTGCAAGAAAATCGCCGAGGCCGGGCGCTGCTTCCGTGCCTCCCTGTTCTATGCGCGCCGAAGCGAAATCGTCCACAGCCTTCAAC
Source organism: uncultured Porphyromonadaceae bacterium (assembly GCA_947175605.1). Lineage (GTDB taxonomy): Bacteria > Bacteroidota > Bacteroidia > Bacteroidales > Muribaculaceae > CAG-873. The sequence continues at coordinate 825 of CAMWNH010000017.1, forward strand.
AGTTCCAGAAGGTTGTCCTTCTTGGAGATGCTTTCGGGAGTATGATCCGTCATCAGCACCTGAAGCAGTTGTGTCTTCGATATGATTTCGCGTGCCAGCTCGGGTGCAGGCATGCCCTTGTCGTTATGCCTGTTGAAGCTGCGTATCATCTCTGCGAAGTCCTTCAGCTTGCCCGCAGTGCCTTTATTGACGTTCAGTTCCGAGCCTTCAGGATTCGAGACCACGGACCAGAGGCTCACGCCTGCCGCAATGGCAGCCGACACTACTTTCTTCATGGTTGTGTCGCCAATGCCTCGAGCAGGCTTGTTTATCACTCGGCGCAGAGCCTCGTCATCGTCAGGGTTCACGGCCAGTCGGAAATAGCTCAGGGCATCCTTGACTTCCGCGCGCTGGTAGAAGGACAGACCGCCGTAGATGCGATAAGGGATGTTGCGGTTGCGCAAGGCCTCCTCGAGCACACGGCTCTGGGCGTTGGTGCGGTATAGTACGGCAAATTCCGACAGCGGGTCGTGGCTCCGCATGGCTATCGAGCGTATGCGTGTGGCAAGCGTATAGGCTTCCTCGTAGTCGTTGTAAGCCTTGTTCACCTCGATCGGCTCTCCCGTGGCTTTGTTAGAGTACACTTCCTTGGGAATCTGCATCGAGTTGTTGGCTATCAGCGAGTTCGCTGCGCCGATGATGCTCTTGGTGGAGCGGTAGTTTTCTTCGAGTTTGAATGTCCGCAGATTCGGGAAACTCTTTTCGAGATTGAGGATATTGCGGATGTTGGCGCCACGGAAACTGTAGATGCTCTGGGCGTCATCTCCCACGACACACAGGCGCTTGTGCTTGGCGCACAGCTGCGATATGATTAGATGCTGGGCGAAATTCGTGTCCTGATACTCGTCAACGAGCACATAGCTGAAATACTCCTGCAATTCCTCTTTTACGTCGGGAAAATCGCGCAGAAGCACGTTCGTGTAGTAGAGTAGGTCGTCGAAATCCATGGCTCCTGCTATCTTGCAGCGCTGCGTGTAGATGCGGTAAATCTCGGCCGTTCGCGGGCGCTTGCAGTCGGCGGCGGCACGCATCAGATCGCGGTCGCGCTCGTAGTCGGCAGCCGAGAAAAGCGCGTTCTTGGCTTTGGATATGTCTGCAGCCACAGCTCCCGGACGATAGAATTTATCATCGAGGTTCAGCTCCTTAATGATGCTTTTTATAAGCGACTTGGAGTCCGAGGAGTCGTAGATCGTGAAGTTGCTCTTGAAGCCGAGCTTCTCGGCATGCATGCGCAGTATGCGCGAGAAAATCGAGTGGAAGGTTCCGGCCCACAGACGCGCGGTAGTCTCCTCGCCTACAAGTCCCTGAATGCGTTCGAGCATCTCGCGGGCGGCCTTGTTGGTGAACGTCAAGGCCATGATGCGCCGGGGTTTGTAGCCGAGATGAAGCAGGTGGACGATTTTGTATGTGAGCACACGTGTCTTCCCCGAACCCGCACCGGCTATGACCAGTTCGGGCCCGTCGCAATATTCCACGGCTGCACGTTGAGCCGGATTCAGACGGTCGAGGTAGCTCTCTTCGCTCATCAGCGGAATTGATTCACTGGCGCAGGCATATATTCGAAGCCTGCAGCCTTGAGTTTTGTTTCAATCTGGTCCTTGTCCAAGTCGAGTGCTTTACACAGCTCGTCGAAAGAGTCGTAGCCTCCGTCGCGCAACTTCATGTTTATCACGCTTAGGAGCATATTGGGATCGTCGGGTAGATACATCTCGTTTCGTTTTATTTGTGGGGCACGGGAGTCAGCGCCGAATATCGCAGATTCACGGTGCGTGAGCCGAAGTCCACGCGTGCGGACCCTCGGTCGGGATTGTTTTCCACGACCGTGCCTCGTCCGAAGCGCTTGTGGAGCACTTCGGTGCCCGGGGCGAACTCATCGCCGTCGTTGGCATCAATGAATTCTTCGGCGAATATTTCGCTGTCGAGTTTGCGCACGAGTTTGGCCGTGCCTTTGAGTAGTGTTTCGTCAATGTCGCCCTCGATTTCCACGAGGCCTTTTCCTATCTCGGTGAGGAAGCGCGAGGGGTATTTGGATTGTTTGGAATTGAAGTCAAAGCCTTCGCTTTCTGTGAGCACGACGGCTTTCTCACCTCGTGTCACAGCCACATACATCAGACGCCGTTCCTCCTCCAGACCCTTGAGCTTACGTTCGCGGATGCTTCGGTGGCTCGGGAATATTCCTTCCGTGAGCCCTACAACGAAGACATAGGGAAACTCGAGCCCCTTGGCCTGATGGATGGTCATGAGACGCACGCTGTGTGTGTCCTTGCGGTAGTCTGCATTGGTGTAGAGCGCCACGTCCTGAAGATATTGTTCGAGCAGGGTAAGCGGGCGCTGACCGTCAGGACCCTCGGTTAGGGGAGGAAGATCGTCGGAATGCTGCTGCTCGTAAAGTTTTACGGCGCCCAAGAGCTCGTTGATGTTCTGCAGACGGTCCTCGTCCATATCCTTGCGGATTGCTTTCTTGAGGCCGCTTTCCGTGAGGATTCCTTCGAGAAGGTCGCTCGCCTTGATGCCCTCTCCGGCGCTCGTGGCGTGATATTTCTCAATGAGATATGTGAATTCCCGAGCCTGTGTGCGGGAAAATTCCTTGTTGTCGATATTTTCCACCAGTGTGGCGAACAGCGACTTACCCAGAGTCTCCGCCACAGCCTTGAGGCGTCCGAGCGTGCTCTCTCCGAAATGGCGCGAAGGCACATTCACAACCCGTTCGAAAGACATGTCGTCATCCGGATTGGCTGCCAGACGCAGATATGCCAGTGCATCCTTGATTTCTTTACGCTCAAAAAAGCGCACGCCACCCCAGACAGTATATGGAACTTCCTCTTTGATAAGGGCCTGCTCGAAGGCTCGCGAGAGGTGGGCGGCACGATAAAGTATGGCCATGCCGCTATATGGTTCGCCGGCATCCGCGAGACTGCGTATGCGTTTTGCAACCCATTCGGCTTCCTCGGGTTCAGAGTCGGCATGGAGGTGAAGCACCCGAGCGGCATGGCTCTTGCTGGTTCGCAGCTGCTTGGGAATGCGCATGCGGTTGTGGTCGATAACGCTGTTGGCCACGGCAAGAATATCGGGCGTGGAGCGGTAGTTTTCATCCAGGACTATGGTGCGGTCGGCAGGGAAGTCCACAAAGAAGTCGGGCTTTGCCCCGCGCCATTCGTATATTGCCTGATCCGGATCGCCCACGATGAATAGATTGCCGCAGCGTTGGCTGACGATATTGATTATCTCCCAGTCGGTTGCGTTACAGTCCTGAACCTCGTCGACCTGTACGTAGTCGAGCTCATTCTGCCAGTACTCTCTTGCATCCGGGAAGGTGTGGAGGATGTAGAGGGTGGCATATACGAGATCATCGAAGTCGAGTGCGAGAAATTTGAGCTGCCGCTGCAGATAGCGCATGAACACACGTTCCCGCTCGTCCATGGCCTCGCCGAGTTTTTCCATGCCGCCAGGCAGCAAGAGCGGTATGTAGCCGCCGGCACCAAGTTCGCTTTTTTTGTAGGCTATGTGGCTCAGAACCTGCTTTACGGTAATTGCGGAACGGTCCATGCCCAGCTCTTTCATTACTTCTTTGGCAAAGGTCTTGGCATCGTCCTCATCTACGATGTTGAAGTTCTTGGGAAATCCGATACGATAAATCTCCCGACGAAGAACCTTGACGCAGAAGCCATGTATGGTGCATACGAAATCATTGACGTGAGCCGTGTCTTTCAACAGCGATCCTATGCGCTGTTTCATTTCCTGGGCGGCTTTGTTGGTAAAGGTCATACACAGGATGTTGGCGGGATCCACACCGATGTCTTCGACCAGATAAGCATATCTCGTGGCAAGCACACGCGTTTTTCCCGACCCGGCTCCGGCCACGACGCGCACACGCCCCTCGGTGGCCTCCACGGCCTCGAGTTGCTGTGCGTTAAGTCCGGAAATGTCAAGTACGCTGTCTGCCATATCGTACTGCAAAGATACAAAAGAATTTCACTTTGCCCAAGCACGGCATGTAAAAAAGTTAGCGGGCTGATGCAGCGTCGGTTCGGACCTTAGCGGACGGGTGCTACGGCATCCAGCCATGCATTCAGGGAATCTGCCAGCAGGGAGTCGCCGGGAGCGACTGCCCAGGTCTGGAACATGCTGAAACTTACCGGCGTGCTGAGGTTGAGAACGGGATAATCGGCGGCTATTTTGCGGGCAGCTTCCTCGCTAACAACGGCATAGGGAATCTCACCTATCGCCACTGCAATCGCAAGGTGTTCGGATGTGGCTCCGGGAGCTTCGACAAAGTGAATGGTATCTCCCGTCTCGGCTGCGAGATTGGAGAGTCTGCGACGGTAATGAACGCCCGAGGGCACGTATATCGTATCCGCCGAGCCCAGTTTGAGCTGCGAATCTATTGCGGGGCCTGATTCGGAGGCAGTGTCCACGCGTTGTGCAAGTACCTGTTTGTCAAGATAGACTTCTCGAGTAAGTATGTAGCCGCGCTCACGCAGGTCGGTAGTGGACGTCAGGTCGCCTACCACAAGATCGTACTTCCCTGTTTTCAGTCCGTGCAGGGCTGCTTCAACGTCGGTGTAAGGGTGATACACAATATCCAGCTTGTGCTCGCGGGCTATGCGGCTCAGCAGCGCATAGTCATAACCAAGGATGGTGTCGCCCGGACTGGGGTCGTAGGTCTGCGGGGAAAGCTCGATTGCTACTGAAAGAACGTTCCGCCCGTCGGGGCGTTCGAATCCGGCCACCAACTGCGAGCGTTGACTGAAATGACGGTAAACGCTGACGCCCGAAACGGCGAGAATAAACAATATGATCACCGCGGGCATTGCGCGGCGTAATTTCGAAGTCTTCATATACTTCTAACGTCACAACAGGCATTAGGGTTTGCCGCGCCGGGCCGGCTCAGTTAGCGAAGTCAACCGAGACTCCGAACTGGAAGCGGCGCCCGTTCATGGGGTATAGTGGCATGGCAAAATAATCCCTGCCTCCGAACAAGCCCTGATTTACATGCGACACAAGCACATAGAATCTGGCCTTCTTCAGTTTCATGTTGGCATATACGTTGCAGAACGGATAGTTGCCTACGAGCACAGCGTTCGACTTGTCTTGCACGGCAAAGCTCATCGTAGCAGGCTGATACAGCATGCTACGATAGCGGGTGTAATAATCGCAGTCAGCACCTAACTGCACCGTGAGTGTATGGAATCGGAACAGGATGTAGAGGTTGGTGTTCACGGCCAGGGCAGGCAAGGGAAGGACATCCTGATTGGACGACGCCTGATAGTTGATTCGGTTGTCCCAGTGGAGAATGCCCACGTGCAGACCTTGGCGGAGCGCAGCCGAAAAAACCTGTATACTGCCCGAATACTGGCGGGGCATGAAATCGGGAGCGAAGTATATGTAGTTCTGCAGGTTGGTTACGCCAACACGCAGATGGGTGTCCCATCCTCCTATGTGGAGCTCGCCGCCGAAGCCCACACGCCGCTGCTTGCCGAAGTCGTTTTCCCAAACGAAATGGTTGGACCTGTAATGGTTCATCAGGTAGGGCGCGTGCTCGTTTCTGAATTCGCCGTATGCCGTAACGGTAAGTGTATCTGTTACAGGTAGATGAAAATGGGTGGACACGCGGCCTTCCAGCTTCAGGTCGCCGGCAGCGGCGCCGAGAAGTCCGAAGCGCGCATCGGCGGAGTAGGTCAGGATGGAACCGCGTTGCTTGGTGAGCTGTCCGCCTACCCACAGAAGGCTCTGCGATCCTTTCCCGGGAACATCAGCGGGTAAGGGAGTCAGATCGCCATATAGGGAGCGGTCCAGAGTATCGGTGGTCTGACGGAATTTGCGGAACTCGTATGTGGCATAGGCCGCAAGCCCGAACTTGGCGAGACGATGAAAGCCTTCGAGCATCGACACACCCAGGGTGTTGCTTAGGCTCCAGTAGCTTGTATTATCGTCGGTTATGTCCGGGTCGAGGTATGTGTTCTCAAAAAAGTCTAATGCCTCATCGGGCCTTTTGTTTTTGAAATTGTGGTCGGTGCCCTTGTAATGCAGCGTATGGATAAAGGATGTCACAGGAATATAGGTGCGCGAGACAACGGAATCCGTGTAAACGCTGTCGCGAGTTTCCTCCCAGTATCCGACCTTGTATCGGTGGTTAAGCCACAGTTCTTCGCCTTTGATGCGCGATGAAGCACTGTTGAGGTTGGTGGGAATGCTTTTGGGGTCTATTTCGCTTATTCCGCCCTGAAGTTCAGCCGGATCGGTGATGTAGAGAGGGTCCGTGATGCCGCCGTTCTCCTTGTTGAGCATGTTGTAGTGGTTGTAAAAGCCCTGAAATTCATATCTGTCGCCGAGATATGAACCGTTGAAGCCCCATGTCAGGTCCTTCACAGCCTGATTGGCGTATGCGCCTTTGGAATAAAGATAGTCCACGTTGGCGCCAACCTGAGCCCGCGCGTTGATATTGCCGGAAAAGATAGCCTTCAGGCGATCCTGATTGCTTTCCTTGCCCATGGATGTGTTGTAGCTCAGAAGGGTCATGGGCTGGGCGGTATTGTAGAAGCGCATCTTCTTGAAGTCCAAGAGCCAGGGCTCGAGCGCGTCGCGGAAGAAGAAGTCGCTCATCATGGAACGACCCGAGAATATCATGTCGATGCCTTCGGCGCCAAGGTTGCCTGTAGAGGCCCATGCATCAGAAACTTCCGAGGGGACAGACTTCTGCCAATAGTTGTAAAGGAGCGTGTCTATTGTTGCCGGTTCGCGAAGGCCAAGCGGCTCGGTGAGGCTCCAGGCCCGTGACTTCACGAGATTCTGGTTCTTGCTGTGTCCCGAATGGCTGTGACCGTCATGTCCGGAACTCTGGGCCCGGGCAGTCGTCGTGACTAAAACGATGATTGCCGCCGTAAGTATGCGAATTATATTTCTCATGCCCGGGGCGGATATAGAAAGTCATACAATGCCATGCCCACACCGGCAAGCGCCATGACGAACAGCAAGCCTGCGATGATGCGGTTGATGAGCCACAGCGAGCGGACGTTGAAACGGCCCTTAAGTCGGCTCACCAGAAGTGTGATGAGGTACCACCATCCCACAGCGCCGCCTATTATGCACAGATAGGCAACGATATAGTGGTGGACCATATACTCCGGCTGAAGGAAGTTGAAGCGGGCGAACAGTCCGACTATAAAGAAGAGTATCAGCGGATTGGAGAATGTGAGGAAGAAGCCCGAAATGGCATCTGTCCAATAGTTTGTGGCCGGCGGAAGATTAGCGGTCTTCAGGGCTCGGGTGGGATTCTTCTTGATAAGATATAAGCCGAAGGCTCCCAGGACTATAGCTCCGAAAAACTGTATGAGGATCTCATGCTTGTCGATGAAGTCTGTGACGAAACTCATGCAGAAGCCTGTCAGCAGACAATAGATGAGATCGCTGAACGAGGCTCCGAATCCTGTGAAGAGGCCTGCGAGGCGTCCTTTGGAAAGCGTGCGCTGAATCACGAGCATGCCTATCGGGCCCATAGGCGCGGAAATCAGCGCACCTATGGCAATGCCTCTGGGGATGATGTGCAGCAGCTGGTCCATTTAGTTTTTTAGAGAGCTTTACAATATGCAAAGTTACAAACTTCCCATCACTCGGCAAAATATATTTCCGGCTTCGGACAAAATTGTGTATATTTGCATCCACAACCCATAAAAACACTCATTCAGGATGCGACAGATCATTACTCATTTCACAGATGACGATCTCTACAAGTTCACAATGTGTTGTGCCGTGATCGATAACTTCCCGCGCACACAGGTGAAGTATGAATTCATCGATCGGGCGTCGAGGGTTTATCCGGCAGGATTTTCTGCGGAACTCGAGCGCCAGATCGCTATGCTCGAGGAGCTTGTCATCACCGATGAGGAGATAGACTTCATGCGCCGGCGCTGTCCGTACATACCGGGCTGGTTCTATTCGTTTCTCAAGGGATTCAGATATGATCGCCGTTGGGTGCGAGTGTCGCAGGATGAGGTCGGACACCTGCATGTAGGGTTCGAGGGTAATTGGTCTGACACTATTTTGCTTGAAGTGAAGGTCCTGGCAATTATATCCGAGCTCTATTACATAATGACCGGACAAGATGGGCTCATTGATTGTGAGGCCCATTATGCAAGGTCTTACGAGAAAGGCCGGGCTCTCCTTGAAGGGGGCTGCTCCTTCAGCGATATGGGCACGCGTCGGCGTGCGTCCTTCGCTGCGCAGGATGCCGCTGTCAGGGCCATGAAGGATGCTTCGGAGGCATACGCCGGGGCCCACGGCACCTTTGTCGGGACGAGCAATATTTACTTTGCCATGAAGTATGATCTGACTCCAATAGGCACTATGGCTCATGAACTTATGTGCGCTGTGGGAGGAATGTACGGTCCGCAGATGGCCAATCATCTGGTGATGAAGGCGTGGTCCGCAACTTATCGCGGAGCGCTGGGAACCTTCCTTTACGACACGTATGGATGGCGCATTTTCAGCCTCAATTTCTCCGAGGACTATGCCAATATGTTCAAGGGCCTAAGAGTGGATAGCGGCGATAACCGTGAGCAACTGGCGCTTATCGAGGAAAAGTACCGCTCGCTGAATATCGACCCGCGCACCAAGCAGGTGGTTTTCAGCAATGCACTGGACACACAGAGGGCGATTGAACTTCAGCGTTATGCGGAAGGTCGCTGTTTGCCTTCATTCGGAATCGGAACGCATTTCACCAACGACTTCCCGGGTCTGAAGCCGCTTAATATTGTCATTAAGCTGGTTGCGGCAAAGATTACGGAATCATGGCCCTTCTACTGCGAGACATGCAAGCTTAGTGAGGACCACGGCAAGTATTCCGGATCACCGGAGACCGTGGCCCGTTTCCGTGCGGCTCTGCATCTCGACTGATCAACAGTCGAAACGTTTGCTCATGTCCTTTATCGCAGGAAGATAGCTCTGATCGGGGGTCACGGGTACTATACTGATGTACTTGTGTCCCAACCAGTATTCGTCGGTATCGGTAGCTTCCGGCTCCGTGTTCACGAAACGTCCCGTAAGCCAGTAGAAGGGATTGCCCGCGGGATCGAGATAGCGTTTGTATTCCTCGCTCCAGTGTCCTTTTGCCGCACGGCAAACGCGTATGCCTTCGGGCGTTATTTTGGCGGGAATATTCACGTTGAGGCATATTCCTTCGGGGAGCCCATGCTCCAGCACATCGCTCGCTATGCGGCTGACATAATCGATGGACAGCGAAAAATCGGCCCTTATCGAGTGGTGCAACAGCGAGAAACCTACGGATGGAATTCCCTCCATACAGCCTTCGAGCACGGCACCCATAGTGCCGGAATAGGTAATTGCTGTGCCGGAGTTCGAACCATGGTTGATGCCGCTTAGAAGCAGGTCGGGCTTGCGGGGCACAATTGCATGAAGCGCGAGTTTCACGCAGTCTACAGGCGTACCGCTAACAGTGAAAACCCGAATGTTTTCGCGGCCTTCGAGTTCGCGTATGTGCAGCGGAGCACCTACTGTCAGGGCTGAGGATTGGCCCGAGTGAGGTTCGGCCGGGGCCACGATATAAATGTCGCCACCCATTGGTGCGATGCAATCTGCGAGCGCGTGTATGCCCGGAGCATTCACGCTGTCATCGTTCGTAATCAGTATCAGAGGTCTTTCCATATAATTCAAACGGCCGTGCGTCAATATAGTTTTCGGATAGGGCAAAGATACAAAATTTTTTTCATCCCATGGTCAAAGGGTTTGAAGTGTAAAAATAATTGAAAATAGACTAATAAACATTATAGCATGCGTAGTTTGATGAATTATATTGCTATATTTGCAATACAGAATCAACATTTACCTATACCCTAAACATGAAGAATAATCTTACTTCGTTGATCAAGCTCACACGAATTCCGGCGCGCTACTACAGGCCCGATACGGAAATTGAGCTTGCCGCAGTGACGCGCGAAGAAAAGGTGAATACCAAAATCTTCGAGAGTTCCTCCAAAGGTGCGGATTTCCTTGCATCCGAAATCGTTCGCTATATCAAGCGCTTCGTTTCGGAAAAGGGCAAGTGCGTCATAGCGCTTGGCTGCGGCCAGGGCACGCATCCCGCTTATGCATCCCTCATCCGGATGTATCGCGAGGGACTGGTGGATTTCAAGAATGTAATCATATACAATATCAGTGAGTTCTTCCCTCTGCAGAAGGACGGTCCCTCCACGATGAAGCGTCTCCGCGAGGTGCTCATCGACCATATTGACATTACCGAGGAGAACGTACGTACGATCGACCCGCAGATCACCAAGGAAACGATGTACGACTACTGTCAGGCTTACGATGAATCCATCGAAGCCGAGGGCGGCCTTGACCTTGTGGTTTGTGAGATAGGCCATAACGGCACTCTTGCTTTCAATGAGCCCGGTTCGTCGTTCAGCAGTCAGTTCCGTCTGGTGCTTGTGGGCAATGAAATGCGTCATGCCGTGGCATCGCAGTACAAGGTTGCGGATGTGCCCTCGACTGCGATCACCATCGGCATCGACAATATTCTCCGTTCGCGCCGTGTGCTCACAATGGCATGGGGTGAATCTTCATCGTCCACGGTGGCCAAGATCGTGGAAGGTCCGCGAACCGTGGCCGTGCCCGGATCGGCTCTGCAGGGCCATCGCCACGTGAAGCTTGTCACTGACCTTGGCGGCGCTGAAGAGCTCACTCGCATTAGCCGCCCTTGGATCGTGACTTCCTGTGACTGGGACGACAAACTCATTCGTCGAGCTATCGTATGGCTCTGCGAACGCACAGGCAAGCCTATCCTCAAGCTCACGGACAAGGACTACAACGATGCCGGTTTGGGCGAGCTGCTGGCTCTTTACGGCTCGGCTTACAATGTGAACATCAAGGTCTTCAATGAGCTACAGCACACGATTACGGGTTGGCCCGGTGGCAAGCCCAATGCCGATGACTCATCGCGACCTGAACGTGCCACGCCCTTCCCCAAGCGCGTGATAGTTTTCTCGCCTCATCCCGACGACGATGTAATCTCCATGGGTGGCACGTTGAAGCGCCTGGTAGATCAGGGTCATGACGTGCATGTGGCTTACGAAACGTCGGGCAATATTGCCGTGGGCGACGAAGATATGATGCGCTACTTCCTGATGATGAACAAGATCGCTCCGATCTTCCATTTCGACACGGACGGATATAAGAAGATTTCGCATGAAGTCGCCGACTTCGTGGACCAGAAAAAGGCCGGGGATGTGGATACAGCCGATATACGCGAAATCAAGACAATGATTCGTCAGGCCGAGGCTACAATCGCATGCCACTACATCGGTGTGAAAAGCGACCACATTCATTTCCTGCGCCTGCCATTCTACGAGACCGGTACAATCAAGAAAGGCGACCTCTCGCAGCGCGATGTCGACATTGTCAAGAAACTGCTCGAGGATGTGAAGCCTCATCAGATATTCGTGGCAGGCGACCTTGCCGACCCTCACGGAACTCACAAGATTTGCACGGACGCAGTCCTTGCAGCTATCGACGAACTCAAGCACGAAGAATGGATGAAGGATTGCCGCGTGTGGATGTATCGCGGAGCATGGGCCGAGTGGGAAATCGACCATATTGAAATGGCTGTGCCCATCAGCCCGGAGGAACTTCGATTCAAGCGCAACAGTATCCTGAAGCATCAGAGCCAGATGGAGAATGCCCCCTTCCTGGGCGACGATGACCGTCTGTTCTGGCAGCGTGCCGAGGAACGCAACCGTGCCACAGCCAAGTTGTATGAGCATCTGGGTCTGGCATCATATGAGGCCATCGAGGCATTCGTGCAGTATCATCCAATCTGATAAAGTTGTAATACATAAGTTTCAAAAGCGTCCCAATCGGGAATAAAAATAGGCTATGCCGCTCGCGGCATAGCCTATTTAATTACAGGATAGATTCTTACATGAGCACTGCAGTGCCGAGGGCGGGAAGTTTGCCTTCGATGAATCCGTTTTTGCTCTTGAACGATGCGCCGCTCACGCCGTCGGTGTATGTACCGTCGGGAAGCGTGGTTTCCATCTTGAATTTTTGTTCCTTATCGGAGAAGTTGACGAGCACGGCACCCTTCTCGCCACGGGCTACCTGGGCCACGGTGTTGTTTTTGGAGAAGAAGATATGCTCGGGTTCGCCGGACATGGCACGCTTGAATTTATTGACGGCCACTACTTCGGGCGCGAAGAATTCGTCGTTGCCTCGGGCGCCGATGCGATTGTTGCCCCAGTAGTTCTGACGGGTGCTTCCGGCCGGACGGCTGAAGAAGAGGGGACGTCCGTTCTGACGGGCTGCGAGGAAGGCCCACGCGGCACGGATCTGATCGTCGGTGAGACCGGCGCTCTCGTGGGCGTTGGCGTATGTGTCGTGGCTTTCCACCCATGTCACAAGATGGTCGGGAGCTTCATGATACCAGTCGAGGAGGCCTTCGCTGAACTCGCCCTTGGCGAGGGCGTCGCGGAGAACATGGCCGTAAGTGCTTGCCGTCATGTCCATGTATTCGGCGTACTCGCTTTCAGGAACACCCTTGTCCTGAAGGACTTCACCATAAATGAAAAGGCTGTCGGGCATGAGGAGCGAGAGGCCCTTTACGGCTTCGCGGCCTGTGGCGACATCCCAGAAATTATTGGTCCAGCCATTGGCGGCTACTTTGGGATCAAGGGGATCGGAATGGACGCCGATGTGTTTGGCCGTGTCGTAGCGGAAACCGCGTGCGCCAAGGTTGATAAGGTCATTGACATACTGGAGATAATAGTACTGGAAATCAGGGTTCTCCGTGTTCACGTCAGGCAGTCCTCCCATCTGGCCGGTGGTGCATTCCATGCGGTCGTCCCAATGAGTTATGGGTGTGAATCCGTTGGCGTGGAAGAGGTTTTCGTGGCCGCCGACCGCGTTGTCGAGACCGGGGAGCACGGCAGTGTGGTCAATGGCCGTGTGGTTGGGGAGGACGTCGACAATCACCTTTACGCCATACTTGTAGGCGCTGTCGCACATGGCTTTGAAGTCATCGCGGTCGCCCAGCATATAGTTGCCGATTTTCCAATCCGTGGGCTGATAGTAGTAGTACCATTTGCCCTGCACGCTGTCGCCGGGTTCGCTGAAGAGAGCCATACCGCCGCCGTCGCCGACGAAACAGGTCTGTACGGGTGATGTCTGCACGAATGCATAGCCGGCCTCGGCGATCTTGCCCATATTGGCGGCAATGGTGTCGAGGCTCCATGACCAGGCATGGAGTATAACGTCGTCTTCGGTAGAAGCCTTAGCCGGAGCTTTGGCCATGGCGCTTGAAGCAGTCATAAGGCCGAGAGCAGCCCCTGCAAGAATAAGTTTCTTGAGTTTCATGGTGGTTTTATGTTCTAAAGTTTATTGAAGTTTCATGTTGGTTCGGTAAAATTACGTAGAAAATCCGATGTGTGCAAATTCTTGGCGGAGAATGCTTCTCAGCATCGGGAACAAAGTGTTAAAACGTCCGAATCCGTTGAAATATCCTCGGGGTACGATAAAAATTGCGTAACTTTGTCACGTCATGAAAAATCTCGAATCCCTTTTCCCCGATATATTCCTTCCGGCAGATGCTCCGCTTGTGATTGCCGGTCCGTGCAGCGCGGAGAGCCGTGAGCAGACACTGTCCGTTGCGGAAGCCCTTGCCCGTGGCGGCGTGAAGATTTTCCGAGCCGGCGTGTGGAAGCCCCGCACACGTCCCGGAGGGTTCGAAGGGGCGGGGGAGGCGGCTCTTCCCTGGCTTCAGGAAGTGCGGGAACGCACCGGCATGCGGGTCATCACCGAAGTGGCTACTGCCGATCATCTCCATGCCGTGCTGGATGCAGGTCTCGACGCTGTCTGGCTGGGAGCACGCACGGCGGCCAATCCGTTTGCAGTTCAGGAGATCGCCGACGCCTTTGCATCGCTGCCTGAGGATGAGCGCAAGCGTCTCGCCGTTCTCGTGAAGAATCCCGTGAGCCCGGATCTTGAGCTGTGGATCGGCGCTCTGCAGCGGCTGTATGGTGCGGGAGTGCGCCGCCTTGGAGCCATACACCGCGGATTCAGTTACTACTCTCATGGTCCCGGCTCATACCGCAATGCTCCTTACTGGGCTATTCCATTCGAGCTGCGCCGCCGTTTTCCAGAGTTGCCTCTGTTTTTCGATCCGAGCCATACGGGTGGCAGCCGTGAATTCATCGCTCCATTGAGCAGGGAGGCTCTGGACTTGGGCTTCGACGGGTTGATAGTGGAAGTGCATTGCAATCCTGATGAAGCACTGTCGGATGCATCGCAGCAGCTCACGCCCGATGAATTTTTCGAGACCGTGGCAAAGCTGCGGCGCGGGGTGGAGGATCCGACCAAGGAATCTCTAAGGATTCTGCGTGAGGAAATTGATCTTCTGGATGCGCGACTGCTTGAACTGCTGGGACAGCGAATGGACGTATCCCGTAGGATAGGTAAAGTAAAACAGGCAAGCGGCCTGTCCGTGGTGCAGCCCTCGCGCTATGCCCGTCTCATAAGCGAACGCACCGGTGCAGGCACAGTTCTGGGACTTTCGCCGGAGTTTGTGCGGCGCGTGTTTGCAGCAGTGCATGAAGAATCCGTGCGCCACCAACTCCCCGAGCGCTAAATCTATCTCAAAATTCTTGTCGGATTGAATTATATTTGCTAACTTTGAACCATTGAATAAAAAATCACTAAATCATAAACCTAATACCAACAATGAAACCCTACGTTCTTGGCATTGACATCGGCGGTACGAACACCGTCTTTGGTCTGGTCGATACCCGCGGTACGGTGATCGCCAGCGCTTCCATCAAAACCGCAAAACACGCAAACATCAACGACTATATAGATGAGCTCTACACCGAGGTGATGCGTCTCATCGAGGCAAACGATGCCGTTGACAAAGTACATGGTATAGGCATCGGTGCTCCCAACGCCAACTACTTTACCGGCACGATCGAGGACGGCGTAAACCTTCCCTGGCCTACGCCCATTCCTCTTGCAGAACTGGTGAGCGAAAAATTCGGTATTCCCGTTGCCATCACCAACGACGCCAATGCCGCCGCTATCGGCGAGATGACTTACGGCGCTGCCCGCGGTCTGAAGGACTTCATTATGATCACACTTGGCACGGGCGTCGGTTCCGGTATCGTCATCAACGGTCAGGTCGTTTACGGCCATGACGGTTTTGCCGGCGAGCTGGGCCACATGATAGTGAAGCGCAACAACGGCCGTCTCTGCGGCTGCGGTCGCACCGGTTGCCTTGAGGCATACTGCTCGGCCACGGGTGTTGCACGCACGGCCCGCGAATTCCTTGAAATCCGTACCGAGCCCTCCACGCTCCGCAATATTCCCATCGATCAGATTACTTCTAAGGATGTGTATGATGCAGCCATCAACGGCGACAAGCTTGCTAAGGATGTATTCGACTATACGGGCAAGATCCTCGGTGAGGCGTTCTGCGATATGATGGTGTTCTCCTCTCCCGAGGCCTTCATCCTGTTCGGCGGTCTTGCAAAGAGCGGCGAGCTCCTGCTCAAGCCCCTGCGCACAGCCATGGAAATGAACATGATGGGCTGCTTCAAGGGCAAGGCAAAGGTGCTTCTGAGCGAGCTTAAGGAAGCTGATGCCGCTGTGCTCGGCGCTTCCGCTCTGGGCTGGGAAGCCAAGTAAGCCAAGCCTAAGCGCTCGACTATAGAAATATTAAACCGCCATCCGGCGCCTTGCGGCAATGGATGGCGGTTTCTTTATGTGGTGATGCGGACGCAGGTGTCCGCGTGTGATCAAACGTTGAAGCGGAAGTGCATGATGTCGCCGTCCTGCACGACATATTCCTTACCTTCTACGCCAAGCTTGCCGGCCTCACGCACACCTGTTTCTCCGCCGAGCGCCACATAGTCGTCATACTTGATGACCTCGGCACGAATGAATCCCTTTTCGAAGTCGGTGTGGATGATTCCGGCGCATTTGGGAGCCTTGGAACCGCGGATGAATGTCCATGCCCTGACTTCATCCGGGCCGGCTGTGAAGTAGGTCTGCAGGTCCAGCAGGGCATAGGCGGCGCGGATAAGACGCGATACGCCCGATTCTTCCAGCCCGATCTCGTGAAGGAATTCCTGACGTTCCTCCCAGGTGTCGAGCTCGGCTATTTCACTCTCGGTGCGGGCGGAAATAATCAGCAGGCCGGCGCCTTCGTCCTTTATGGCTTCGCGCACGGCATCGACATAGGCATTGCCGTTAGCGGCAGCAGCATCATCGACATTGCAAACATAGAGCACGGGCTTAGCCGTCAGAAGGAAAAGTTCGCGGAAGAATTTCTGTTCGTCGGGGCTGTCGAAGCTCACCGATCGTGCGGGCAAGCCTTTGTCAAGGGCCTCCTTCACCTGGCGGAGCACTTCATACTGCATCTTGGCCACCTTGTCGCCACCGGTTTGGGCCTGCTTCAAGGTCTTGGCTATGCGGCTCTCCACGGTTTCAAGGTCCTTAATCATCAGCTCCGTATCGATGATTTCCTTATCGCGCACAGGATCGACCGTGCCGTCTACGTGCGTGATATTGTCGTCGTCGAAGCAGCGGAGCACATGAATGATAGCGTCCGTCTCGCGGATATTGGCAAGAAACTTATTGCCCAGGCCCTCGCCGCGCGAAGCGCCTTTCACCAGGCCGGCGATGTCGACAATCTCCACCGTGGCAGGCACCACCGAGCGGGGCGAGCACATCTCCACGAGCTTGGTGAGACGGTCGTCAGGCACGGTTATCACGCCCACGTTGGGTTCGATCGTGCAGAAAGGGAAGTTTGCCGACTGCGCCTTGGCATTCGACAGGCAGTTGAACAGAGTGGATTTTCCCACATTGGGAAGTCCGACTATACCGCATTGTAAAGCCATATCTTATCTACTATTATTTGTTTCTATATCAGTTGATCAATCCTCGCAGTAGTGTCTGAGCACACGCCTGTAGGAGTTGAATATCTTACTTTTCGAGACAAAGCCCACATATTCTCCCGTTGTGTCCACGACAGGCAGGTTCCAGGCTCCGGTGTCGTCGAACAGCTTCATGACGGACTCCATGGAGTTGCCCAGCGTGATTTTTCCGGGCGGAGCGGTCATGAAGGTGCTCACTCGCATTTTCCGATAGAGATCGGCGCGGAACATGATGTTGCGAATGTCATCGAGGAGCACTATGCCCACGAGCTGTCGCTTCTCGTTGATTACGGGGAAAAGATTGCGTTTGCTTTGCGAAATCACATCCACCATTTCTTTCAGTGTCATTTCAGGATATACGGGCTTGAAGTCCGTTTCGATCACGGAGTTCACCTTAAGCAGCGTCAGCACGGCCTTGTCCTTGTGGTGGGTCATGAGTTCACCGCGTTTTGCAAGACGTGTGGCATAGATGCTGTAGGGGGCGAACATCTTTGCTGTGCCGTATGATATCGTGCTTACGATCAGCAGCGGGAGGAACAGCGAGTAGCCCCCCGTGAGTTCAGCCGTGAGGAATATGGCCATCAGAGGAGCGTACATTACTCCGGACATCACTCCGGCCATGCCTATCAGCGCGAAGTTCTTGGTGGACAGGACAATGCCCGCCGGCAGGATGAAGGAGTTCAGGCCGTAGGCGAAGATGAATCCCGTCATACACCCGACGTAAAGCGAGGGCGCGAAGGTGCCACCGACACCGCCGGCACCATTGGTGGAAGAGGTGGCGAAGCCCTTCATCATCACCAGAAGGAAAATAAAGAGGAGAATGAACCACTTGCTGCCTCCCTCGCCATAGAAGATGGAGCCTTCGACAATGGAGCCGGGATCGCCTGCCAGAAGCCCTGTGATGGAGCCGTAGCCTTCGCCGTAGAGCGGCGGGAAGAGGAACACGAGTCCGGAGAGTATGACACAGCCTACGAGCGTCTTGAACCATCGGTTCTTGAACTTGCGGAAGATTCCCTCCATAAAGTTCATGACCTTCGTAAAGTATATGGAAACGAAGCCGCAGACCAGTCCGAGCACGATGGCGAAGGGAATGCGCGAGGTATAGAAATCCTCGCTCTGCGCGAAGAAGAATTCGAACTCATATCCCGTGTAGACATAGGCGATGGTGGCCGAAGTGATGGATGCTATCAGCAGCGGCATCACGGATACGGTAGTCAGGTCGAGCATGAGCACTTCGATCGTAAACAGCATGCCGGCTATGGGAGCTTTGAAAATGCCGGCGATACCGGCAGCCGCTCCGCATCCCACGAGTATCATGAGAATTCGAGGCGACATGCGGAAGGCAGCCCCGAGATTCGAGCCGATTGCGGCTCCGGTGTAGACTATAGGACCTTCGGCACCGACGGATCCGCCGAATCCGATAGTCACCGATGAAGCCACTACGGATGTGTAGATGTTATGCTTTTTCAGGCGGCTCTTGTTCTGCGAGATGGCATAGAGCACGCGCGTCACGCCATGCGAAATATCATCGCGCACCACATAACGCACATACAAGGCCGACAGTATAACGCCCACGGCAGGCAGGAGTATATACATATAGTTGCCCGAGTCCACACTCATATGGGCAGTGAGTATTCCTGAGATTGTATGGATCAGGAATTTGAGCACCAGAGCCGCAAGACCGGAGAAGATGCCGACAAAGAGAGCCAGCACCAGCACGAAGTTTTTCTCCTTTATATGGCGTTCGCGCCAGATGAGAAAGCGCATGAACATGTCGCGCAGACGTCCACCCGTGCGGACTTCTTCGCCGGCATCATTGCCCTTGTGCTGCGTTTTTTCTTCCGTTAGCTCCATCGTTCACTTACATTCCACGGCCCGACAACACGGTGTCTACCGTATGATACAATATTTTCAAATCCACGCCGAGGCTCACGTTCTCAAGATACAGGAGGTCGTAGCGCAGACGTTCGATCATTTCATCTACGGTCGTGGCGTAGCCGAATCTCACCATGCCCCACGAGGTAATTCCAGGGCGTACCTGATGGATCAGGCTATAGGCGGGCACGCGCTCGAGAATCTGCTTCACGTAGTATTCACGCTCGGGTCTCGGTCCCACGAGCGACATCTCGCCCTTAAGGACGTTCCACAGTTGCAGCAGCTCATCGAGCCTGTATTTCCGAAGCGTGCGTCCCACGCGGGTAATGCGTGGATCATCGGTCGACGAGAGTGCCGGACCATTATCTTCGGCATGCATGTGCATGGTCCTGAACTTGAGTATCTTGAAAGGCTTTTTGTGGAAGCCTATGCGTTCCTGGCGATATATCACCGGCCCTTTGGAGTCGAGCTTCACGGCAATCGCCAGCGCCAGAAGTACGGGCGACAGCACCACAAGGCCTATGGACGACACGATGATATCGGCGAGCCTTTTCGTGTTGGCCACGCGCGGGGGGACATTTGCATTGGTAATATCCACAAGCGGCTCGGCATTCACCAAAGTCGTGCGCGGACGCATGGTGATAAGATTGTGCAGCCCCGGAGGGATGAGCAGGGGAAGGTCCAGCGGATAAAGTTTGTCGATGACATTCAACGTGGAGTTCATGCCCGAAGGGTGGGGCATGACCACTATAGCATCCACCGTCTGCCGGTGCTTCATGTCGCGGAAATCCGTCTTATAGCCATAGACGGGCAGTCCTTCCAGCTCCGTGCCTTCTTCCACATATTCGTGCATGGGGTCGATGAATCCGACGGCTGTCATGCCCTGCTTGCGGCGGCTGTTCTCGATGCGGCGCGCTTCCTTGACGGCCGCAGGCGCCACGCCTACAATGAGTGTGCGCCACCCCCTGCCGTCGCTGCCCATGCGGCGGATGATGCGTGTGGTGATGAGCAGGCGCATGGCATAGACCGGTATGAATAGACATGCCCAGAGAATGAGCATGAGTTCGTATGAGAGCGCACGGTTGATGAAGCTGTCGTTGAGCATGGCCGAGAAATATACGAGCAGCATGCCCGCGAAGCTCGTGCCCAGAGTGTTGGTGAAGTCATCGAGGCGCGAGCGATAGTAGAGCTGCGAGCGATTGTAGAAGCCCGAAAGCACATACAGCCCCTCCACGGCAAGCGGGAAGAAAAGTTGGCCGAGTATTACGTTGGGAAAGAGATACCACGACCAGAAGCTCCCCGTCGGTTCCACGGCCGACAGAAGTCTATAACGCAGGACATAAAAAATCATTATCCCGACATTGAGCATCAGGAAGTCCGACGTTACGTAGATGAGTCTCTGGCGTGTAAGCTCCTTCATCAGCGGATTATCTTTATGGTGCCTCCCGCGCCAAGTTTAAGAATGGCCGAAGGCTTTGCGGAGCCGGGCGCCTCGTGGCGCCTCGATGTGCACACATAGTCCGCGGCACGTATGATTTCAGGGTCAATCTCGGCGAAGCATGACGGAGCTTTTTGTCCGCTGATATTGGCCGAGGTGCTGACAAGCGGTCCGCGGAGTCCGCGACATATGGCGGCCGAGATGGCTTCGGAGGTCACGCGCACGCCCACACTGCCGTCCTCGGCCATGAGTTCGGGGGCAAGTGCGCCGGGCGCGGCCGCGTCGTAGATTATCGTGGTGGGAGTATCCTCGGTAGCTTCCAGAAGCTGATATCCCACTTCGGGAATCTCGGCTACGGTGCGTTCGAGTGCAGCGACGCTGTCCACCAGGGTGATCAGTGCTTTGGCATCCGCGCGATGCTTTATGTCAAAAATGCGGCGCACGGCCTCCGGGTTACGGGCGTCGCAACCCAGCCCCCATATCGTGTCCGTAGGATAGAGAATGACGCCGCCCTTGCGGAGCGTTTCTACGGCTGCGCGCACATCGGCGGCCTGTTCTTCTGTCAGCGACGGATGTTTCATTCTTTATTGCCGAATATATTTTTCTTAGGCGTCGTGGCCTGGAAGTCCTTGAGGTAGAGTGGGGTGGAGTAGGCGCGGTCGATGAAGTCACGCCGTGCGTAGGCCAGTTCGGAAAGCGCCACCATGTCCACGGCGACAGGCTCAACACCATCAACAAATACGGCATTGGCGGGGGCGTCCATGCCTATGAGTTCACGGAACTTGGGCATGCCGTTGCCGAAGAAGAGCACCGGACGTCCCTGCGACAGAAGTCCGGAATAGGAATCCGAATCCAGTATGAGAGGCTGAGGCTCCATCAGCGGAACCAGTCCGAAGTCGTAGGCGGCCGTGTACACTTCCATCCGGCGAGCGTCAAGCATGGGTACGAGAATGCTCTCCGGGTCTACGTCATCCGTGGAGAACATCACGCGAGTGGCCATCAGCGCCAGCGTGTTCACACCTATCAAAGGCACGTCGAGGGCATATGCCAACCCCTTGGCCTCGCTAAGACCTATGCGCAGACCGGTATACGAGCCCGGACCGATACTCACGGCCACTGCCTCCACGGCAATCTCGCGCTCGCGGGCAAAGTCAAGACAGCCCTTCACGTAGTCGCTCAGCAGCTCGGCATGATTGCGGCCCGTGAAGTCCTCGAAATGCGTTAGAATCTGGCCCTCGGCAGTCAGGGCCGCGGAGCATACGTTGGTCGATGTCTCGATGTTTACAATTACCGCCATTGTTTTCTACGGATAGTGGACTGTGTACTGTATTTGCAGAATACAAAATTACAAAACATTCCGCTATTATCCTCGTATGCCGGCGAAAAAATCATGCTTCATCCAGAAGTATTATGCCCAGCTTGGCGCAGGCCACGGCGTCGTCGAGCGCGCAGTGGTGTTTTTCGAGCGGGATGCCGAAGAAAGCACACAGCGAGTCGAGGCTCTTCGAGGCCAGCATGCCTCGCGGAATGGCTTTCCTGGCGGCAGCAAGCGTGTCGGCCCACATGACTGGCGCTTCGAGGCCGTAGATGCGGCATGCCTCGGCTATGCACCGGCTGTCGAAGCCTGCATTGTGGGCCACCAGCATGGGTTCGGCGCCGTCGGGCAGGTCTGCTCGCATCCATGCATCCAGCTCCTTCCATACCGTGCCGAAGCAGGGCGCGTTCCATGTGTCGTCGTCGGTCAGACCATGTACGGCCACGCAGCGGCGCGAGTAGTAGTTGGGCTCGGGCTGCACGAGCGTGTAGCGTGTGTCCACGACGAGGCCGTCGCGCACCTTAGCCGCTCCTACGGCACAAATGCTCGAGGGACTGAAGTTGGCAGTCTCCACATCTATGGCTATAAATTCTTTCATTGGAGAGGGGGCGAAACATTAGTTACGCCAAAACAAAATCACTGCAGCCGCGCGGCCACTTCCTCCATGAGCCAACGCGGGGTGGAGGTAGCACCGCAGATGCCTACGCTGGCGGCGCCTTCAAGCCATTCGGGCTGCAACTCCGTGGCGTTGGCAATAAGGTGTGTGCGGGGATTCTCGCTCAGACAGTGGTTGAAAAGCACTTTGCCGTTGCTGCTCTTGGTCCCGGCCACGAAAAGCACTACGTCGTGTGCGCGCGCGAACTCGCGCAGATGGTCGGCACGGTTGCTCACCTGGCGGCATATCGTGTCGTAGTAGTTGAAATCCACGCCGGGGCTGATGCGTTTTTCTATTTCGGCGATGATACCGCGGAAGCCTTCGAGGCTTTTCGTAGTCTGCGAAAATAGGGCGATGGGGCGCGTGAAATCCACGGCCTCGAGTCCTTCGGGCCCTTCCACGACGATGGCGCGGCCTTCCGTCTGTCCCACGAGGCCGTTTACCTCGGCGTGTCCGTTCTTGCCGTATATCACGATCTGCGGCCGCTCCTGCGAGCGATAAGCCTCTTTCACACGTTGCTGCAGACGCAGGACCACGGGGCAGGTAGCGTCTATCAGACGGATGCCCCGTGCTTCGGCTCGACGGTAGGTCTCGGGCGGCTCGCCGTGTGCGCGCAGAAGTACGCTCGCACCCTCGGGCAGCCGGTCGAGTTCATCGTGCGTGATGGTTCGCAGTCCTTTGCGGCGCAGGCGTTCCACTTCGTCGGAGTTATGCACGATGTCGCCCAGACAGCACAGCGTCTCCTCGCCATCGTGCTCTCCAAGATGCTCCTCCGCCTTACGTATGGCCGTGACAACGCCGAAGCAGAATCCGGATTCAGGATCGATTTCTACTCGATACATCACGTCAGGCTTTCTTTTCGGCAGCTCTAAAAGCATTCAGGAGCCATGCGTCCTGCTCCTCGATGCTCATCGTGGAATTGTCAAGGTCCAGGGCGTCGTCCGCGCGACGCAGGGGGCTCTCCTCGCGGGTCTCGTCTATATGGTCGCGGCGCACGACATTGGCCAGCACATCGGCATAGCTCACCTGCGAGCCCTTGTCGGTCATCTCCTTGAAGCGGCGCTGCGCGCGGGTTTCGGCCGAAGCGTTCACGAAAATCTTCAGCTCGGCATCGGGGAAGACGGTAGTGCCTATGTCGCGTCCGTCCATGACGATGCCGCCCTCACCACCCATGGCTTGCTGCAGGCTCACGAGCGCACGGCGCACGGCCGGAATAGCTGCCACAGGCGAGACGGCGTTGCTCACGCGCAGACGGCGGATTTCCGTCTCGACGTCCGTGCCGTTCAGCAGCGTGTGCTGCACATCCTCCGGCGAGATGGCCGGAGCGAAGTCGATGTGGATCTCAGGCAGTGCGGCCACGAGCGCGGCTTCGTCCACGGTGCCGTCCTCGCCCACCATGCCGTGGTCAAGCGCATAGAGTGTCACGGCGCGGTACATGGCGCCGGAGTCGATATATCTGTAGCCCGTGACGGCCGCGAGGCGACGCGCCATCGTGCTCTTGCCCGACGACGAATAGCCGTCGATTGCCACTCGTATTTTTTTCATTTTCGTAACAGATCTTGGATATTTAAGCTGAGATTTACCATCAGGCACGTGGCCCCGGAATGGGGCTGCGCGAAGGCCAGGCCCACACCGAATTCCTTAGCTCGGAGGCCGGCGGACAGCGAGAAGCCCGAAAAGAAATTGCGTTTGTATGTGGACATATCCGTGCGGGTCTTGTAGTTATAGCCTATGCCCACATAGAAGTTATTGCTGCTTATCAGATCGGCTCCGAACACGAGGTGGCGGAAAAGATTGCTGACGAAGCTGTCCACGAGTTCGGGTTCCGAGTCGGCCGAGCCGTCGCCCGTCTTGTAGTAGGGCAGCTTCCATTTCGTAAGATTATGCGCCGTGATGGAAAAACGCACGGGGAAGGTGCCGAAGCTTTGCGACCAGCCTAAACGAATGTCGAACGGCAGACGCGAATAGGCGTCGGTGAATCGCTTTATTTGGCCGCCGGCATTGGCCACGACGGCCGAGAGCGACAGATCCTTGTCCGGATCGTAATAGTTGATGCCGAGGTCGGTGCTCAGCGCGAAAGCCGTATAGTCGGCATATCCGCTGTAAATCAGTTTCAGGTCTATACCGCCGCGAAGCCGGTCGTTGAAGTCATAGCTGTACGTGCCTCCGAAGGCCACGTCCTGCGGCGAGAAGCTGCCTATGATTTCGCCGAATTCGTTGCGCTCGTCCATGGAGCCGTAGCCGAAGTAGCGTATCTGTGCGCTCCATGTGCCGTGTTCGCCCTGCGAGTGTGCGTAGCGCACGCCGGCGAAGTGCGAGCCGCCCATGTAGTGCATGTAGTTCAGCGCAACCTGCCCGCTCATCTCTGCGCCGAGAAGGCCCGGATTCTGGTCGGAACTCATCAGGTCATCGTCCACCAGAGATATATTCATTCCGCCAAGGCCATAGATCTTCGCCGAGGAAGTGATGTCCAGAAAGTTGTATGCCGCTCCGCCACCCTGACCGCGCGCCCCGGCGGGACACGCAAGCGCGAGCAACACTCCGGCAAGGAGCGCGATGGCTGTGTGCGGTGCTTTCAAATTCTTCATATCATACAAACGTGGCGGACGGCGATTTATTGCCTCGTCGGCGGGGCTATGTCAGCATTATTGCCAACTTATACACCACAAGACCTACGAGCCATGCTACGGCCGTATTGTACACGATACTGAAAAGCGCGTAGCGCCAGCGCCCCGTCTCTCGCGCAATGGCCGTGACTGTGGCCGTGCAGGGGCAGTATAGGAGGATGAATATCATGAAGGCCAGGGCCGATGCAGCCGTGAAATCAGGGCGGTGCTGCGGGCCGCGCGGAGCGGTAAGGCGCGATGCAAGGCGCCCGTTCTCCACGGCCTCGTCATTGGTGTAGAGTACGCCCAGGGTCGATACCACGATTTCCTTTGCCGGCACTCCTGCCAGAGCTGCCACTGTGGCGCGCCAGCTGAATCCCAAAGGCTCCATAAGCGGATTGAGGGTCTTGCCGGCCATCTCCAGATAGGAGTCTCGCGAGGTGTCGATGGCGCTGTCGTCAGTCAGTAGGCTTGACGCAGGTTCGCTTGCTGCAAGCTCCGCATCGTTGTGTAGGGGGAAGTAGTTCAGAGCCCAGACTATGATGCTGGCCACAAGGATTATGCCGCCCATCTTCTTGAGATACTGGCGGCCCTTCTCCCACGTGTGGCTCACGGAGGCCCTGAATGTCGGAAGACGGTAGGGCGGAAGCTCCATCACGAAAGGAGTCTCGTCCTTCTTGAAGAAGAATCGCCGGAGCATTCGCGCCGTAATCACGGCCACGAGGATGCCCGTGAGGTAGACGCCGGCAAAGACGAGCGCCGCGTGCGCCGGGAAGAACGCTCCGATTATGAGCACATACACGGGCAGGCGCGCCGAGCAGCTCATGAAGGGGTTTATAAGTATGGTTATCAGGCGGCTCGAGTGGCTTTCGATGGAGCGTGTGGCAAGCACGGCGGGAACGTTGCAGCCGAAGCCCATCACAAGGGGGATAAAGCTCTTGCCGTGCAGCCCTATCTTGTGCATGAGCTTGTCCATGATGAAGGCTGCGCGGGCCATGTAGCCCGAGTCCTCCATGAAGGATATCATGAAGTAGAGTATCAGGATGTTGGGCAGGAACACGATCACGCCGCCCACGCCGCCTATGATGCCGTCGGCAATGAGATCCTTAAGCGGGCCCGCGGGCATAGTCTTTTCCACGAGGTGGCTTAGAAAGCTCACGGCCGTCTCTATCCATTCCATCGGATACTGGCCCACGAAGAAGGTGGCCCAGAAGATGAAGAGCATGATCAGGAAGAAAATCGGGAAGCCGAGGAAGCGGTTTGTGGCCAGGCGGTCGAGCACGCGCGTGGCCTGGCTTTTCTGCTCGCGTCCGGGGGTGTAGGTCTCGGCCAGGGCGCCAGCTATAAAGCCGTACTTCGCGCCGGCTATCATGCCCGTGATGTCTTCGTCGTGGAGCGCTTCGATGCGTCCGCGCAGCTTGTCGCGCAACAGCATCAGCCTGTGGCGCTGATGGCCTCTGCCGGGCGTCGGAGGGCCGTCGGAACTGTTCTTGCGTGCGGTCAGGCGGTCTTCTATCTCGTGGTCGCCTTCGAGTAGTTTTATGGCCGTATAGCGGGGCGAGAAGTGGGTGCTTAGTCCTGGTTCGCTTTTGATAAGGTCCACCATCTGACGCAGGGCGCCTTCCGTGTCGCCTCCGAGGTTCACGTGCACGTGGCGCACATCGTCGTTGCGTCCCTCGAACACGGATATAACCGTATCGAAAAGTTCCGGAACGCCTTCGCCCGTCTTGCTCACCACGGGCACCATGGGCACGCCTATCATCTTGCCAAGTGTGCGGTAGTCGAGCTCGGCTCCGCGAGCGCGCAGCTCGTCGTACATGTTCAGCGCTATCACCATCGAGCGGTCCATGTCGATAAGCTCGGTGCTAAGGTATAGGTTGCGCTCGAGATTTGATACGTCCACCACGTTTATTATCACGTCCGGCGTGTTGTCGCGCAGATAGCGGCGCACGTACATCTCCTCGGGCGAGTATGTGGTCAGGGAGTAGGTGCCGGGCAGGTCGACGATATTGAAAGTATATCCTTTGTAGTCGAATCGTCCGCTTTTGGCATCGACGGTCACGCCCGAATAGTTACCCACGTGTTCCTTGGCCCCCGAAGCGATGTTGAACAGCGAAGTCTTGCCGCAGTTGGGGTTGCCGATAAGCGCCACGTTCACGATGTGCGACTGACTGGAGATTATGCGCTTCATCTCCTCCTGCTGGGTGTCGCAGCCGGGCCTTTGATCGTCGGAGCGGTCGCTGCCGTGGGCTATGTCGGCCACGGGGCAGTGGGCGCATCGTTCGTCGAGGTGTTCGCATTGCCGGCAATCCTCGCCCTCCAGGGCCACGACCTCTATCATGGCCGCTTCCGAGCGTCGGAGGCTCACTTCGTAGCCCATGATGCGATAGTTTATCGGGTCGTTGAGCGGCGCCTGAAGCAGGACATGCACCACGTGGCCGCGGATAAAGCCCATCTCCAGAACGCGTTTTCTGAACGCCCCGTGTCCGAGTGTTTTCACGACCACGCCCGATTGTCCGGGCTTCAGTTCCGACAAGCGCATACGTCTACTTTAAGATTTCTCAGGCCGGTAGCAGAGCCTTCATTTCTTCAGCAAGCTTGCGGGCAGCGGCGCCGGCTGCTTCGGCATAGTCTTCGCCCGAGGAGGCGTAAATGATGCCTCGCGACGAGTTCACCAGCAGGCCGCACTCGTCGATCATGCCGTAGCGGGCCACTTCCTCGAGGCTGCCGCCCTGAGCGCCCACACCTGGCACGAGCAGGAAATGACGCGGAACGATTTCGCGGACCTTCGCGAGGTGTTCGGCCTGCGTGGCGCCCACCACATACATCGTATCCACGGGCGAACCCCAGTGGCGCGAGCGGCGTAGCACGCGCTCATACATAGCCACGCCGTTGTGGTCCAATACCGTCTCGAAGTCCGTAGCGCTCTTATTGGAAGTCAGAGCAAGGATGATGGACCACTTATCCTTGTATTCAAGGAACGGGCGCACGGAGTCCTCGCCCATGTAGGGTGCGAGCGTCACGGCGTCGAAGTCCATCGTTTCGAAGAAGCTGCGCGCATACATGGCCGCCGTGTTGCCTATGTCGCCGCGCTTGGCATCGGCGATTATGAACTGGTCGGGATACTTTTCGCGGATGTATTTCACCGTTTCCTCAAGCACCGTGATGCCTTCGGCGCCGAGGCTCTCGTAGAATGCGAGATTGGGCTTGTAGGCCACGCAGTAGTCGGCCGTTGCATCGATAATAGCCTTGTTGAACGTCAGCGCGGGATGCTCGCTGCCTTTTTTCTCCAAAAGGTGAGGCGGCAGTTTCTTAATATCAGTGTCAAGACCGACACACAGAAAGCTTCCCTTGCGGAAGATATTGTCTACGAGCTCGTTGCGTTTCATAATTAATGATATTTGTTTTTATAGGTTTACATTTCCGCAGCCTTGAGCTTCTCGGCGTTTTCAGCTATGATCAGGTGGTCTATCACATCCTGTATGTCTCCGTCCACGAAAGCCTGGAGGTTATAGATAGTGTAGTTTATGCGATGGTCCGTGATGCGTCCCTGCGGATAATTGTACGTTCGGATTTTGGCCGAGCGGTCGCCCGTGCTCACGAGCGTCTTACGTCGCGAGGCTATGTCGTCCAGATATTTCTGATGCTCCTTGTCGTAGATGAACGTGCGCAGGCGGCTCAGTGCCCGTTCCTTGTTCTTGGGCTGGTCGCGCGTTTCGGTACATTCGATCAGGATTTCCTCCGTCGTACCCGTCACGGGATTCTTCCACATGTAGCGCAGACGCACACCCGACTCGACCTTATTCACGTTCTGACCTCCGGCGCCTCCCGAGCGGAACGTATCCCACTTGATCTCGCCCTCGTTTATTTCCACGTCGAAGGCTTCGGCCTCAGGCAGCACGGCCACAGTCGCCGCCGACGTGTGCACACGTCCCTGAGTCTCCGTTGCCGGCACACGCTGCACGCGGTGCACGCCCGATTCATATTTCAGAATCCCGTATACACCCTCGCCCGTCACGCTCAGCACCACCTCCTTATAGCCGCCGGCAGCGCCTTCCGAAGCCGACGTCACGGCCACGTTCCAACCCTTGCTCTCGCAGTACTTCATGTACATCTTGCAGAGATCGCCGGCGAAGATTGCCGCCTCGTCGCCGCCCGTGCCGCCCCGGATTTCAAGAATGGCGTTCTTGGCGTCTTCAGGGTCAGCCGGAATCAGCAGCAGCTTTATTTCCTCCTCCAGCGAGGGTAGGGCGGCGCTGGCCTCATCCAGCTCCTCCTTGGCCATTTCGCGCATCTCAGGATCGCTTTCCGAACTCAGGAGCTCTCTGGCCTCTTCGATATTCCCGAGCAGACTGCGGTAGCGCCGTGTGGCCTCCACAAGTCTGCCCAGGTCCTTATATTCCTTCGTCAGACGGACGTAGCGTTTCATATCGGCTATCACGGCCGGGTCGGTTATCAGCGTGCTGATTTCCTCATAGCGGGCTTCGATGCCGTCCAGTCGGTTCAGTAGTGTGTTGTCCGTCATTCCGAATCCGTTGTTTCAGTTTCAGCCGCGTACGGCATCCGTCATTTCCTTCAGCGCCTGCGTCAGGCCCTCGGCGCTCTTGCCGCCGGCCTGTGCAAAGCCGGGCTGGCCACCGCCGCCGCCCTTGATGTTCTTGGCCGCGCCGCGCACTATGGTCGCCGCATTCATGCCCGAAGCCACAAGGTCGTCCGTCAGCATCACCGTCAGCTGAGGCTTGCCCGTCGGATCGACCGTCGCTGCCACGAAAGCCGTAGCTTTGGGCGAAGCCTCGCGGATTGCGAAGGCCACAGCCTTGGGTATATCGGCCATGCGCACACCCGAAAGCGTGGCTATCTTGTAGCTGCCGTCGGCACTCATTTCAGCCTTGGCCAGCACATCTTCGCTCAGAGCCTTCACGCGCTCGCGGAAGTGTTCTTCCACCTGCGCCTTCAGTTCGGCGTTCTCGTCCACGAAACGGCGTATAGCCGCAAGCACGTCAGGTGCATTGTTGAAGAAGCCCGCGATCTCGCGCAGCGTAGAACCCAGATGAGCCACGGCGTCTTCCACAGCCTCGCCCGTGATTGCCTCGATACGGCGCACGCCGGCCGATATAGAGCTCTCGCTCAGAATCTTGATCATGCCGATGTTGCCCGTGTTCTCCACATGCGTGCCACCGCAAAGCTCAATGGAGTCGCCGTAGCGTATCACGCGCACCTCGTCGCCGTATTTCTCGCCGAACAGCGCCATTGCGCCCATTTCGCGGGCCTCCTTGATCGGACAATTGCGGCGTTCGTCACGGGCGATGGCCTCGCGCACCTTGCGGTTGGCCAGACGTTCAACCTTTGTCAGTTCCTCCGGCGTAAGCTTCTGGAAGTGCGAGAAGTCGAAGCGCAGCAGCTCGGGCGATACATACGAGCCTTTCTGCTCGACGTGCGTGCCTAATACCTCGCGCAGAGCCTCGTGCAGCAGATGCGTGGCCGTGTGGTTGCGGCTCGTGGCCAGGCGCGTCTCCTTGTCGATGGCCG
Organism: uncultured Porphyromonadaceae bacterium; assembly: GCA_947175605.1. Taxonomy (GTDB): domain Bacteria; phylum Bacteroidota; class Bacteroidia; order Bacteroidales; family Muribaculaceae; genus CAG-873. Next base: position 31,213 of record CAMWNH010000017.1, read on the forward strand.
CGCGGAAAGTCCCTGCCGGGTTGGCGGGAAGCTTCTTGCTCAGGTGCACGCCTGTGCCGTTCTCGCGCTTCGTGTCATAGATCTCTATCGTTTCAACGGTTTCGGCGTCCGTCAGGGTGCCCTTGTCGCCCGTCTGGCCGCCCATTTCAGCGTAGAAAGGCGTCTTGTCCAGAATTATCTGATAATATTCCTGCCCCTTCTGCTTCACGTGGCGGTAGCGCAGGATGCGGCTTTCCGTCTCGTCATGGTCGTAGCCCGTGAACTCCTGCTCGCCATCGCGCACGATGGTCCAGTCCGTGGCCTCCACGGCCGCAGCCTTGCGTGCGCGCTGCTTCTGGGCCTGCATCTCGCGGTCGAATTCCTCCTTGTCCAGAGTCATGCCCTGCTCCTTCAGTATCAGGTCCGTCAGGTCCAGCGGGAAGCCGTAGGTGTCGTAAAGCGTGAATGCCTGCTTACCCGAGATCTGCGTCTTGCCCTCGGCCTTGGCCGCAGCCACGGCGTCGTCCAGCAGCCGTATGCCGTTCTCAAGCGTGCGCAGGAAGGAATCTTCTTCCTCCTTGATCACGCGCATTATCAGCTCGCGCTGCGCCTTCAGTTCGGGATAAGCCTCGCCCATCGAATCTATCAGCGTATCTATCAGGCGATACATGAAAGCCTCCTTTTGTTCAAGGAAGGTATATGCATAGCGCACGGCGCGACGCAGAATACGGCGTATCACATAGCCCGCCTTGGCATTGCCCGGCAGCTGCGAGTCGGCTATGGAGAAGGCTATCGTGCGCACATGGTCGGCGATCACACGCATGGCCACGTCCACATCAGCCTGCTCGCCGTACTTCTTGCCGGAAAGCTGTGCTATCTTGTCGATGAGAGGCGTGAACACGTCCGTATCGTAGTTCGAAGTCTTGCCCTGCAGCGCCATACACAGGCGTTCGAAGCCCATGCCCGTGTCTATCACCTTTGCCGGCAGCGGTTCCAGCGAGCCGTCGGCCTTGCGGTTGAACTGCATGAACACCAGGTTCCATATCTCGATTACCTGCGGATGGTCGTGGTTCACAAGCTCAGCGCCAGGCACGGCCTTGCGCTCCTCTTCCGAGCGGAGGTCGATGTGGATTTCCGAGCAGGGGCCGCAAGGACCCGTATCGCCCATTTCCCAGAAGTTGTCGTGCTTGTTGCCGTTGATTATGTGATCCTTGGGCAGATGACGCTCCCAGATGGCGGCCGCCTCGTCGTCGCGGCCCAGGCCCTCGGCAGGCGAGCCCTCGAACACCGTCGCATACAGGCGCGACGGGTCAAGCTTCAGAACATCCACCAGATATTCCCACGCCAGCTCGATGGCTTCTTCCTTGAAGTAGTCGCCGAAGCTCCAGTTGCCCAGCATTTCGAACATCGTGTGGTGATACGTGTCATGTCCCACTTCCTCAAGGTCGTTGTGCTTGCCGCTCACGCGCAGACACTTCTGGCTGTCGGCCACGCGCTTGTGTTTCGGCGCCGCATTGCCTAAAATGATGTCCTTGAACTGGTTCATGCCGGCGTTGGTGAACATGAGGGTAGGGTCGTCCTTGACAACCATCGGGGCCGAAGGCACGATATGGTGTCCGTGCTTTTCGAAAAAGTCCTTGTAGGACTGGCGGATTTCCTTAGCTGTAAGCATTGTATATTGGATCAATAATTGCGGTAAAAATCAACTGCAAAATTACTCCAAAATATCCTCATTTGCAAGCCGTGGCACACAAAAAAACACCCGCCGGACTCATGTCCGACGGGTGAGGTGTGATATGTGTGTCGTATTTCTTACTTTACGAGCATTTTTGTAGCCTTGCCGTTCTGCACGCGGATTACAACACCGTTGCGGGGGTTCTCAACGCGCACGCCCTGGAGGTTGTAGTAAACAGCCGGGCCGTTACCCTCTTCTGCAGCCACATTCTCAATGCCGCTGGAGGGCTGGGTGTACTTCAGCACGCTCTCATTCAGTGAACCATAGTAGAAGTCTTGGCCCTTGAAGAGAGTGGTGGAGTGGAAGGGGAAGGTGATGGTCACGTTGTCGCCTTCTTTGGTCAGTTTGCATGCGAGAGCGGGATCTAATGCTTCATCATATGTAGCTGCATACCAGCCTTCGTTGAAATAATAATAGCCAAGGCTTGTGTTGGTCAGACCGAACTTTACGTCATCAGGATCGGTGATGTCAAGAACCAGGTCGGGGCTCAAGTATTCGCCATAGCCTAATACTACATAGAGATCTCTAAGGGGATCTTTGACAGTTACAGAGGTCTCTGTAACAAGGAGTTCTACGTCAGCGTAGTTAGTATTTTCTTCTCCTGTAAAGTTCGGATATACCAGATTCTCAAGGAAAGAACCGACGATCGTGGGAGTAGGAGCACCGAACTGGTTCATTGCAGAGAGTACATACCAGCCTGCGGCCTCATTTTCGGGGTCACCGATTGCCCATACATTGAGCGGGGGGAATACTACTGAACCATCCTGGTAGGTACCAACGGTAGCAATAGCAGCAGAGGCACCGTCGGTAATATCACCCGTTGTCTCGTCCATATCCTTTATATAGAAAATAATATCACCGTCTTCATCCTGGCCAAGATACTGCTTGTTGGCGATGCTGACTGTTCCTTTTGCAGCGTCAAGCGTACCTTCAAGTTTGAAACTGCCGGCGAGAAGGATTTCGAGTTTGCCGGTTGCTGCGTCTTTAACTGTGATATTAAGAGCTTTTTCCTGATCTCCGCTGGCGTTGTTGAGAAGACCATAGTATTTCCATGCATCAAGAGCCGTGATGTCCGATGCGGCTACGGCCTTGGCGGGTGCGGATTTGCGGACTGTGGGAAGGCTAATCTCGCGATCTGCGATAACGGTGGCAGCCTTCAATTCACCCTTACGTACGAGCGTTTCACCGGTGTAGGCCTGCTTCTCGGCTGCCGAAGCACCGAGGGCTACAACTGCGGCAAGTGCAAGTGTGTAGAATTTCTTCATACTTCTTAGAAATTGTTTATTGATTGTGAATACTTGTTCTTAGCTGCCCTTC
>CAMWNH010000018.1 GCA_947175605.1 uncultured Porphyromonadaceae bacterium
TGCGTGCGTATTATTCGCCGGGGATGATAGCTTCGCTGGGGCAAACGCTGGCGCAGGTGCCGCAGTCGATGCAGGTATCCGGATCGATGTGGTAGATTTCGCCTTCGCTGATTGCGCTAACGGGGCATTCGGGGAGGCAGGTGCCACAAGCCACGCAAGAATCGGTAATTACGTATGCCATAATAGTCGTTTTTGATTGTGTTGAATTATGTGAGAATTGTTTGTTGGTGCAAATTTACGCTTTTTTTTGAACATGTCAAGCGTCACGGCCAAAAATTATTGGTCCACGCTTTCCATTTCCATTTCTTCAGCCTGTTTGTTCTTCTTCACGTTCGGCGCTTCAAGACCGTAGTGATGTTTGGCATTCAGAACTTTCAGCCAGATACCGAAGAGTATGGCCAGGAATCCGAACGAGGCGAAGATCAGCATCGGCACGCGGTATCCGCCCGTTGCGTCCAGAGTCGTACCGATAAGGAGTGGAACCAGGCAAAGACCGATATTCTGTATCCAGAAGATGAGGCAATAAGCCGAGCCAAGGATATTCGCGTTGATGATCTTCGGAACCGAAGGCCACAGTGCGGCAGGCACAAGCGAGAACGAAACACCGAGAATCAGGATGAGCGTCACGGCAAGCCATACTTCCGGAACCATCGGCAGCAGGAACGCAAAGCCCAGATGGCAGCAGGTCATGATCACCGCGCCGATTATCAGCATCGTAGCGCCGCGGCCCTTATAGTCCAGGAAGGCACCCAGAAAAGGCGTCAGCACCATTGCCAGAATCGGGAACACGCTGAAAAGGCGCGATGCCGTCTCGGCGCTCACATTCAGAGTCTCCTGCACGTAGTTGGGCGCATAGCGCTGGAATGGGAAGATGCCGCTGTAGTAGAGCACGCAAAGAAGTGCCACCAGCCAGAACATCTTGTTGCTTAGGATCTTTCCAAGGTCCGAGATGTGGAATTCCTCGTCCTCGCCGCCCGAAATATCCGCGCGTCCCTCGGCCTTGAGTTCCTTGTCGAGCTTGCTGTCCATGAAGGTGAACACCGTATAGCAGATAAGGCCGATGAAGAGGAGGGAAGTGCAGAATGCAACAGGAGCAACTACCGACTGGTCGAACATATTCGAGAATGCAGGCGAAATCCACATCACGGCAAAAACGCCCAAGCGGGCAATCGACATTTCAACGCCCATGGCCAGAGCCATCTCCTTGCCTTCGAACCACTTGGCAATGGCTTTCGACACCGTCGTGCCGGCCATTTCGCATCCGCAGCCGAAAATCATGAAGCCCAGCGACGCCATCTTGGCAGAACCCGGGAATGCTACCCACCAGCTGTCCAGCCACTCGCAAAGCTGCGTACCCTGGAACCACTCGCTGATACCGATAAGCTTTATCACAGCGCCGATAACCATCATCGAGGCCGACAGTATACCAGTGAAGCGGATGCCCATCTTGTCAAGGATGATGCCCGCGAAGATCAGGAAAAAGAAGAATACGTTCAGGAAATATTCAGATGCGGCATACGTGCCGAAAGTTGCGCTGTCCCAGTTGAGCTTTTCTTCGAGAAGCGACTTGAGAGGCGACATTACGTCCACAAACATGTAGGCGAAGAACATCATCGACGCCACCAGGATCAGTGCCGTCCAGCGTGCCCATGCCTTGTCGTTGAGGGCCTGTTTGATTGCTTGGGTCATTGTGTGATGATTGGATTAGAGTGAAATTGATTCGTTGGCGGAAGTTCATTCCGGACTGCAAAGATAATATATTTACACCTCCTTGTCAACTTTTTTTGACTTCCGTCGTCGAAATTCCCGAAAATTGCGTAATTTTGCTTATAATTCATTCTCAAGCTAAGTTCATGATATTTTTGGATATGTGCAATTTCGACGGCCTGTTTGTCGGCTTGATGACTTTTCTGATCATCGGTGTGTTTCATCCTCTCGTCATCAAGGGCGAGTACTACATGGGCCAGAAATGCAACTGGCTTTTCGCTATCGGAGGGCTTGCATCGCTGGTAGGCTCTCTTTTTACAGCCGGAGTTGTCTCTATCTTGTTGGGTGTCACCTCTTTTTCCTGCTTTTGGTCCATCCTTGAAGTCCGCGAACAGCGCGAACGTGTCCGCAAAGGATGGTTCCCCGCCAACCCCAACCGAAAAGAAAAATAAGCCAATCCAGCGCCCGAATGTGTACGGACGTGCCTTTGGCACGTTGCCAACTCTAAGCGTCTAAATACCGATCATTTTGTTGAACGCCCCGGGCTTTATTCCCCATCGCGGTGCTATCAGCATGTCCCCCGGAGCTGAAGCCACGAATCGTTCTACGGCTATGTCATCGCGCAGAATATCAAGTATTTTCCGGCATAGTGCCGCATAACTCTCCGGCGTGAACCGTACCATATCGTCGCATTTTCCGCCCTCAAAATCCCGTGCCAGAGCTGTCCCGCGCAAAATCTGCAGATGGTGCAGCTTGACCGTCGAAACCGGCAGTCCGTTCACCCTTCTGATGGTTTCAAGCATCATCTCCTCGTCCTCCCCGGGCAGTCCCATTATCAGGTGAAGTCCCACTGGCACACCGGCCGCTGCACATCGCTGCACGGCATCGGTCGTCATGGCCCACGTATGGCAGCGGTTTATCCGTAGCAGCGTTGCGTCGTGACTGCTCTCTCCCCCGATTTCCATAAGCACGGGCTTGCCAAGACCAGTCAACCAATTCAGCAGTTCATTCGGCAGGCAGTCAGGTCGTGTGGAGATCACTACACCTGCCACATCCGCTTCCGAGATAGCCTCGGCCACCTCGGCTATTACAACGGATATAGGCGCATGAGTCGGTGTGTGGCTCTGGAAATAAGCAAGATAGCGCATGTCGCTATACTTTTTCGCAAAGAACTTTCGGCCGCGCGCAATTTGCTTGTGCACGCTCAGTCCCGCCTTTTGCGCGTCAGGCGAAAACGCCCCGTTGAGGCAGTAAGTGCATCCTCCTCGCCCGCATGTCCCGTCACGGTTCGGACAAACGTGTTGGGTATCAACGGGAATCTTTTGAATCTTACCCTCAAAATGCTCTGCCAAAAACGCTGCGTAGCTCTTCATTGGATTCTGTACGCACGGTCTTCGAGAAGGCAATCAAGTATCACCATAGCAGCCATGGCCTCTACAACCGGAACAGCACGCATGGCCACACACGGATCATGTCGCCCCACACGGCTCCCCGCCGGCAGTGCTTTCGCAAAAGTCGGAGTGGGTTTGAACGCCACGCGGAAACGTATCGGCATGCCGTTCGATATGCCGCCCTGAATTCCCCCGCTGTGATTGCCGGAAATCTCGACCTTGCCGTCTTTCCTGATGGAAACTTCATCCATCACCTCCGAGCCTCGCGCCTCGGCCAGTGCGAAACCGTCGCCGTACTCAAACCCGTGGGCGGCGTTTATGCCCATCATGGCCTCGGCAAGGCGCGCGTGCAACTTGCCGTACACCGGTTCTCCTATTCCCGCCTGTACGCCCGTGATTGTGCAGCTCACACTCCCGCCTACACTATCGCCCGCTGTCCGGGCTTCCATAATTTTCTCGAGCGACTGCTCCAGACGGGCCTCGATCCGCAATTCAGGCATCATTTTGGACAGCGCCATGCGGGCGAATGCACCGGCTACTACACGACAGGCTGTCTGGCGTGCTGACGAGCGCCCACCGCCTCTCGGGTCGTTGAAGCGCCGGTATTTCAGTGCATACGTGTAGTCGGCATGATTCGGTCGATAGCCGCTGACAATGTCCTTGTAGTCCTCCGGGCGGGCATCCTTATTGCGGATAATGAAGCCAATGGGTGCGCCGGTCGTGAATCCACGATATATTCCGGACAGCACCTCCGTCTCGTCTTCTTCCTTGCGAGGCGATACACTGCCGCCGCCTGGACGGCGACGCACCATTTCGTTGCGCAACAGTCCGGCATCGAATAAAATCCCGGCAGGCATGCCGTCTATCACCCCTCCGATTGCCGGCCCGTGACTTTCGCCAAAATCTGTCAGCCTAAATAGATGTCCGAATGTATTCATGTCTGTGTCCTTCGCATTGTCAATCGGTTGTGTCCTTTACGAGATCGCACACCGAGGCTCCTACGAAATCTATCAGGACTCGAGGGGCGATCTTAATTTGAAGACCCCGCACGCCGGCGCTTACGAAAATCTCGTCAAAGTCCTGTGCCGTGCTGTGGAAAAAGGTCGGGAACGGCTTCTTCATGCCTATCGGCGAGCAACCCCCTCGGATATATCCCGTTAGAGGCAAGAGCTCCTTCATGGCTATCAGTTCGGCTTTCTTTGCTCCGGCCGCATGTGCAGCCTTCTTCAGATCTATTTCGCAATTGCCGGGAACAACACAAACGAAATGCCCACTACGTTCACCATTCAGGACTATTGTCTTGAAAACCTGACGGATATCCTCGTCCAACTCCTCCGCTACATGAGCCGCGGCAAGATCATTCTCATCCACGGTGTAGGGAATGAGAGAGTAGGGGATGCGCGCCCGGTCAAGCAGGCGCGCAGCATTGGTCTTCTTTATTTCCTCTTTTTTGGACATTATTCGTTAAGCATCAGGAATTTCTCTGCGTCAAGCGCAGCGCGGCAGCCCATACCTGCAGCCGAAATAGCCTGCTGATACACGGGATCTGCAACGTCGCCGGCGGCAAACACCCCATCGATGTTCGTGCGGGTTGTCTTCCCGTCCGTAACGATATACCCCTGCGGGTCAAGTTCGATCTTGCCCTCGAAAAGCTTCGTATTGGGCTGGTGGCCGATTGCAAGGAAGAACCCTTCGACATCAACGGTGAACTCTTCCTCTTGCGGTGTGCCCTTGAAGCGCACCAGACGTGCTTTCTCAAGAAGTTCGCCGCCCTCAAGACCCACGGTCTGCGTGTTGAATAGAACTTCAATTTTATCGTTTTCCTCCACACGCTTCTGCATCACTTTCGAGGCGCGGAGATAATCTTTTCTGACGATAAGATATACTTTCGAGGCGAGCCCGGCAAGATAGATGGCTTCCTCACAGGCGGTGTCGCCGCCACCTACAACAGCCACGGGACGGTTGCGGAAGAAGAATCCGTCGCAAGTCGCGCAGGCGCTAACACCCATGCCGCGATATTTCGTTTCGTCCGGCAGTCCGAGATACTTTGCCGACGCACCGGTCGATATGATGATCGTGTCAGCCTCAAGTGTATCCTTGCCGTGGTCTACCACAACCTTGAAAGGACGCTCGCTGAAATCCACATCCGTCACCAGGCCGGAAATAATTCGTGCACCGAAACGCACGGCCTGTGTGCGCAGGTCCTCCATGAGTTTCGGGCCTTCCACGCCGTCGAAATAGCCCGGGAAATTTTCAACCTCGGTTGTAGTGGTAAGCTGACCGCCGGGCTGCGGACCTTCCACGATTATGGGCATCAGATTGGCGCGGGATGCATATATGCCGGCTGTGTATCCGGCAGGGCCGGAGCCGATGATAAGACATTTGGTTCTCATGTTGTGCTTATGATTAGAGAGTTATGTAAAGGTTATATATTCATGCTATCCTAACGGAGGTCGACAGTCTCGAGCACGTCATAGTCGGCGGCTTTGAAGCGGAACGCTCCTGCTCGCGGCTTTGGAAGCTTGCGCGCCGCTTTTACTGAGGCCTGTATTTCGGCTCCGTTGTCGAAAACAATGTTCAGGGCCGTCGGAAAGCCCGTCTTGTCCTTGACAGTCAGCGTGGCTTTCACGATCCCTGCTGCCGACTTGCCTTGTGGAGTCAGCACCACTCGGGAGCATCCTTCAGGAGCGCCGTCAACGCGCATGGCTTTGTAGCGCGATGCATAGTTGTCGAGAATAATGAAAGGGTTAGACTCCATCAGTTCGTCAAGAGTAGGTTCGGAGATACTCACACTCTTGTTTTCCTCCATTAGGGTCCACTGAGTCTTTCCGTCGAACCATACACGCACTCCGGGAATCACCATGGCGAAGGCTTTCCCGCTTACAGTTATACACCCGTCGAAGTCGCCGCCGTTGCCGCGGATGGTGAAATCCATCTGAGCTGCTCCGGTCGATCCGAGTTCCGCCGAGCAGCGGCGCAGTATGTCATCGGCCGTATTGTGCTGAGCCTCGGCCATCAGACCGAGAAGTAGGCATAGAAGAAGCGTGAGCGTTCGATATCCGTGATTCATAACAATATAACGCGTTTGTTTGGATTTTAGTTCAAAGATTCGAAAGCACCTGTTCCACCTCGTCAGAGGTCATCTGCACCTGACGGGGGTTGTTGCCGTTGGGAGGACCGACGATGCCTAAGGTCTGGAGATCCTCCATAATGCGGCCCGCGCGGTTGAAGCCGATCTTGAACTTGCGCTGTAGCATCGAGGTGGACGTCACAGACTGCGTGCCCACAAAACGGGCGCACATCATGAACGTCTCATCCTTCTTGCTCACTTCTCCCGAGCCGCCGATTCCGCCGAGTTCAACGAGTCCGCCCGCACCATCCGTGGCAGGAGGCTCGGGAAGAGGATAGGCCGTCTGATAGCCGATCTGCTCCGAGATGTGGTCGACTACAGCCTCGATTTCTTCGGTCTCCACCAGTGCGCACTGCACGCGATCCATCTGGCCGCTGTTGCTGAAAAGCATATCGCCGCGACCGATAAGGCGGTTCGCACCGGGAGCATCGAGAATTGTGCGGGAGTCAACCATCTGCTGTACCCGGAAGCCTATACGGCCGGGGAAGTTAGCCTTGATCATACCTGTAATCACGTCTGTCGAAGGACGTTGCGTGGCCAGAATCATATGCATGCCCACGGCGCGTGCCTTCTGTGCGATACGGGCGATGGGCAGCGATACATCCTTGCCTGCAACCATGGTGAGATCTGCAAACTCATCCACAATTATCACTATATAAGGCAGGTAGCGATGTCCCTTGTGAGGGTCGAGCCTACGTTGGCAGAAGCGTTCGTTGTACTTGGCTATGTCTCGCACCCCTGCCGTGCTCAGCAGGTCGTAGCGAGCCTCCATTTCCTCACACAGGCTCTGGAGGGTGGTCACGGCCTTCATCGGGTCGGTGATGATGGGATTATCCTCATCAGGGAGCTTGGCCATGTAGTGATTTTCAAGAGCTTTGTACACGCTGAACTCAACACGCTTGGGGTCGATCAGCACGAATTTCAGTTCCGAAGGATGCTTAGCGTAGATCAGCGACATTATTATCGTGTTCAAGCCTACGGATTTACCTTGACCGGTCGCACCGGCTACAAGCAGGTGGGGCATCTTGGTCAGGTCGGCGATGAAGATGTCATTCGAAATTGTAGCGCCCAAAGCCATGGGGAGGGCCATTTTGGCCTTGGCCCGCTGATATGCCTCACTCTCAAGTACTGTGCGGATTCCCACGATCTGAGGCGACGCGTTGGGAACCTCGATGCCAATCGTCCCCTTACCCGGCATAGGAGCGATAATACGAATGCCTTGTGCCGCAAGGTTCATGGCTATATCGTCTTCAAGATTCTTGATGCGCGAGATCTTCACACCCTTGTCAGGCACGATCTCGAAAAGCGTGACTGTCGGACCCACGGTTGCCTTAACCTCGGCAATCTCTACTCCGAAACTGCGCAAAGCCTCGACAATCATGTTCTTGTTCTTTTCCTGTTCCTCCTCGTCGATAGGAACGGAGGCGGGACGCTCGATCAGAAGCCCTGTCTTGGGTGCCTTGAAGTTACCTAACTCGGCCTTGTGGTCGTAGATGGTGTCGAGGCCCAGATGATCGCCGTCGTTGATTTCCGGGCCTTCGTCTGGCAGTTCATGTACATCGTCTTCACCGTTGGCCATATTGGTGATAGTCAGCACGGGAGAGGACTGAGCTGTATCAGGAGCCTTCGGGAGATTCACGGTGAAAGGAATTTCATCGGTTTCGATTTCTTCTTCAGCCGATTCTTCTTCAGCTTCTCCTTCGCCAAGCACATTGATGTCGGGAGCATCGAATTCCTGTGCGATTTCTTCCGTCTCCTGCTGTTCTTCAGCCTCGGGCGCAGTTTCGACTTCCTCCTCTGCTTCAACTTCTTCTTCAACCTCATCCTCGTCCATCTCAGTGTCTACGCTGTGAGCGGGCTCTCCCTCGGCCTCGTCAAGCGAACTGATGTTTACGGGGGATGGTTTTACGATCGAACTAACTTTCTCGCCCAGATTTTCAGGTAGTTTGCTCTTCACGCCTCGGAACGTGGCTATTGCCGCGCGGAAAAATGTCTGCAGCGGATGCAGGTATATTGCCACCAGACCCCCGAACAAAACCACAGCCACGGCATAGGCTCCCAATCCGCCCGAAAAGCGCTGAATCATATCGTTGATGTAGTAGCCGTGATTGCCTCCAAGGTGGAAGAAGCCTTCGGAGTGGAATGTGAGCAGGCCCATTATCAGCGAAATAGCTACAGCGGAATAAAGGCTTTTGAACGTGAGTGTTATGATGTTAAGCTTCACCGCACGCATGCATCTCAATCCGATCAGGAAGATATAGAGCGCCAGAATGAACGATCCGATACCGAGTGTATCGACCATGAGGAACTTGGCAAGACGTGCGCCAACGATGCCGCCGGCATTGCCTACTTCATCGCCGGATGCTTCAATTTCCGTAATCGAACGTCCGTGTGTGATGCTTTGGTCAAGCTGACCGTTGAAGAAGAAGCTCACGGATACACCGACCATCACCACGGCAATCACACATAGAATAATTCCGCAGGCAAGGTGTGTGCGGTAGTCGGTGAAGAAGTCCTTCAGCCCGTACTTCGGCTGCGCGGGCTTCCGTGCAGGCGCGGGGCGTTTGGTCGTTGCTCCTCCCGTGCGAGTGCGTGTGTTGTCGCGTGCGGAAGCCGTTTTGGGCCGTTCCTGAGAGTATTTGGTTCTTTTTTCATTATTGCGCTTGGCTTCGGTATTGCGGTCCTGAGGACGAGGTCTTACGGGAGCGCCGCCCATACCAAGTTCGTAATCATCAAAGCTTTGCGCAGTCCTGTTTCTATCGGTCATTGCGGAGAAATGTGTGTCGTAAGTTATCAGATCGGTTGATAGTGGTTTAAAGGGCGGCCAGCTGAGCGATTACGGATTTTGGATCGGGTGCGGCAAACACGGCATTCCCGGCCACAAGCACGTCTGCTCCGGCCTCTGCAAGCATCGGCCCCGTAGTGAGGTTCACTCCGCCGTCTATTTCAATCAGCGCCTTTGATCCGCTTTCATCTATCAGCTTGCGCAGTCGGCGTGTCTTTTCCAGGGTATGCTCAATGAATTTCTGACCGCCAAATCCCGGATTCACACTCATCAGAAGCACCATGTCCAGCTCGCCTATAATATCCTCAAGTGTGCCGACGGGTGTTGCGGGGTTGAGTGTCACAGCCGCTTTCATTCCGGCGTCCTTTATTGCCTGGACCGTGCGGTGGAGATGCGTGCAGGCCTCCTGATGCACGTTCATTATACTCGCGCCGCAGTCGCGGACCGCACCGACATATCTTCCCGGATCGACAATCATCAGATGCACGTCCAGCGGTTTGTCCGTGAGTGCGCTCACTGCTTTTATCACAGGGAAACCGAACGATATATTGGGCACGAAGACGCCGTCCATAACATCGCAGTGAATCCATCCTGCTTCACTTTCCTGAAGCATTTTTATGTCGCGTTCGAGACAGCCGAAATCGGCGGAGAGAATCGAAGGAGAAACTATCATCTTGTTTATTTCTTTTTGAATGCGTTCCAGACAATGTATACGATGCACAATCCGAGGAGTATGAATCCTGCGAGCGTGAGGTAAGAATTGTATTTTTCGACGGCTTCATACAGCGCCGGGAGGCTGACGTGCTGCGCGAGCCACCAGCCCAGTCCGGCAAGAACTCCGTTCCACACAAGTGCGCCGAGACCTGTGAAGATTGTGAATGTGCCGAGATTCATCCGTGCGATGCCCGCAGGAATGGAAATGAGCTGACGGACAGCGGGAATCAGTCGTCCGACGAAAGTTGAGATCGCTCCGTGACGGTCAAAGTAGTCCTCGGCTTTCCGCACCTTTGCTTCATCAATCAGACATGCGTGTCCGAGGCGTGAGTTGGCGAAGGCATAAACTACAGGACGGCCAATAAGCAAGGCAAGAACATAGTTGATGAGGGCTCCCACAATTGCGCCGGCTGTAGCAACCAGAACTACGAGAAATATATTCATGTCGCCCCTCTGGGCAGCCAGATATGCAGCCGGTGGAACTACGACTTCAGATGGAAAAGGCACGAATGAACTTTCAATGACCATGAAGACGAACACAAAAAGATAACTGGCATTGTTTACAAACCAGTCAAAAAAGGCCGCTGCATCGAATATCACAAGCGGCAGCATCAGGGCGTCGATCATTTTATCTTGGAGTAATGATGTTGGTTTTTAAGGAGTTGGATATATGCATTATAATGTCTTACAAAGTTAGCGAATTTTCTGTCCAAATGCAAAAAATAATTGCCCCGACATCGACGGGCGATGGCGGGGCAATTGAGCAGAATTATATAACATTCAACCATAAATTTCTTTTTAAGCGCCCTTAGGCAGTGTTGCTTAAGGCTTATTCAATCGTCACTCTTGCGGAAGAGTAGACATTGAGCCCAAGCTTGGCTGCGAAATCGGCAACAGCTTTCGCTGCGCGTACGCTCACGCCGTTTTCACACAGGCGGGGCGAGTAAGCTGCAATTGCGCCGAAGCCCGGGACTACGGCCAGCACAGTACCGCCGAAGCCGGCTGCGGCCGGAAGACCGGTACGCATCATCCAAGCGCGACGACCATGTTTGCCAAGCTTGCGCGAGGCCATAAGACCGACGACATTTGCGGCAACCGCGCCATCAAAGGCATAAATGCCAGTGCGGGGATTGCGACCGTCCGCAGCTATTGTTGCGCCCATCACGCCAAGCTGTTCGGCCGTGAGCTGAAGCGACATAAGTCGGGCATAAACATCAATGCTCTTGTCTGCATCGTCGTATAGCGTGTAGCCTGCATCGGACAGTACTTCGGCCATCTTCATCGCTGAAGCCTCCTCAGAGAGAAGCTGATACAGGCTGTCGTTGAAATCCGGTTCTCCATCGGTAAGGGCAAGAACTCTGTCGAGCAGAACCTGATACTTTCCGTCGCGGTCGCCCTGCGGAGCGACGGCGCTCACGGCGCGGATAGAATGTGCTCCGAATGCGATTTTAGGCTTTGTGCCGCATGCAGCTTTTTCTGCGCAGCAACAGCTGCCGCTCTTCTTGGCAAGTTCCTCGGGCGTATACTGGCTCAGCAGTTCCACGCTCAGAGGCAGGCGTGCGATTTTGCCCATAGCTGCCGGTGTGTTTACGGCGCCTTTGGATAGCGTGCGCCCGTCTGTCAGAACCACGGCAATGCCGAATGCATCTGCATCGGTGTTTTTGGCAAGGCGAGGATCAACTTCGCCTTCCGTCTTGTCCTTATTGCTTTCATAGGCCTCGTTCAAGGCCTTTTCAACATCGTTGATGGAGATTTTTCTTTCCATAGTATCGGTTAAGTATTAGTGTTTTGTTAGATGTGTGTTTTTCGTAGTGGATGTGTCTTTCAGTTTTCGAATATAAAACATCCCCGGGGGCATTTTAGTTGCCTCCGGGGACGTGAAAAAAATCTAATTGTCGGAAAAGGACCTGTCCGTTTTAGAGATTGCCCTTTTCGATATCCTTGAAGTAGCGGTAGGTGTCCACCTTGAGTTCGCCGCATGCATCCTCATCGGCCACGATGATAGCCTTGGGGTGCATCTGGAGTGCGGAGATGGTCCACATCTGGGAAATGCCGCCCTCAACACCATGCTTCAGGGCGCGGGCCTTGTTGTGTCCGTTGACGATAAGCATCACCGAACGGGCTGCCATCACGGTGCCTACACCGACGGTGAGTGCGGTCTTGGGAACAAGGTCAACATTGCCCTCGAAGAAGCGCGAGTTGGCGATGATCGTGTCGGTGGTGAGGGTCTTCATGCGAGTACGCGAGGTGAGCGAGGAGCCCGGTTCGTTGAAGGCTATGTGGCCGTCGGGACCTACGCCACCCATGAACAGGTCTATACCGCCATAGGATGCGATTTTTTCCTCATAGGCCTTGCACTCGGCTTCGGGGTCGGCAGCGTTGCCGTTGAGGATATTTACGTTTTCGCGCTTGATGTCGATGTGGGAGAAGAAGTTGTTCCACATGAAGGAGTAGTAGCTTTCGGGGTGTTCCTTGGGGAGATTGCAATACTCGTCCATGTTGAAGGTAACGACGTTCTTGAAGCTAACCTTGCCTTCCTTCACGAGTTTGATGAGCTCGCGGTACATGCCAAGAGGAGAGGAACCGGTGGGGCAGCCCAGAACGAAGGGATGCTCCTCGGTGGGATTGGCTTCATTGATGCGTGCGGCCACGTATTCGGCGGCCCAGCGGGAAACGGCGGAATAGTCCGGTTCGATAATCAGTCGCATAATTGATTTTTAGGTTTAATTGTTGTATATTAAGTGAATCGGTAGGTTCTGAATATTCTTTTTAGAAAAGCCAAGCGGCTGTGATGGTCCAGTAGTTGGTGCGTCCGTCAATGTCGACGGGATTGGTCCCGATAACTTTCTTTTCAACGAACTTGGTCATGCCGAAACCATAAGATGCACCTATCTGGAGATGCTTGATGAGCTGAACACCAAGACCAACGTTCCAGGCCACATCGACCTTCTTTTCTTTGAAGGCATCTTCGATGGCGCGCTTTGAAACGAGGAATGCGAAGTCGGGACCCGTGAAGATGTAGGGAGTAATGATACTGCCTACAACCGGAAGGCCGATTTTGTATTTGAAGTTGATGGGAATGTTGATGAAGTCGCGACTTTTGTAAAGACCGTCTTCATTTGTCACGCTTACGGGTGCGGAAGAATTGCGGCGCGTGTACATAACGGAGGCGTCAAATGCCAGATTCACAACGGGAATGGTGAATTCGCACTGCAGACCGGCCGTGATTCCGGCGCGGTTGTCGGAGTTGAACGTGGACTTGTCAAAACGCATGGAGTTGACGTCGATACCTACACGTGGGCCAATGCGGAATTGCGCTGAAGCTGTTGCGGCAACGGCCACTATGGCCACAAAAGCAATGATTGCGCGCTTGAAATTATTCATTTATAACGAAATTAGATTTCTTAAGGAACTGTTATGCATGCAAAGTTAAGTAAAAATCGGAAATCTGCCAAAAAGCAATACGCAAAAAAGAGCTCCGGATTCACAAAATCCGAAGCTCTTTGAATTCGTTTATGTCTCGAAAGAGATTATACAAGTTCCTGAACATCGTCGAGGGCGATATAGTGTTCGCGCGGATGGTCGCAGCCGGGGCATACCATCGGGGGCTCTGTACCCACATATTCGTAGCCGCATACGAGACACTTCCACGTGATGGGTTTCTCGCGTTTCCACATGGTGCCGTTCTTTACCTGATCCAGCATGCGCAGGAAGCGATTGTGGTGATTCTCTTCAATGGTGGCGATGGCCAGGAAGTGTTCGGCGATGTCATCGAAGCCTTCTTCCTGAGCGACCTTGGCAAAAGCCTTGTACATGTCTACACCCTCCGAAAGTTCCTCGGCAGCGGCACATGCAAGGTTCTCGGCCGTTGTGCCGATTACACCTGCATCAGCAGATACGGGCACCGTCACCTGACCGCCCTGCAGGAATTTGAAGTACACCTTGGCATGGTGCAGTTCGTTTGCTGCAGTTTCGTTGAACACCTGTGCAACGGGGAAATATTTCTCCTTGGTTGCCTGCTGTGCGTAGAATGTATAGCGGGAGTAAGCGGCGGATTCAGCCAGATATGAAAGAACGAGGTTAGCCTCGGTTTTTGTCCCTTTCAGGCTTTTGGGTTGAGTTGTCATAATTCCGAAGTTTATGAGTTTTATGTTAGTTGAATTGTTTGCTGTTTGATAAAAGAACAAGTTGTGCAAAAAAAGGTTTGCTCGGGGGTGAAAAAAATAGTATCTTTGTGACAAACACGATTAAATCATGTTGACAGTTCAAGAAAAATCAGTTGCGGCCCTTGTATCAGGCATGTTTCCCGAACAGGTGAATTTCGATTTCCGCGCTCCATTGCGTTATGGCAGCGGAAGTCATGTCCACATAATTGTTGTCGGTGAAGGCCCTCTTGCAGAGGCATGGATGAAGATGTCCACTCTGGTGTGTCACTATCCGAATTACGAGCGTTCCCGGGAGATGTGTACTCGCCTCACATGGGTGGGTGTATCTCCGATGGAAGTAGATGAATATGTGTACGAACACCGTGAGTTCTTCGATAATTGTCGATGGCGTGTTGTGGATCTTTCGAAGGAGGAGATAACGACGAAGCTTCACAGACCGATGTATGAAGGGAGACGGAGTGATTTCGTTGATGTGGAAGTTGAGTTCGTCATCGGCCGATATACCAATCGTATATTCCAGCAAAAGCTTGTTCGCTGGCAGATGGATCCGGAGCGGCAGCTAACAATCATATTCTGCGGACCCGACAGAGATAGGAATATGAGATATGCCACGCATACGGCCAATCGGTTGCCGATAGGTTCGATGCCGGTGCAGATTCTGGCCTACGGGCCTGAAGGAGCCGAGGCAGCCGGTGTAAGATTCATCAGCGAGAATACAGACCTTGAGGGGCAATACGGCAGGATGATGGAAATGGCCAAATATCTCAACTATTTCTATAACGCAAGCTTTGAGATGAGGCACATACCCACGGAGTTGCCGCGCGATGAGGTTGAAAAGGCCTGGGAGGTTGTGAAAAAACCTTCGATACGTCTTTCCAATCTGTTCAACGTCCTGACTATGGCCGGTAAAATGCGGACGTTAGGACACAGTCGTGAGGATTGGAGGACCTTCTATGCTCTCACAGCCCGGGAAATCGAGGAAATGACACCTACCGAGCATAACCGCTGGAGCGTGGAGCGGCTTATGCAGGGGAGCCGTCCGTGCACGGACGCGGAACGCTCCGAGATTCTCAAAGATATGTCCTTGAAAAAGAAGTATAAGAATGAGCGTAACGCCCATTTCGATCTTGTGGCCTTTAATGAGCTTGGAGTGGAC
Source organism: uncultured Porphyromonadaceae bacterium (assembly GCA_947175605.1). GTDB lineage: Bacteria > Bacteroidota > Bacteroidia > Bacteroidales > Muribaculaceae > CAG-873. The sequence continues at coordinate 15,050 of CAMWNH010000018.1, forward strand.
GAGACGGGCGAGAATGTGGCAAGATACGATAGCGATCTGATTGCGGCCATTCCGCTGATTGTGAAATCTTTCTCGGATTATGACAATGAATAAGACAAAGCCGGTGTACTATTCTCTGAACCTGTCGGATGGCCGCGTGCTTACGCCCGGAGCCGGGAAGAGGGTAGTGATAGGGCAGGGGCCTGACGCCGACCTGCGTCTGTCTAATCCCGGCCCGTATGAGGAAATGGTTGTCGCCCGAGTTGAATCGTGCGGTCCCGGCAGATGGCGGCTCATCAGGCTTGGACGCGATTATCCAATTGCTGTGAACGGGCGAGATATTGCACATGTCCACTATCTGGAAGATGGCGACTCGCTGGAGATTGGTGGTCTTGAACCGACTTTCCGCTTCCGGCTGCATGAGGGTGAGATTCCTCTTGACACAAGAATCGAGCATCGGACGCCCCGGACTTTGCTTCTCGCAATGTTCGCGGGAAGTATACTCGTGCTTGCAGGCCTGGTATGGTGGATGTCACGGATCACAGGGCGCGATGCATTGTCCGATGAGATGGTTGAGCAGGCCATGAGTGCCGTATGTCGAATTGAGGTTGATTCGCTGCTGTATTTCGAGGGTGATTCGCTGATTGAATATTACGCATACCCCTCACCACGCACAGGCACGGCTTTCCTGTGCACTGATTCCATGCTCGTGACAGCCCGTCATTGCGTCGAGCCGTGGCTGAATGCGGTTGTAGCGGAGGACATCCCGAATGTTGCTTCAAGTAATGACCGGGCAGTTCAGCTTGCACTGAAAGCAGAGACGGCGGCGCAGCTTGCAGATGAAGACGACGCTCGGCATATGCTGATAAGTTCGTTTACGGTCACTGATTCGGACGGACGTGTCCGCCGTATGCGTTCGTCCGATTTTAAAATCGATCGTTCACGCGATGAAATAATTGAGCTCGGCGGATGGGACGAGGAGCTGTATTGGCGTAATATCCAGGCCAGGTATGAGGACGGTGAAATGATGCTTGGCGATGCCGTGACTTGCAGGTTGGATACTGCCGGGGCAATTCAACTGGCTGACGCCGAGCTCGTGGCCAAGGAGCTGAAGCCTCGCCGTACTTTAAGTTTCCTTGGTTTTCCGCTGACACAAGGACACGATGAGACTCCCGAGCTTGAGAGCGACTACCTGCGCCAGCCGTTGCATGAACTGGACGGCGAAACGGGAATTTATATGATGCTGGCACACGGCGGCCGCCTTGCTCCGGGATACTCCGGCGGCCCGGTGCTTATGCGTTGCGATGCTGCCCCGGCAGGTTTTGTTGCTGTGGGTGTTATCTCTGTACTTGACCGCACGAACGGGCATCGGTCATATTCAGTGCCTGTTACATCTATTCCAAGATAATCAGACTATATGCTTATACATCAGGGAGAAAAATATACAATACACGCCGAACGCGGAGCCGACGGAACCCTGCGGGCTCTGAAAAGAGGTGTTGACGGAAGCTGCCGCGAGGAGAAGTTCTACCCGGAGCGCGACTGCTCGGCAATGGCCGGCGATACGGATGAGTATACGGCGTGGGAGATAATCCGCGATATTGCCGCGCAGCTGGATGAGGGATGTTTGGTGCCTGTTGAGCCGAGCCATATCATGATAGCGGGTTCGGGCAGTTTCGAGCTGTGTGAGTGGAGCCATAGTCATGATCCTCGGTTTACAGCCCCTGAAGGTTATGAGCCCATATGGGCTTTGGGAGCCTCGATTTTCTATCTGGTGCTTGGATGTCCGGTCTTCCAAGGCGGCGGTGGTGCATATCAACATGCCACAACGCCTGTGCCTATGATGCGCAGAAATGCGTCTGAACTTTCCGCGTTGGTGGGTAAGTGCCTTTGCTTTAAACCTTCCGACCGACCGTCAGTCAAAGAAATAAAAGCTGCGGCAGAGGAGGCGCTGAAGCGATTGGACAGTGTGCCGCCGGCCCGCGCCCTCAAACATAAGCAGCCCGGCTTAAGAAATGCGGTCGACAGCCTCGACAGCCTATGGCCGGAAAAGATGGTCTGAAATACTAATGGAAAAAGCAATGAAGAGAAGGAGTTGTATATTTGTGATTCTTGCACTTGCAGTCTTTTCCGGATACGCACAGGATGCGCGGATGAATGAGCTGATAGAACTTGTCCGCGGCCTCAAGTCCGGTGGTCAGAAGGCCTTCGATGCTGCGGCGGAAAAGATGAGCACGGATCTGACATGGACGCCAATGAATGAGCTGAAGGCTTCCGATCCTAAAGCCGAATGCAGGGCTTCGGATCGTGTTCCGGGCTTTAAACTGAACAAGATGCTTGCTGCGGCTGAGCAGAAGCGCCGTTTCGAGGCATCTACCGGAAACATGCTTAACGGCGAAAATCCAAACTTCAATTACTCGCTTTACGAACGCGGAATCAAGCCGATGTCTACTCTCGAGTACACATTAAAGGGTCGTTCGGGCGCACAGTGTATAGTGCTTATGCCATACGATGGTTTGAAGGCCTCGGACCTGGAGGTTAGTGTGAGTTGCGGCGGGAAGACGCTCGAGAAGACGTGCACTAAAGATGCATTTATTTTTACAGGTAAAGCGCCGCAAGGGCAGCCTCTGAAAATTACAATCAAGAATACAGGCGACAAGGCACGCTCCTTTGCCATCCTCAATTATAATTCACGCAAATGAATCTGTTTCGGAAAATATTCGTGTCAGGAGTGCTCGTTGCCATAAGCTGTACCGGGGCTAATGGCTCGGAATGCGCTATGCTTGACAGCCTTATCTCCGAGGCAAATCATGCATATCTGCTTGGGCAGAGAAGCCTTATCGCGGATTTGGTGGATAAGATCAGCGATATGATTTATTATTCCACCGAACTCAACGCCGACGAGAAGGAGGGCTACAATGCCTCGCTGCAAAAGCTTGAAGGTAACGAGGCTTATCTCAGAGGCTGCGCAGATGAAAATGACGGGACGGCCTTCCTGGAAGCTGAACGTTTTTATGAGATGGCGCAGTTCACTGATGCGCAGCGGTTTTCGACGGGCGCGCTTATCGACCTTGAGCTTGCACAGCTCTATTACAAACTTGAGAGATACTACGAAGCTCTGGAATGTATGGAGAAAGTGCTTGAGTACTATGATACCACACAAATCTACGAGCCCGGCGACAATGAATGGAACTCGGCGGAGATGCAGAAGGCAATTATTCTTGCGCGTCTTGGTCGTGGTGCGGAAGCGAGAGCACTCGCGAAGTCCTCAATTGATTCATACAAGGATAAGAAGAACATCGAGTATGGACGGGCCAGCAGAATGTATGCCAAGATTATTGGTCTAACTGGATCAGACCGGCGTGAGGCTCTGAACGCATACAAGGAGTACTTCGCTCTCCAAAAGGCGGATGCGCTTGAGCGTTTTGCTGAGATGGATTCGAAGGCAAGGGAAGAGTATTGGATGATGATTCGCCCCTTCGTGACGGATGCGTATGCACTTGAAGATGCTGATCCGGCTTTTCTTTACGATCTGACACTGTTTGCCAAAGGCCTTCTCCTACAGCTCGATGCGCGAAATGATTCCGACGGACGTCCGACGCGTAAGAATCTTGAATCGCTGACCCTTAGCTGGAAAGATATCCGCTCCAAACTGAAAAAGGGTGAGGCTGCAGTGGAGTTTATTCAGTATCAACCTTTCGGAAGCTCGGAGCCGGCAATGGCCGCTCTTGTGCTTCGTCCCGGTAAGGCGCCGGTGTGGGTGGCGCAGCCTGCGCCTGCGCGCTTTGAGAAGCGTTTCGGACCTCTGATCGACGACGGCATGCGCAAGACGAAGGACATGGTTTATGGTGATCCGATCTTGCCCGGCTTGGTATGGACGGAGGAGCTAATGAAGGAGCTTTCGGATGTGAATACGATTTTCTTCGCGCCTGACGGTCTGTATCATACGCTTGCAATCGAGTATCTTCTGCCGGATTATGGTCCGCAGGCGCGCCGTCTGACTTCTACCCGGCGTCTCATGGATCGCGGTTCCCGAAAGCTTGCCTTTGATGCAGGCGAGGGTATGCTCCTTTTCGGAGATATTGATTACGACTGCACTCCCGGAGAGGAGGAAGGCGCTGACAATGATTTCCGCGCCTATGTCGAGTTCATGAACTACTCTTTTCCGATGCTTGATGCCGATACGGACGAGGCCCGGAAGATTGCAATCATGCGCAATAATCCGGCAGATGCCCGTCAGCGCGGCATCTTCGCAACGGAAGGTAGTTTCCGACGTCTCGCAGGCCGTTTTCCATCCGTCCTTGTGAGCACTCACGGAGTGTCCCTTTCTGCTAACTCACACCGCAATTACAGCTCGGATCTGAAACCGGCGGTGGAAGACGACGTACTGTCCACAACTGTGCTGAGCTTTACGAGTGTCAATCCTATTATTCGGGAGTATGGAAGCAGGGCGCGAACGCACTACGACGGGCTTGTATCAGCGCGCGAACTGGCCTCGCTCGACCTTTCGAAGTGTAAACTTTTCACGCTGTCAGCGTGTCAGACAGGCCTCGGTGAGGTAACGGCCGACGGCGTGTATGGTTTGCAACGCGGGTTGAAGAATGCCGGAGCCGGGGCGATGCTCGTGAGTCTGTGGAGCGTGCAGTCGGATGCCACCGCACGACTTATGACATCCTTTTATCGCCGTCTGAATGAAGGAGAAGGCCTTCATGATGCATTCCGCGGCGCACGCCTCGACCTCAAAGCCGGATCTATCCGAGACGAATCCGAGACGTCGCCTGCAGGCTCGAGCTTGTTTTTCAATCCGGCAACGCTTGCGGGTGGCTATCTCTTGGATGACTACGTACCGGATTATGATTTCCCGCAGTACACGGATGCGTTCATACTCATTGACGCAATAGACTGAATGAATTAATACACATCAATATATGACAAGATTATTTAGACTGACAACGGGCATATTGCTTTCAGCAGGCTTTATGCTACCTTCGATGCCTGCCGTGGCCCAGGGTGCGACTGAAGTCGACACCTGGGAGGTGTCCGTGAAAGAAATGGATCCGCATATGCGCGACCGTATCTCATCGACTATGCGCGAACTGAAAGGTACGTCCGATGACCGAGGTATTATCTCGGAAATCGGTCAGGCAGTTGGCTTCGGTCTCGTGAGCTCTGCAGTGGATATTGTAGTTTCCGAGACAATAAACCTCGCCCAGATGCGTAAGCGCCAGAAGCGTGAGTGGCAGGCAATGATAGACAAGGAGAATAACTACACGGACAGCATCACGAGTATAAAAGGCCTGAAGGATTTCTACGCCAAGAATTCGGAGCTGGGCGCTCTCGACCCATCGGACATCAACTTCAACGGCATTGAAATTCGCGGCATGCGCAATGGTAAGGAGGTTATCTACATGGCCTGCAGCATCGACCGTTCGAAGCTCGACAATCTTTTCCGTCACAGCAAATTCAATCTTGTGCTGGACACCATGGCTTTCTATCCCTATTCATGCCACCTTCCCAATGTTGCGGCCAACGGCATTCGCGTGATGAAGGAGATTAAGAAAGAGAAGTCGCGCGTTGAAGGCGACACCATCCTGCGTCCGGGAGGCAATGGTTTCTCCTTCGAGGAGCGAGAGAATCTGCGAGTGGGGATAGATTTCGATCTCACGTCGTCATGGATAAATGAGGCTGTGCAGGTGCATAGGGATGTAGAGCTGGGCAACTTCAGAATCTCGGTGAACATACCTGATAATGTCACGCGCTATACGTATTCGCGCAACGAAATCCTGTCGAAGGCTGAAGCATTGCCCGAGAGTGAACGTCAGGCCTTCCTCGCTCGGAATCTCGTGGGTGTGGAAGGCGAGTGTTTCGTTGTTCCGCGTTCATTCATGCCGCTTGACAACGGCAAACGTATGTGGGGCACGGGCGAATATAATATCAAAGTCAAGGTGCGCGAGCAATGTTCCTTCGCACCCGGAAGCGAGAAAGCCCGCAAGTGGCGCGAGGACTATGCACGCATGCGCAAGATGCAGAACCGAAGCAACGAGGTTCAGGAATATTTCGAGACGCTCTGGAATCAGCAGGGAATGAATATTGTGAAGAATTCATATAAAACCGTGCTGACAACGGGTCTCAAGCACTATAAGTTGATGAAATAAAGAACAACCGGGTGCGGTCCTCAAATGGGGCGCACCCGGTTGCTGTATCTCAATGTCTGTATTTTATTCAAGGAAAGCCTTGCCGGCTGGAGTCATATACTGCGAGAGCTCCTGGGGGTAGAATGCTGCGGTGACAGCACCTGCAGCCATGCTCGAAACTTCGCCCTGCTGGTATACGAATACGATACGGCCTTCATAGTCGACGTAGTAGCTGCCGGTCTGGGGGAGTGCGGTTACCTCGGCATCGGCATTGGTCTGCTTGACGCGTTCGGCAATGACTGCGGGAAGTTCCTTGATGCCTTCAGCCGTGAATACGTCATCAAGATTCATTACCTTCTTAGCCGTGAAGTCGTAGTTGACATAGCTGATAACGGATTCTCCGTTTGCAGCATGTACGGGATAAGTGTAGGAAGCTACTGCATAGGAAAGAACTCGGGGCGAGAGGGAGGCAACGGTACCTGAGATATTCATGAAGCCGTCAGCTTCCATGATGCCTACGTCTTCCTTAGCTTCTTCGACAGCGCCATAGCCCAGAGAGTCGGCAACGCTCTTGAAGTATGCTTCGACAGCCTTTTCGCAAGGCTTGCTTACCTGACCGCCGGTAGCAGCGTTCATGATAGCTTCGCGGAGAACAGCTACATCAGCATCCTCGATCGAGGTGGGCATCATGAGGCTGGCCTTTGCCGTGAAGGTAGCGTTATGATCCATGCTGAACAAGGTGTCAGTGCCGGGAATCGTGTATGTCTGTTCTTCGTCGAAGGTCTTGAATGCAATGCGGGTGTCTTCAGCCTCGCAGTTTTTTGTGCAAGCTTCTTTCTCGTTCTGTGTCGAACATGAAGATGCGGCGGCACCGAGCAGAAGAGTAAGGGCGCACGCTGCGTAAACGTGGATACGGTTTTGAATTTTCATTTCAGTTTGTTTATATGGTTGTTTGAATTATACGTTCGTTTTAATATAAATGCTCCAAGTGCGCGGATAGTTCACGGGCGTTGAAGAAAAAATGTATTTTTTTTCAGACAAAACTGCAAGGCAGCCGGGATTTCAAAAAATTACAAAAAAATGGCCGGAGGATTTGGAGATATGGAAAAAATGTACTACCTTTGCAGTGCTTTTGAAAACAAAGCCAACATGGTGCTTGTAGTTCAGTTGGTTAGAGCGTCGGATTGTGGTTCCGAAGGTCGTGGGTTCGAGCCCCACCTGGCACCCTGAAACAAAAAGACCCGCAAGGATTTCCTTGCGGGTCTTTTTGCGTTGCGTCGAATCAGCGGCAAGCGATTACTTCGACTTCTACGAGTACGTTTTTGGGAAGGGTGCGTACTGCCACGGCGGAACGTGCGGGGTAGGGAGGCTCTCCGAAAGCCTGTGCATACACTTCGTTCATGGCTGCGAAGTTGTCCATATCGCTGAGGAATACAGTTGTCTTGACAACGTGGGCCATGGTGAGGCCTGCTTCTTCAAGAATGGCGCGTACATTGGCAAGAGCCTGACGCGTCTGTTCCGTAATGCCTTCGGGAATTTCGCCCGTTGCGGGATTGATGGGAATCTGCCCGGATGCGTAAAGGAATGAACCGGTGTCTATGGCCTGACTGTATGGGCCGATTGCGCCGGGAGCTGCGCTTGTGGAAATCTGCTTTTTCATGATTGCTTACTTACATTTGAGTTTATATCGATGTCTTTGATGAGTATTTTCTGCATGGCCGGACCGGAACTGTCCTCAACTTCCTTGAATGCCTCTTCGACTCCGGGAAAGCGTTGTGTAAAACGGGGAATGAAGCCTCGAATTCCCAAAGTGTTGAGACGCTCGAACAGATAGTCCATAGTCAATTTTTCGGGAGGCACGGACAGCTGATATCCGAAGCTGCGTTTATCCGAGTCCAGAACCACCTGTGCCACGATTGAAGCTTCGACGAGATGCCCGCATATGTCCGAGACGAGACGCGCCGGTAGATCATATTCCTCGATAAGCTCCCGCTCCGTAATGGCAGGCTTGTCGGTTCCAAAGCGTTGTGCTATCACAGCCGTTACGGCTACGAACGCCTTGCGACGGTAGAGCGGAGCGATGTTGCGGACCTCCTGATCGAAATTAAAGCTGAATATATTGGCGGACGAATAGCACAGCACTGCGCCGGCGAGTGTGATCATCCACACAAGCTGCATCCAGATGAGCAACAGCGGTAGGAAGGAAAATGATCCGTAAATCGCGTTGTAGCGCGAAACGTACATCTGACCGGTGACAAAGAGCCATTGCACAACCAGAAAGCCTACGCCTGCGAAACATCCGGAAATAAGAGCCGGTACAACCGGGACGCGTGTATTCGGAAACAGCAGATAGACAGCTCCGAAAAACAGGCATGTCAGAAGCCAGGAACTGACTTCGAGAATACATGATATAAGCGGAGTCAGGAAATCGAGCGGAAAAACTGTGCGCAAGGTCGAGCTAAGCATGAGCTCGATACCGCTGACACATACCACGAGTATAGGCAGAATGAGCAGGAGAGAAGTGTAATCGCTGATTTTACGGCCAAGGCTGCGTCCCTGACGGACTCCCCATATGCTATTGAAAGTATCCTCGGTCGTGCTTATAAGCGATACGAGAGTGTACAGCAGGAAAACGATGCCAACTCCAACGAACAGGCCTTCGGAAGCCTGGTTAAGGTACGAATCCACGAAGTTCCAGGCGTATTGGATTGCAGTCTTCTGCGCCGGGAACAGACGGTACAGTTCCGTTTCGAGATAGCCTTGGAAACCGAACCCTCGGGCAATGGCCAGCAACAGGGCAAGAGCAGGCACGAGAGCCAGCATAGTGCGGTATGTCATGGCACATGCCTGTGTCTGAACATCGCTGCTGATGAAAGTGCGTACGGTAAGGTTGACGGTCTTAACGGCCGTGACCCACCATTTGCGTCTGGTGTCCTTCCACACTCCGTCAGAGCAATATTCCCATATTTTTATGAGCCGGTCTTTGAGGCGTTCGAGTCGTTGATTCATAGGATTATTATCTATTCTTTTTTTCAGACATCAGTTGTCGGAGAACACGAAGGTCGATGTATTTCTCGCGGTCGGAACCACGGAAGTGGAATACCGTGTCGCGTAAATCATTGGCACGCCTCGCAGCCGGCGAGTCAAACTCCGGAAGCGATGGCCCGAGGTCTTTGGGAATCTCACGAAGTGTCACGTCGTAGACCTCGGCGAGCGGCGGATAGCCGAGCGCCGCACGCATCTTCATGCCTTCCGCCGGGTCTTTTCCAGGCGTGACGCCGACAATTACTATCGAGGCTGTCGATATGCGGCGCGGAATGAACTCGCCATCGGCAATCACGCAGTCTCCGTCGGCCATCGGGTCACGCTCCATGAGAGAATGGTAGAAGCTGCATGACAGACTGTCGGTCAGAAATTCGGGCGTAAGCGACTCCGGACACTTTCCGTCGAGGAAATGTCGGGCCGTGTCATATCTGATATAACCCGAACCGGAGCCGTCCTGTTTGCCTGATAAGGAAAAATTTGTGCGGATAAGCATGTCCGAAGGCTCGTCCGAAGCATCGAAGCGGGTATAACCATGATCGTAGGTCTCGAAATATGCTGCGCCTCCGGCAGCATCGATAACACCGAAGTTGGCTTGTACGCCAAGTGGTTTGGGAAGCGTATCCAGCAGACATTTGAAGTCTTCGACCGTGCGGCACACCGTAAGCGCACGGCTCATCAGCACGGCTTCGCGGTCGACATAGTCGGTTGTGTCCGGCGCGAGATTGTAGCTTGCGGTGTTCATGATGGCGAAGCCGGCGTCGTTCATTCCGGCCCAGGCCTCGCTAAACAAGCTGTCGCCGGCGTTGAAAAGGCCCACGAAGCCCAGCTCGCCGGGATTACGACTCTCAACGCGGGCAAGGAAATTGGATGGAGCGCCCGTGTCGCGATGTTTCCAAAGCATGGGGCGCCCCGAAGCGGTGGCCTTGCATCCGGCTACCAGCGAGGTGCAGGCATACGACTGCGGTGCGACGATCGCAAGGAGCGGAAGCAGGAGGCTGAGATGGAGTAGACGGATTATTTTCATCGGCAATTCCCGCACGCGGTGGCGAGCAATTCGGTGAGGGTGGGATGTGGATGGATTACGTATGAAGCGAGTGTATCGATATCGGCGCCAAGCGCTACGGCAAGCGTGGCCTCTCCAATGAGCGCATCGGCGTCCTCGCCGAGTATGTGTACGGCCAGAATACGACGGCTGTCCGGGTCGGCGAGCACTTTTACAAAGCCTTCGCTTGCTCCGTCGGCCAGAGCCTTGCCGTTGCCTGCATAGAGTGCCTTTCCGCTTATGAACGCTTGTCCATCAGCTTCTAATGATTCTTCTGTCGGACCCACCCATGCGCAAGCGGGGTGGGTGAAGACCACGGATGGCATTGCCTGCATGTTCACGTTCTTGCCAAGAAGTATGCGAGCTTGCGCTTCGGCGGCATGAGCGAGCATACATAGGCCGTTACAGTCGCCGAGCGCGTATATTCCTTCTGCAGATGTGGCCATCGTCGAGGGGTCAACTTTTATGAATCCGCGTGGCGTGAGTTCTACATCAGTTTCCGCACATCCTTCCGGCACAACAGGGCGGCGTCCTACGGCCATGATGACAAGATCAGTGTCAAGGGTGGAGATGCCTTTCCTATCCTCATAGTCAACAGCGAATCCCGGGTGGATGGCATTGACGGTGACACCGGTGAGGAACGCAATGCCGCGGCGCTTGAGAATGGAGCGCAGGCGTTTTGCCACGTCCTTATCGGCCGGAGGGAGTATTTCCTTACAGTATTCAAGGACAGTTACGTCCACTCCTTTGTCGGCAAGGATAGATGCGAATTCAAGGCCGATTACTCCGGCACCGATTATCGCAACTCGCTGCGGGAGTGTCTCGAGTTTAAGGAACTCGTTAGAATCTATTGCCAGTTCGGCTCCTGAAATAGGCAGAGAGGCCGGTGCGGAACCGGTGGCGATATAAATCCTTTCGGCGCTATAGACGTTTTCTCCGACGCGCACCTTACGCTCCGGGAGAAGGGCGGCCTCGCCTTCAATGAATTCAACGCCCGATAGAGCTGCGCGCACGTCGCCGCGCAGAGTATCCGTAATGTCGCGGACATGCTGCATGGCCTCTGCCCATGGAGCATCGCCCGAGGCGCAGAGAGTTTTGGTGGGTATGCATCCCCGGTTGAGGCAGGTCCCTCCGGGCAAGGACTTTTCGACTATGGCGGTGCGAAGCCCTTCGGCGGCCAGCCCCGCGGCCAGAGTATAACCGCCGGGGCCGGCGCCGATTACGAGTGCATCAAACTTCATCGGCTGCGAGGCTTTGATATGTGACTTTAGGATGGAGCGCTGCCTCATTCTCGTCCGGATGTCGAACGGGTGTATGGAGAGGCGCATTCTTCAGCGTTTCAGGATCTTCGGCGGCTTCGCGTGCAATGGCGCGCATAGCATTGATAAATACGTCCAGTGTTTCGCGGCTTTCCGTTTCCGTGGGCTCGATCATCAGCGACTCGTGGAAGAGCAGCGGGAAGTAGATTGTAGGAGCATGGAAGCCCATGTCGAGCAGCCGCTTGGCCACGTTCATGGTCGTGCATCCTGTGGACTTGTCCCGGAGGCCGTCGAATACCATCTCATGCTTGCACGGCCCCGGAATCGGGAGCTCATACATCTCCTTGAGGGAATTGAGGATATAGTTGGCGTTCAGACATGCGAGCGGTCCTACCTGTTCGATATCCTTGCCCATGGAAAGGATGTAGGCCAGAGCCTTGACAAATACGGCATAGTTGCCCAGCCATGAACTTACACGCCCGAGCGGATCGAGCTCGGTACGTTCGAAAGGAGTTTCGGTACTGTCGTCCAGAACACGGAGCATGCCGTCATCGCCGCGCACCACGCGGGGCATAGGCAGGAAGCGCTCGAGTCCCTTGCGTACACCTATAGGGCCTGCGCCCGGGCCGCCTCCGCCATGAGGTGTCGAGAATGTCTTGTGGAGATTGATGTGCATGACGTCGAAGCCCATGTCGCCCGGACGCGCCACACCCAGAAGTGCGTTGAGGTTGGCGCCGTCATAGTACATCAGTGCGCCGCATGCATGCACAGCCTCGGCAATCGCAGGTATATTCTTTTCGAACATGCCCACGGTATTGGGATTGGTCATCATCACGGCTGCCACGTCAGGCCCCAATTTGGAGCGAAGGTCTTCAACATCGACGGTGCCGTCGGGAAGCGAACGGCATTCTACAACATCGTAGCCGGCTATTGCGGCGGATGCGGGATTTGTGCCGTGTGCGGAATCAGGCACAATTACTTTGCGACGGACGGCGCCTTCGCCACGCGAGGCATGATACGTGCGCACTACCATCAGCCCCGTGAGCTCGCCGTGTGCGCCTGCATAGGGATTGAGCGAGAACTCCGACATGCCTCCCATTTCGGACAGCAGTTCCTGAAGACGCCGGTAGATTTCAAGGGCGCCTTGCGCGCAAGCATCGGGTGTGGCCGGATGCAGGTCGGAGATACCGGATAGCCGCACTGCTGCCTCGTTGATTTTGGGATTGTATTTCATCGTGCATGACCCAAGAGGATAGAAACCCGTGTCGACGCCGAAATTATTCGTAGAAGAATTGGTGTAGTGGCGTACTACGGCAGGCTCCTCCACTTCAGGTAGTGCGGGCGTGTCTTTGCGTGCGAACTTTTCGGGAAGCACGAATTTTTTCGCGGTGCCGTAGCCGGGAAGCGAGTGACCTCTGCGGCCATGACGCGAGAGCTCGAATATGAGGGTGGAATATAGTTGCTTGTTCATAAGGCTTCGACGGCTTCTATGTAGTTTCGGACATCGTCGGGCGTGCATATTTCGGTGGCACACACCAGAATTTCATTTTCACCGGTGACTTTGCCTGCGAGGATTCCTCGTTTGAGGCATGCGTCAAGAACCGTTTGAGCGGACAAACCCTCGGCTGTTTCGAGCAGACATTCGTTGAGCCATTCGCGTTCGGGATAGCGCATACGGAACCGGCCCGTGGCACACAGGCGTTCCACAAGATCATGGGCTATCGATGCGCTCGTCTCATTTACTTCGCGAAGACCTTCCGGCCCGAGCAAAGATAGGTAGACTGCTGCCTGAAGCGTCATCAAACCCTGATTCGAGCATATGTTGGAAGTGGCTTTATGTCGGCGGATATGCTGCTCGCGGGCCTGAAGCGTAAGCACGAACACACGCTGGCCGTCGGCATCGGTTGTCGCGCCCACGATACGGCCTGGCATTTTGCGCATGAGGTTGTGCGTGCATGCCAGATAGCCCAGACCGGGACCACCGTAGTTCAAGGGGAGTCCGAGGCTCTGTGCTTCACCGCAAGCGATGTCCGCGCCCCATTCGCCTTGGCTGCGAAGCACACCGAGTGTCGAAGCGTGAGTGTTGATGATGAGCAGGGCCTTGGCGGCATGCACCTCATCTGCAAGACCCTCGAGATCTTCGAGTATGCCGTAGCGGTTGGGTGTGGCAAGAATCACGGCTGCAACATCTCCGGCGCCAAGCTGCGCGTGGAGTGCCTCGCGATCGGTGGCTCCTTCGTGCTCGTTCACAGTCTCGAGGATTATACCCGGCCCTTCAGCATAGGTTGCAAGCACTTGACTTACGGCCGGGAGAAGGGTGGCGCTTACAAGAACACGGCGGCGCTTCTTGCCGGCTGCGACAGCCATCATCATGGCCTCGGCTGTGGCTGTTGCTCCATCGTACATCGAAGCATTGGCCACGTCCATACCTGTCAGCGAAGCAATCATCGACTGATATTCAAATATGTATTGCAGCGTGCCTTGCGAGATTTCCGGCTGATAAGGAGTGTATGCTGTGTAGAATTCCGAGCGCGACGCTATTGCCTCAACGGCCGCAGGGCAGTAGTGGCTATAAAAACCGTATCCGGCGAAGCATGCAAGGTCGGCATTCTTGCGACCGAGGCTCCGAAAGTATCGGTTTATCTCTGCCTCGGGCATAGGTGCGTCAAGCCGGTATCCGCCTTTCAGACGTAATTGTTCTGGCACATCAGCGAAGAGGTCCTCGATGCTTGAAGCTCCGCAGCGTTCAAGCATCGCTTTGATATCCTCGGGGGTGTGCGGAAGATAGGGATGCATGGTCGGGATGTTTTATTTGATGGATGCTTCGTAGGCAGCTTCGTTCATAAGTGCGTCAAGCTCCGCAGGATCGGAGATGCTGACTTTGATAATCCAGTTCTTCATGGGGTCGGCGTTTACGAGGGTGGGATCATCCTCAAGCGCAGAATTCACTTCGATGACTTCACCGCTTACGGGAGAGAATAGATCGCTGGCCGCCTTGCGGCTTTCGATGGCGCCGAACTCTTCGCCTGCAACTACTTCATCGCCTTCTTCGGGCATATCGACATAGGTCACAACGCCGAGTTCTTTTGCTGCGAATGGAGAGATGCCGATGTAGCCTTCGTTGCCTTCTACGCGGATATATTCGTGGGTGGGGAGATACTTGATCATGATTTTCAGGGTGTTTTTATGAGGAATAGAAATTGATTCATTTTTTATAACGTGTCGTGTAGAAACGTTTTTTCACTATTGTAGCTGGCACGGTCTTTTTGCGGATGCGCACTTGGAGTGGTGTGCCGAGAGCAGCACATCGGGCATCGACCAAGGCCATCGCCAGGTTACGGCCAAGTGTCAGAGAGCGATAGCCGGTGGTGATTTCACCCACTTTCACGCCTTCGGCATCCAGGACTTCAAAACCATGGCGAGCCGTAGCGGGTGAGTCTATTTCAAGGCCCACGACTTTTTTCTTCACGCCCGCCTCTTTCTGTGTTTTTAGAGCGTCGGATCCGATGAATCCTTCGGGCTTATCAAGTTTTACGAACATACCCAGTCCGCTCTCCAGAGGTGAGATTTCAGCCGTGAGTTCATCGCCGTACAGAGGAAGACCGGCTTCGAACCGGAGTGTGTCGCGGCATCCGAGTCCGCAGGGTTGGACGCCGGAAGCCATGAGTGCGTCCCAGAGTTCCACTATGCGTTCGTTCGTGTCGTAAACTTCGAATCCGTCTTCACCTGTATAGCCTGTGCGGCTTATCACTACGGGCAGCGAGGCGTCCTCGCCGTCGAACATCTCGAAGGTGTAGAATCCCATCTGAGAGAGGTCCACACCTGTCACGGCCGAAAGAATCCGTTCGGCATCCGGGCCTTGCACGGCAAGTTCGCCGTAAGCGTCGCAGAGATCGGTGATTGCCACGTTGTAGCCGTCAGCAGCCGATAGAATCCATTCGATGTCCTTATCAATGTTGGCAGCGTTGATGACAAGAAGATAACAGTCATCGGCAACTTTATAGACCAGAAGGTCATCCACGGTGCCTCCGTCTTCGTAGGTCATCATTCCGTACAGGATCTGACCGGCGGAGATGGCTGTGACGTCATTGGTGAAAATGTGATTCACAAAGCGTTCGGCATCGGGACCTTCGATAATTACTTCGCCCATGTGGCTCACGTCGAAGACTCCGACCGCTGTACGCACGGCCTGATGCTCGGCGTCCAGCCCGGCGTATTCAATGGGCATGTCGAAGCCTGCGAACGGTGCCATTTTGGCTCCCAGGGCCGTATGGCGATCGTGGAGACAGGTCTTTTTGATTTCGGAATTTTCCATTATGTTCGGTTTTAGATTTAAGGTTCGGATGATAGAAGTTCCTGAAGTTGAGCGGCAGTGACGCCATGAATTTCAAGTTTCGGGTCAAGTGTTTTGTGTCCAATGGACCCGAAGGCCGGGATGCTTTCGATGGCGAGCTCAAGTGCGGCAATGCTTTCGGCATCCAGAAAGTCACCGGACAGGCGTATTTTTCCCGGGGCGCCGTAGCTTGCCGAGAGGATTCCCCGGCCCGGAATAAGGATTGTCCGCCTCCGACGGCTGTCCTCGTCGAGCTTCAGGAAAGAAGGATTGTAATAAGATTTCTCGATGTTCTCGATGGCATGTACATCCTCATCGGTCAAGGTTAGCGTGTCGCTGCATAACCTGTCATGTAAGTGTGAGATCAGTTCATCTTGACTGATGGCGAGCCCCTCGGCTTTCAGGCTCGTGATGCGCGCTTCGACGGATTTCACACCCTTTGATTCGAATTTTGCTCGCGCAGGAGTCAGGTGTTTCAGCAGCTCGGGCTGCGGCATTTCATACAGCAGAGTGGAGTGGGCTATTGCCCGACCGGGCAATGCATAGAACGCGCCACCGCTGACCTTGCGCCCGTGGATGCATATGTCATTGCGTCCGCTTGCCTCGGCTTTCAGTCCGAGATCCGACAGTGCTTGCGCCAAAGTTGTAGTCCATGCCGAAAAAATGGCTGATATTTCCTTGCCTTCATTTCTGGGACCGACGTAACTGAGCATCAGATTCCCGCCATCGGCAACGACTGCACCGCCTCCGCTGCGTCTGCGCACGATGTCGACTCCACATTCCCTTGCCCCGGGCACATCCACTTCTGCTGGAATACATTGGTTGCGGCCGCAGATAATAGTGGGCACGGATTGTTGCCATACGAAAAAGTATTCCCCGGACGGCAGAGTATGTGCCACCCACTCCTCCATAGCAAGGAAGAATGGCAGTCGGCGTGGCTGCGCGGGCCGGGGTAGGGCGAGATAGATCATTACGCCCCAAATTTACAAAATATTTCAAAAATATGCGAGTCCCCGACCGAAAAAGTTAGCACTGACTTCAGGAAATTTTCTAACGCGTCGTTGGCTGGTATATTTAGGGACTCGTCACATATTACTCCCCGCTTCCTATCCGTTGCGGCCGGGCAGAAGTTCGAAGGAGTCTACGTAGATTTCCGTGATGTTACGGCTTATGGCCGTGGCGTCTTCCCAGCGACGTGTGCGGATTTTTCCTTCAACCAGCAGACGCGTCCCTTTGCGGATATATTTTTCGGCAAACTCTGCCGCCGGACCCCACATGACTATATTGTGCCACTCGGTTTTTTCAACACCGCTTTGACTTCGCTCCGATGTTGCGAGGGAAAATTCGGCAACAGGGGTAGTGCCCACCATCTTCATGTGTGGATCACGGCCCACATTGCCCATGAGTATCGCCTTGTTCATTTCTTATAGGATGTGAGGATTGCATCGATAACAGCTGCGGAAAAGCCGCCACGGTCGAGAGCATTGAGCCCTTGAATTGTCAGGCCGCCGGGTGTGCACACCTTGTCTATTTCCGATTCGGGATGTTTGTCGTCGTCCTCGAGAAGCGAGCACGCGCCGAGAAGTGTCTGCACCGTATAGCGACACGCATCCGAAGCCTCAAGTCCCATCTGCACACCGGCCTGCATGCAGGCGCGAATATATCGCAGGGCATACGCCGTCCCACAGGATGCAAGGGCCGTCACGGCAGGAAATTTCTCCTCTGCAATGCACACGGCATCGCCCATGCTTTTAAATAGATTCCTGATCTCATTTCCGATAATATCCGAGTCGGCGCAAACGAAGGTCATCGACTGTCCGTGCGTTATCCCGATGTTGGGCATTATACGGGCCACGCTGTATGCGGGCAGCGCATTCTTCATTTCGCCTATGCTTATCATCGGCGAGAGCGTGGCCACGGCGCAACGGTCGGGAATATGCCCATTGAGCTTGGCAAACATCTCGAGTGAAGCCTCCGCGGGCAGAGCGACAATCACGAGACTTGGCTGTTCACTGTAAAGCGCCTGCGTCAAGACCGTATAAGTCCGCAGATCGGATACTTCGCGTAGTTTTTCAAGCCTGTCCTCGCTGCGGTTGTAGATGGAGGTGCGTATGCCGGCCTTGGCAAGTCCGCGAGCAATGGCCGAGCCCATTGCTCCGGCGCCGATGATCAGAATATTATCGAGAGAATACATTTTGCAGTCGCAGTAATTAAAACAAGAGAGCAATCAGGAGCTGTGCGCTCCGATTGCTCCACTCGCTTGTTTCTTTTATATGGAATTTACTTTGCCGGAGTATAACGCTCGTTCAGGCCCTTTACCACCTCTTCGGTGATGTTAAGAGTCGGATTAAAGTATACGCCGCTTTCGCGGAACAGAATAGCGTCGTAGCCGTGCACGGCATTGTATTCCTTGATGAAGTTGTCTATCGAATCAGTGAGGCGGCGCTGCTGGATGCCGATCTCATTATTGATTTTGGCCTGCTGTGCGCTCAGATAGCGGGCAGCTTCGTTCTGCTTCTTGTTGAAGTTGTTTACATCCGATTCAAACGACTGCTGCGAAAGATAAATGTTGTTCTGCTGCTTGCGCTCGATTTCCGCGCCGAGTGTCTGAATCTCCTGCTGCTTCTGGCGTTCCTGCTGCTGATACTGCACCATGAGTTTCTGCGAGGAGGCGGCAATTTCCTGAGCCAGGGTGTACTGGCTCAGAAGCGAATCATAGTCGATGTAGCGGATGTTGATGGTCTGCACGGCTTCGCCGGTTTTTGCGGCTTCAGCTGCGGGTGTGGCCTTTTCGGCGGGTTGGCTGCAGGCTGCCGCGCCTATGGCGAGTGCTGCAAGAATGGCTTTCGCCGTGATGGATGCTTTGTTCATTACCTCTGATTGGTATATGTTGTA
>CAMWNH010000019.1 GCA_947175605.1 uncultured Porphyromonadaceae bacterium
GATCGAGGATCTTCGGATCTACACCGGGAAGTTCCGTGGGGATGGCGAAGTCGAAGATGGGAAGTTCCTTCGTGGGAGCCTTGAGGATAGCGCCGTCAAGGATGGCATCAATGATGCCGCGGGTGTCGCGGATAGAGATACGCTTGCCGGTGCCGTTCCAGCCGGTGTTCACCAGATAAGCCTTAGCACCGCTCATTTCCATGCGCTTTACGAGTTCTTCAGCGTACTTCGTGGGGTGGAGTTCCAGGAAGGCCTGGCCGAAGCAAGCGGAGAAGGTGGGAGTGGGCTCGGTGATGCCGCGTTCCGTGCCGGCGAGCTTGGCGGTGAAGCCGCTCAGGAAGTAGTACTTCGTCTGCTCGGGGGTGAGGATCGAAACGGGGGGCAGTACGCCGAAGGCGTCAGCGCTCAGGAAGATAACATTCTTGGCAGCGGGACCTGCAGAGATGGGACGAACGATGTTCTTGATGTGGTCGATGGGGTAGGACACACGGGTGTTCTCGGTCACGCTCTTGTCGGCGAAGTCGATCTTGCCCTTTTCGTCCACGGTAACATTCTCCAGAAGAGCGTCACGACGGATTGCGTTGTAGATGTCGGGCTCGCTGTCCTTGTCGAGGTTGATAACCTTGGCGTAGCAGCCGCCTTCGAAGTTGAATACGCCCTTGTCGTCCCAGCCGTGTTCGTCGTCGCCGATAAGCAGACGCTTGGGATCGGTGGAAAGGGTGGTCTTACCTGTGCCGGAGAGGCCGAAGAAGATTGCCGTGTTCTCGCCGTTGAGGTCGGTGTTGGCCGAGCAGTGCATCGAAGCGATGCCCTTCAGCGGGAGGAAGTAGTTCATCATCGAGAACATACCCTTCTTCATTTCGCCGCCGTACCAGGTGTTGATGATTACCTGTTCGCGGGTGGTGATGTTGAACACAACAGCTGTTTCGCTGTTCAGGCCCAGTTCCTTGTAGTTGGTGAGTTTGGCCTTCGATGCGTTGTACACGCGGAAGTCGGGCACGAATTCTGCCAGTTCTTCAGCGGTGGGGCGGATGAACATGTTGGTCACGAAGTGTGCCTGCCATGCTACTTCCATGATGAAGCGAACGGCCATGCGGGTATCCTTGTTGGCACCGCAGAAACCGTCGACAACATAGAGCTTCTTGTTGGAAAGCTCCTTCACTGCGAGCTCCTTGCAAGCCTTCCAGGCTTCTTCGCTTGCGGGCTTGTTGTCGTTCTTGTATTCCTCGGTCGTCCACCAGATGGTGTCCTTGGAGTTTTCATCAAGCACGATAAATTTGTCCTTGGGCGAACGGCCGGTGTATACGCCGGTCATTACGTTTACGGCGGCAAGTTCTGTCTCTACGCCACGCTCGAAGCCTTCGAGGCTGGGGAGAGTCTCTTCTTTGTACAGTTCCTCGTAAGTGGGATTGTACACGATTTCGGTCGTGCCGTCGATGCCGTACTTTTCAAGGTCCTTGCGGATCTCGGCGATACGGGCTTTCTTGATTTCTTCAATCTTGCTCATAGTGTTGTTTGAAAAAATATGTGTTGAGTATATTAGTTTTTTGATTTCGTAAGTCGTTTTCCGTCGGTTTCCGGTTCGCCCGGTTTACCACTGCAAAGATAGCAATTTTTTTTCGCTTCAATACCTTATTAAGGAAAAATTTCTTTATTAATTAAATTTAAAAGTGTATTATCACGTTCACACCGATTGCCGGCAGCTGATCCGCTCGGGATTTCTGTCGGCAAATCGAAGTGCTAAGCATCCTTCGGGGATAGCTTCTGCATCGACATTGGTGTGTGAATTGCTTGTTTTGCGTTTCACTTCTATCATATATTATTGCTTCGTCCGGACTGTCCGTGCTGTGCTGTCGGCTTCGTGTCTCATCCTCGGGTGGCGGCGATTTCAGCCGCCTTTATCTTGTTGAATCATAGGTCGGGATTCAAATCCCTGCCCTTGGAGAGGGGGTGGGGAAGCTTTGCTTGCTTCGGCCTTCTGTCCTTTCGGAGTTCTTGACTTTATAACACCTGTGCGCACTTGATAGTTCACTCGCCGTACTCCTTTTCTATCACAAGTCCGGCAAGCATCATTCCGAAAATGGCTGTAGTGTGTGCGAATGTTCCGTTGATGCTCGCTTTCCTGGCGCTCCAACTGTCGCTATCATTGCTTTCCGCAGGAGGACTGACGCTGATTCTGTTGCTTATGCGTTCGGGCGAGTACACGCACAGGAATTTCCTGCGGGGCATTGTCCCGGCTTTCTTGAATCTGTTGCGCAGCGCGCGAGCCAGCGGACATCCTGTGACCTTCCGGAATTCGGCAAGGTCTATGGCCGTGGAATGCAGTTTAAGGGCTGCGCCCATCGAGGAGAAGAAGCCCCGCTTGGGTGCTGTGGAGGGTGTGGTGCATCTCAGAATCAGGTCGGCTTTGTTGGAAAGCGAGTCTATGGCATCGATTGCGTAGTCATATTGTTCGATATGGAACGCCTCGGCAGTCTCCTGAGAGTATATCCCTCGAATAGCACGAACTTCGGCATGAGGATTTATGGAGAGGAGACGCTCGCGCAGTACTCCCACCTTTTCGAGCCCCACGGTGTGTACAGTCGCCGGCAGCTGCCGGTTGATATTGCTTACGGCGATGGTATCCGAATCCACGAGCGTCAGATGTCCTATGCCCGACCGTATCAGCGCCTCTGCGCACCACGAGCCTACCCCTCCCGTGCCGAACAATATCACGTGCGTGTCTTTGAGACGCGTCATCATCTCTTCTCCTGCAACAAGCGCTGTGCGTTGAAAAATTTCTTCTTCCGAGTACATAATCGTGCCAATAGTTTAGTCATCCTTGTTAAAGTCGGTTAAAAGCCGCTCTGATTTTTCTTAATTTTATATTAAAACGTGTTAAACGGCTGTCCCTGTGTTTGCAGTTTCATTTTTTACTTGTACCTTTGCAGTGTGTTTTTCATAGTATTAGATTAAGATAAAGGTTTAAAGGAAAAGAGAAGTTGTGAAACTTCTCTTTTTTATTTGCTACCGGCGCTACGGTATACGAGCGTGGTGGAGGGGCCGTCCAGGAGTTCGGATGCCGTCTGCCTGATGTCGGCAGGGCTTATGGATCGGCGGATAGAAACACGATTGTTTATGTCTTCTCCATGAAATTCGTCTATGGCGAGTTCGGTTGCCAGAGAGCGATAGCTTTGCGTCTTTAAGCGGAAGTCTGTTTCGAAGCGGTTGAATACTCGTTCGAGTTCACGTCGGGTGCACCCGCCTTCTGCTTCGCTATTTTTCAGCAACTCCAATTCCTTGCGGAGAAGTCGGCTTGCCTCGTCTTCGGCATCTTGGCCCTTGCGGTTGAGGAATGCCATCAACATCAGCATGCCGGTGTCTTCGCTTCCTACGATAGATGCATCAGCCTGCGCGAAAAGCCCGTCGGCAGCCTGTTCCGCAACGAGCCGGCGATAGAAGCGCGATGCCTTGCCCGATGCGAGTAGGTCCGTGATCGTATCTGCTTCCGCGTATCCCCGCTTGCCGTACGCGGCCATGGGAAAGGCTATCACAACCACCGTCTGCGGAACTGCAGCATCCACTTCCGTGTAAGGAATGACTTTATCCGTATCGAATGCCTGAGGGGCGCGTGGCGCTATGTTGCGCCGGGCTATGTCGCCGAACCACTTGCGGGCAAGTGCGCAGGTGCGTTCGAAGCTCACATTGCCGCATACACTTAGAATCGCATTGTCCGGGGCATAATGGGAGTAGAACCAGCTGCGGATATCCTCCAGGTGCACACGCTCTATATGTTCCGGCTTTATGCCGATGGTAGGCCACGAATACGGATGCGTGCCGTAGACCGCTGCGCGCAAAAGATGATATATGTCTCCGTAGGGAGCATTAAGTACACGCTCTTTAAACTCCTCGATAACCACACCTCGCTGAACTTCAAGTGCATCTTCTCGAAAGCTCAGTGCCTTCATTCGGTCGCTCTCCAGATAGAAGGCCGTCTCTATGTTTTGCGCAGGAAGGATATCATAGAAGTTCGTAAAGTCGTTAGAGGTCCATGCATTGGAGCTTCCCCCGGCATCCTGTAGCACGCCGTCGAAATCCTCCACATTCTCTGACCCGGCGAACATCAGGTGTTCGAACAGGTGAGCGATGCCCGTCAGTTCCGGACTCTCGTCGCGCGCACCGGTGTCATACAAAACGTCGACAGCCACCATGGCTGTCGACGGATCGTAATTATGCACAATCCGCAGGCCGTTCTCGAGCGTTATCCGCCGCGGATTTATGGTCCTTTCTTCGCTCATTATTCCACCACGCTCATAGAGGTGATGCGCACGTCCTCCTTGGGACGATCGCGACCATCTGTGTCGGCTTTTTCGATGCGGTCTATCACGTCCTGACCTTCAATGACTTCGCCGAATACGGTGTATGCACCATCGAGGTGAGGAGCACCACCGATGCTTGTATAGGCCTTCTTCATGTCATCCGTAAGCATGGGACCGTCGTTAGCCACGGTAGCTTCCGTTTCCTTGATGAGCTTTTCCTGCAGAGCCTGCAGGCCTTCGCGGTCGCGATTGCGACGCAGCGCCATTATTTCGTCCTTATGCTCCAGTGTAAGCTGATTGAAGATATTCTGCATCTTCTGGTGCTTGGCCTGAGTTTCGAGTTGTCCGAGTCGACCTTCTGGAACGACCTGGCCCGTAACCACATAGAACTGTGAGCCGCTGGAACGTTTCTCCGGATTCACCTGATCGCCCTGACGCGCGGCAGCCAGCGCGTAGCGTTTGTGGAAGTGTTTCGGAAACTCGATCTCAGCATCTATCTGGTAGCCCGGACCACCGCTGCCTAAAGCTGCGCCTGCAGCTGCGGTTTTTGAGTCGGGGTCGCCGGCCTGCACCATAAAATCCTTGATTACACGGTGGAAAAGCGTCCCGTTGTAATAGCCTTCCTTGACCAGCTTCAGGAAGTTGGCCTGATGTTTGGGGGTATCTCCGTATAATAGCACGGTGAAGTCGCCTGCCGTAGTGCTGACGCGTACTTTCACGTCGCCTTTTGTTTCCGGTGTAGGAGTCATATTAGTTTCTGTTTTGATGTTCTTGATACCTGCCGTGTCGTTGTCGGAGCCGTTGCCTTCGGCTGCTGCACCCTCGCTTGCACAGGCCATAGTGCCAAGTGCGAAGACTGCGGCAGAGAGTGTACGCAGTAATTTCAACATCTTCGTGTCGTCTTGTTATCAGAGTTTGTTGGGTTCCGGATAAAGCCGTTTGTAAATGCGTCGGAAATTATCGTCCGAAGCACACAGCTGCACGCTGCGCTCCAGACAGTCTTCGCCATAGAGGCTCATCAGGAGGGCCGGCAGATACTTATGCTCCCGGTCCTTGTCTATCGTAGCCGCAACGAGCGTGCGCACGGTCTCGTCGAATCCTTCCGGGTCAATGGCATGCAGATAGCGTGCAGCGCTTGCGAGAAACTGGCCCGTCAGGTCCACGGTGCGCATTATATCCACAAGCTCCTGCAGATCCGTCTGCGAACATTCGCCGATGTTATTTGCCAGATACTCATAGCTCAGGAGTCCGTCAGGATCCTTGCGCAGCCGTTTTTTATCGTCTTCTGTCATTTTGATTTCCTTTCTGTGAATTGCAAAATTAAGCATTTTGTGCCGATTTTGCAAATCTCCGCCGGGCATAGTCGATCACAAGATCGGCCAGCTCATCCATAGAAAGGCGCTCCGAGTCCAGGCATAGATCATACGTCGACGCATGGCCCCAGCGCTTATCCGTGTAGAAATTATAGAAGTTCGCCCTGAGCTTGTTCGTTTTTTCCGCAAGAGTTTTCGCCTGCATATCAGTCAGGGGCTCCTTGCTGCGGGCCCGTATACGCTTCACGCAGGCTTCAATCGGAGCGTGCACGAAGATATTCACCACATTGTCCACATCACGCAATATGTAGTCGGCGCTGCGGCCCACGATCACACACGGCTCCGTGGCTGCCAATTCATGCATAAAATCGCTTTGTGCCTGATAAATGTGGTCCGACCCGCTGTTGGTCTGGTCGCCGAGCCAGCCTCCTGCTCCGCCGCCCGAATAGAACCCCAGACTCAGGGGCGAAAGACCTCCGAAAAATTTCGGCGGCTTCTCGTCATTGTGAGCCAGGAACTCCGGACGCAGACCGGCCTTCTCGGCCGCTTTCACAAGCAGCATCTTGTCGTAGAACGAGATACCCAGACGCTCGGCTATCAGGCGTCCCAGTTCGCGGCCGCCGCTGCCGAATGTCCTGCCTATCGTTATGACAAATCGTTCAGGAAAATCCTTCATTTCCGTGCTTTACATATTATATATTAAGACAGCCGTCGGCCGGAGACGGGCCGCGGGCCCTCATAGCGGACGGCTGTCCTGATTTTTCATTCGCCGGCTTTTCATCCCGCCGGCTTGTCGTCGTGCTTAAGCCTTGGCTTCAGCGTCCTTGTCAGCCTTTTTGGCGCGGGGCTTGCGGGGAGCCTTCTCCTTGGCCGGAGCTTTTTCAGCTTTCTTGCTGGCTTTCTTTTCGGGAGCGGCAGCTTCCGGTTCGCGCAACTTGTGCTCCACGTTGTACTGTTCGATGTTCTTGCGCATCGAACCCACCTCCTTGTTCAGAGTCTCGATTTCCTTGGCCTGATTGCGGATCGTGGTCAGCAGCGCGTTCAGCTCCTCATTCTCGATCGACAGAGGATACTGTTCCTCCACGCGCACGATAAAGTCAGCCAGCACGTTCATGTAGTTCGTGAACGCCTGGAACGGAGTCTCGTAGGGCGAGAACATGCTGTGAGCAGCGCCATCAGCCATCGACTTCGTGCTCATGAAGTAGAAATGATCCGCAGCCTGCAGATACCACCAGTCTTGTTTCAGACGGCGGTCATCGCACAGACGCACGCGTTCCGCCACGCTGTAGAGCTTGCGGAATGCTTCGTTCTGAAGATCATTGCCAAGCCATGCCGAAGTGTCGCGGGCCTCGTCAGCGCCCGAAATGGGATGCACCACCGAAAGGTCGCCCACAGGCTTGATCTTCGAAATAGCCTCCGACGGAGTCACAAAACTGATTCCCTTCTCGGCCGCGAAGCGGGGCAGAGCCTCCAGGAACTGGAAAATGCCGGTCGAGGCAGGCTGATGGTCGCCGAAGGTCTCGAGATTGAGGAATAGATTCACGATCTGCTCATCCTCGGGTGTCGATGCAATCCAGTCCATGTACTTATCGGCCGTAAGCGGGAATTCATTCCACGAGCTGTCGCTGAAACGAACCGAGATGTCCTCGCTCAGCTTCGCGTTTCTAAGCAGCAGACGCAGTTTCGGCGCCGAAGCTGCCGTATAGACATAGTCCGGCGACTTCCAGCCCAGAATGTGCTTGGCTCCCTCGGTCAGTACGCCCTTGAAGCCCATGGCCGCAAGCTGCGGAGCGATGTCGTCGTCATAGATAAACTCCGTGTTGCGTGCCACCGTAGCCTTCAGTCCGAAAAGATCCTTGATCTGCGCGCACGCCACTTCCATCTGCTGGCGGAATTCGTCCGGATCCGTCAGCGATGCCAGAGAGTGAGCGTAGGGCTGAGCCACGAATTCCACACATCGTGTGGCCGCCAGCTTCTTGAGCAGGTCGATAAACTCGGGCACATACTGCTGCAGCTGTTCGATAGCCACGCCGCTGATCGAGAACGAAACCTTGAACTGGCCCTTATGTTCCTCGATCATGCGCAGCAGAGTTTCTGCAGCGGGAATATAGCTCTGATGGGCTATTCGCGTCACGATGTCGTCGTCCGCGAAATCATCATAATAATAGTGGTCGTTGCCTATGTCGAAAAAGCGGTAGCGTTTCAGACGGAACGGCTGATGTATCTCGAAGTTGAAACAAATTGCTTTCATCTTTATTCTTCAGTTTAGGATAGGTGTTTTCTGCTTCTCGCTGCGCCCTTAGCGGCCCAGCACCTTATTGTAAATGTCTATCACTTTCTTGCCCGCCTTGTCCCAGGTTATCTGGTTCACCTCGGCCAGGCCGTCCTCGCGCAGCTGTTTGTATAGCGCCGGATAGCTTGTGATTGCGTTGATGGCATCGGCCATGGCGTCGATATCCCAGTAGTCCGTCTTGATCACGTTAGTCAGGATTTCAGCGCAGCCGCTCTGCTTCGAGATTATCGACGGAACACCCATCTGCATTGCCTCGAGAGGCGAGATGCCGAACGGCTCCGACACCGAGGGCATGATGTAGACATCGCTCGCCGCAAGCATCTCGTACACCTGACGTCCCTTCTGGAAGCCCGGGAAGTGGAAGCGGTCGGCTATACCGCGCTGGGCCGCGAGCTTGATCATCTTGTCCATCATATCGCCCGAACCGGCCATCACGAAGCGCACGTTGTGGTTGTTCTGAAGCACCTTGGCCGCAGCCTCCACGAAGTATTCCGGCCCCTTTTGCATGGTGATACGCCCCAGGAACGTCACCACCTTCTCCTTGCCCTTGGGCATCCGGATATCGAGTAGATCCTGACTCAGAGGCACCACCGCATTATGCACCGTCGTCACCTTGGCCGGATCAATGCCGTATTTCTCGATCACCGTGCGTCGCGTCAGATTGCTCACCGTAATTATATGGTCCGCATGAATCATGCCGTCGCGTTCGATGTTGAATACCGTCGGATTCACATTGCCGCGCGAGCGATCGTAGTCCGTTGCATGCACGTGGATCACCAGAGGCTTGCCCGTCACCTGCTTCGCGTGGATGCCCGCAGGATAGGTCAGCCAGTCGTGCGAGTGGATAATGTCGAAGTCCACCGTTCGCGCTATCACGCCCGCGCAGATAGAGTAATTGTTGATTTCTTCGAGCAGATTGTCGGGATAGCGGCCCGAAAACTCTATGCAGCCCAGATCATTCAGGCGCATATAGTTGAAGTCCGCGTAAATATGGTCGCGTAAACGGAAGTAGAGTTCAGGGCTCATCACCTTGCCTATGCGGCTTTCCACATAGTCGCGGCTCACATCGCGCCAGGCCACGGGCGTCTGGCTCGTGCCTATGATGTGCGCGAAGCTGCGGTCCTCGTCGCCGTAGGGCTTCGGAATGACAAACGTGATGTCCATATCGCCGCACTCCCACATGCCGCGCGTCAGGCCGTAGCTGGCGGTGCCCAGGCCGCCCAGGATATGTGGCGGAAACTCCCATCCGAACATTAATGCTTTCATCTCGGGTTAAGGAATTTAATTGTGTCTTATATTGCTTATGTCAGTTATGTTTCTCTTTCGCGGCAGGTGCTCGCTTACACCTCGTGTTCGAATTTCTTCAGCGTGCGGAGCGTACGCAGAACCTCCGCCACATTCGTCGCATGGCTCACGGCGCCGCGTCCGTCGTAAGGAGGATTGCCGTCGTACATCTGGCTAAGCGACCCGATGCAGCCCTTGCTCATCTCGTCCTCGAAGCCTATCAGCATCCTGTCTATGTAGGCCACGCCGCTCATTCCGAACACACGCAGATAAGCGTCCGCATAGAAGCCCATCAGCCACGGACGTGCCGGACCGTTGTGCATGGCCTCGTCGCGCTCGTCCGGATTGCCCGCGTAGCTCGGACGATATGCCGGATTCTTCGGGCTGAGCGTACGCAGGCCCTTGGGCGTCAGAAGCTCGCGAGTCACAACATCGAGCACGCTCTTGCGCTGGCGACGGTCCAGAGGCGAATAATCCAGTCCGATTGCTATCGCCATGTTAGGACGCACGGAAGGCTCCGCGAAATTGCCGTCCACATAGTCATACAGATACCCTGCCTCGTTCAGGAAGCAGTTCACGAATGCCGGACCCAGCTTCTCCGCCGTTTCCAGCCATGCCTCGCGGCGCTTGGCCAGGCCTTCATTGCCTTCCGCAAGCTCGGCCGCAAACTTCAACGCGTTATACCACAGCGCGTTGATCTCGACAAGCTTGCCCGTACGGCGCACCACAGGCATGCCGTCGCGACGCGTCGAGTACATCCACGACACAGCGTGGTCGAAGCCGTCCGTCACCAGCAGCCCCGTGCCGTCCTCCACCTTCATGTTCGGATGTCGGTTCGAGAGAATGTAGTCCACGATTTCTGTCACGCTTTCCAGATAGAGCTTGCGGCTCTGCTCCGTGCCCTGACTCTTACGGTATTGCTGGATAGCCCACAGAGCCCACAGAGGGATGTCAGGCTGATCGATGCCTTCGATGTGGGTCGAGAGAGTTCCCGAGTCCATGAAGCGGCGCAGACTGCCCAGGGCCGTCGACATGATGGCCTCATAGTCCGCCGTATGGTTGATGGCAAGCGTAAGACCCGGCACGGCCATGAACGTATTGCGTGCGATCACGCGTCCGAACGGATAGCCCGAGATGATATACATCCCGTGATGGATACGCTCGTAGAATTGCTTGGCCGCATTCTTAAGGCAGTTGAAGAACGACGTGCGCGGTGTGCGCGACGCAATCTCCGACTCGTACATCTTCTTCAGGCTCCTCGGGGCCACAGGGCTCACGCCGGCTGAGAATATCACGCTCTCGCCCTTCTTGATGGGGAGCTCAAAGTAGCCCGGCACCCACAGATCCTCGCAGTAGGGAACCCCGCGCTCCAGATCCTTGATGTATTCTATACCGTTGTACCAGTTCGGCTCGTTCACCCATTCCACCTTGCGGTTGAACTGCATGTAGAGCGTCGGGAAACCATCGTAGAGACACGTCGCGATACCGTTCTCCACAGGCTCGCATGCCTTGTTGATCGTATCGTTCTGCACACACAGAGCCTCCACCTCGCGGAAAGCAAGGAACGGACGGAATCGTAGCGTCGTAGCCGAATGAGCGTCCACAAGCGTGTAGCGGATAAGAATGCGGTTCTCCTGACTGATGAAAATCTTTTCGCGCGTCAGGATCACGCCGCCCACGCGGAAAGTCGTGCGAGGCACGCTCTCGCAGTCAAACTCGCGGATGTATTTGTGCCCGTTGGGGCTGTAAACGCCGCCGCGGTAACGGTGCAGCCCCAGATTGAAGGGCGCACCATGCTGAATCACCGTCTCGTCGAGACTCGACAGCAACACGTGCGGACGGTTGCCGAACTCCTCTATCGGAATCACCAGCAGTCCGTGCTGCTTGCGAGTATTGCAGCCCGGAAGCGTCGTGCACATATATGCCCCGGCCTGATTCGTGCGGAGTATCTCTTTGCGAAGACTCTGATCGAGATTTATCAGCAGATTCTTGTCAAATTTCAGATAACTCATCGTCTTATGGATGATTTTAGGGTAGTATTTTAATTTTCGTAGTAGGGGTTGTCTGTATTCTCCACGAAGTTACATAATTTTTTCTCTTTAAACAAGACAAAATCGAAAAAAGTCCTCGCATTGAGGACTTTTAGAGTATTTTATATTATTCAGCACATTTCCGTTTGCACACAGGCCATTATCATTTGCCGCTTTTATCGTCCTTGTGCTCGAAAAGCTTGTCTTCCTCGTCCAGATGCCAGTACTTCGCCAGTAGCGCTACGAAGCGGCTTATCTGTGTCACGGCTCCGAGCGTCTCCTTAGAAATTTCCTTCCCCTGCAGGCGCAACATCAGCACACCGTAAAGCGCGTTGAAGCAGGTCTCTATTTCTCCGGCCTTCTCCTCGCCACTCTTCGCGCGGAGCTCCACTATGTAGGGCAGCGTGGCATAGAATTCCTTTCTGTAATCCTCGAACTTCGGGTCTGGATCAGCCAGCACCTCATTGTTCAGCCGCGCCAGATCGTTTATGATATTGCGGTGCATCTGTAGGTGACCCTTCTCCGCCACCTCCTCGCGCCGCATCATGTCGATAAGCGACTCATACCATTCGCCCATCTCCTTCATCTGCTTCTCGTCCAGTCCGGCGAATCTGCTCACCACATTGGCCTTGATCTTGTCGGCGTCAAGCCCGTTCGCTCGTATCAGATCCTCGATCTGCCACATGTATAGCAGATACTCTGCTATGTTTTCCTTTCGTTTTTGGCTCGCAATGATCATCTCTTTTCAGTTTCGTGTTTTATGTCCTTTGTCTTAGAACAATCTATCCTCCGCGGATGTTCCGCGGAGGATAGATTATTACTTTGAATTATGGCTTATTTCTCGTCCTTGCAGGAGGCGAAATAGAGATATCCCATGATGCATGCGTAGGCCACCAAGCCCAGAATCTGAGGCCCGAAATCCATGCCCGTATTAGGCACTTCGAAACCGCACATGATCGTGATTGCCGCGAACACTCCGAAAAGCGCACCGCCCGCGATGAGACCCGACGACACGAGCGTACCGCGGTCGAGGCGCTTGCGGCACACCTCCTTGTCCTTCGAGCTGCGGCCCACAAGCCATGAAATCAGGCCGCCCATCAGCATAGGCGTATTCAGATGCAGAGGCAGGAACATGCCCAGGCAGAATGCCAGTGCCGGAACACCAAGCCAGTTCAGCAGGCATGCAAGCACAGCGCCCGTAATGTAGAGCGTCCAGGGAGTCGCGTTGCCCATCATCATCGGTTCGATCACCTTCGCCATTGCGTTGGCCTGCGGAGCTGCCAGAGCATTGTCGCCCGAAAAGCCGTAGACATTGTTCAGAAGCATTATCACACCGCCCACGGTCGCGGCCGATACCAGCGTACCCAGAAATTTCCAGCTTTCCTGCTTCTTGGGCGTCGAGCCCAGCCAGTAGCCTATCTTCAGGTCAGTCACGAAGCCGCCCGCCATCGAAAGGGCCGTGCATACGACACCGCCCACGACCATAGCCGCCACGATGCCCGAAGTCCCGCTCAGACCTATTCCCACGAACACAGCCGATGCAATGATAAGCGTCATCAGCGTCATGCCGCTCACAGGATTAGAGCCCACGATAGCGATTGCATTCGCAGCAACCGTTGTGAACAGGAAGGCGATAATCGTCACCACAAGCCATGCCACCAGCGCCTGCCAGAACGTATTGATAACACCTATCCAGAAGAATAGAAGCACGGCCAGCAGCGCTATACCCGTCAGGAAAGCTATATGCTTCATAGAGATGTCCGTCTGCCAGCGCACGGTTTTAGCACCCGTGTCCGCTCCCTTGAGCTCACGCGCTGCAAGCCCCACGGCCTGCCCGATGATGCTCCGCGACTTGATGATGCCGATAACGCCCGCCATGGCGATACCGCCGATGCCGATCATGCGTGCATAGTCGCTGAAGATGGCTCCCGGGCTCATGGCTGCGATTTCTGCCGAGCCGTAAGTGCCCATCAGAGGAATTATCACCCACCATACGAAAGCCGATCCCGCGAAGATTACAAACGCATATTTCAGTCCTACGATGTAGCCCAGGCCTAACACAGCAGCGCCCGTATTGCACGAGAAGACGAATTTAGCCTTGTCCGCGAGAGTCTGGCCCCAGCTGTAAGCCGTCGTCGTCACGACCTCCGACCACCATCCGAACGTAGCCACGATATAGTCATAAATACCGCCCACGAGCGCAGCTATAGCCAGCAGCTTGGCCTGGCCGCCGTTCGATGCCTTCTGAGAGTTCCCGCTCACAAGCACCTGTGTCGTGGCAGTTGCTTCCGGGAAAGGATACTTTCCGTGCATGTCCTTCACGAAATACTTGCGGAAAGGAATGAAGAACAGAATACCCAGCATGCCGCCAAGGAGCGAGCTGAGGAATATCTGAAGGAAGTCAACCGTGATTTCAGGATAGCTCGCCTGGAGGATGTAGAGTGCCGGAAGCGTGAAGATCGCACCGGCGACAATCACGCCCGAGCATGCACCTATACTCTGGATTATAACGTTCTGACCCAGCGCGTGTTCCTTCTTCAACATTCCCGAAAGACCCACCGCAATGATGGCTATGGGGATAGCAGCCTCGAACACCTGACCCACCTTCAGGCCCAGATATGCGGCGGCTGCGCTGAAGATCACGGCCAGCAGAAGTCCCATGCCCACGGAGTAGGGCGTTGCTTCGGGGTAGTCATGCGCCGGATGCATGATCGGACGGTATTCCTCGTCCTCCCCGAGCTGTCGGAAAGCGTTTTCAGGCAGGTCCACGGGATCTACATCCGCCGGCGACAAGTCTGTCTGATTCAGATTCTTTTTCATCTATGATTGGTTTTATTGGTGATTACTGTCTTCGAGGCCATATCGCGGCTCATTTGCTCGGGATTTTCAGCTTTTGGCCCACCTGAATATTGTTGTTCTTAAGTCCGTTGGCTGCCTTCAGCTGATCCACGCTTATACCGTGTCGTGTTGCAATCTTATAGAGATTCTCTCCCTTCTTCACTGTGTGCGTCGTCGTGCGCCCCTTTTGGGGTTTAGGCTTCTCCGCCTTGGGTGCGGGAGTCGAGAATGCCTGGTTCACGGCCTCTTCCGTAGATTGCGTGGCCGTGCTGTCCGTCAGTGCGGGAGCCGCTTCCGTTACTTGCGTCGCTATGCTGTCGCTTGCGGCCTCACTCGTCTCGGCCGGCTTTTCAATATAGCGTCTCCGGTAGGTCTGTATTTTCAGACGTTTGCCTCGTTGCACGGATTTGCCCACCTTGTTCAGCTTGCGTATCGAACTCACCGTCACGCCGTAGCGGCGCGCGATTTGTG
Organism: uncultured Porphyromonadaceae bacterium; assembly: GCA_947175605.1. Lineage (GTDB taxonomy): Bacteria > Bacteroidota > Bacteroidia > Bacteroidales > Muribaculaceae > CAG-873. Next base: position 14,528 of record CAMWNH010000019.1, read on the forward strand.
TCAGAGTCTCCCCGCGCTTCACTGTGTGGTAGTGTGTCACAAGCTCGTCCACATATTCCCCGCGCGAATCCTGTCCCGATAGCGAGCCCTCCGTTGCCGGTTCCACTATGCTCCTGCGCGCATACTTCTCTGCATTGTGGTTCACGATCGAATCCTCGTTCACAATATACGCCGTAGCCTGTAGCGACGGAAGCACCAGAGGGTAGGGCTTGATGTCACCCGGAATCAAATCCTTTCTATACTGCGGATTCAACGCGCGGATCTCCTCCATCGGAATGTCCATCACGTCCGAAATCTGCTGGAAGTGCACCCGGCGCGTCACATGCACCGTGTCCGTCACCACAGGTCGCTTTGCCAGCGCCGGAGCTATATTGTGATCCCTGTAATAGGTCATTATGTAGTTCGCCGCGATAAAGGCCGGGAAGTAGCCGCGGGTTTCTGCCGGAAGGAAGGGATAGATGTCCCAGAAGTCATGCTTCCCTTCGCCCACACGTCGCAGAGCCTTGTTCACATTGCCCGGACCGCAGTTGTAGGCCGAAATGGCCAGGCTCCAGTCATTATACGTATCGTAGAGCTGACGCAGATAGCGCACCGCCGCGTCAGTCGATGCATATGGGTCGCGCCGAGCGTCCACCAGCGAATTCATCTCCAGACCCAGACCGGACGCCGTTGGACTCATTATCTGCCACAGTCCCACTGCTCCGGCGCGCGACACTGCCGCCGGTTCGAGAGCCGATTCGATCACCGGTAGGTAGCGTAGCTCACGGGGCATGTCGTAGCGGTCGAGGGCTGTCTCGAATATAGGCATATAGTAGAGACTCAGCGCCAGCATGTTCTCCACAAGCTGCTTTCGCCTGTTGGCATAGAAGAGAATGGAATTCTTCACCACCGAGTTCAGTGGCATCTCTATCTCCGTGGGCATCTTTCCGAGACGCTCCACCAGCACCTCGTCCGTCACCTCTATGTCCGCACGCGAATCCGCCTCGCTGTCTATCACAGCATATTTCTGAAGATACCAGTTCTCAAGCATCTTCTTCGTATCCGTTTCAAAACTTTCGGGGAATATAAGGCTCCCCGAAGGAGTCTCGCACGTCACCCCGAGGACATTTGTCTGCCCCTTGATGGCCGTGCTCCCTACGAGTGCCAGACCGGCCATCAGACCGCTTATTATAAGTCTTTTCATTATTGTCATTCAGAATGTTATGGCCCAGTTGATGCCCACGGAGGGCTTCATGCCTCTCACTTCCTGGAATATCGCCGGTGAGATGTCCATCGAGAGGTCGGGCGAAATGTCGAAATGCGATAGCGACGCATCCACGTATGCATCAACCATCGCCAGCAGATATACACCCACCATCGCTATGATGCACAGATCGCGGTTGCGTCGAAAATAATTTTTGCGCGAACGTAGCACATTCGTCAGCCACGTCTTGTCAAGGTCGGATTCCTGTATCGTCGGAGGGAAAAAATCCATATACGACTTTGTCGACGGATCATTATCCATGATGTCCCGGTAGGCTCGCGTGTAGTCCGTCAGCATACCGTTGTTCCAGCTCGTTGCGTACGCCAGACCGAGATAGCCGCCTATGATGATGGGCAGTTTCCAGTAGCAGCGGTTATAAACCTGTCCCAGGCCCGGAAACAGCGCCGACATCCATACCGCTCGCGTCGGATCCGGATTGAATTCCGTCGGACGTTCCACCCACACATCGTAGCGTTGCTCCTTTTTCTTCTCGGGTAGGAAGCCTTCCTCGGGTGTCAGATCCATGAACACGCTGTCGCCCTCGGCTATCGCGGGAACCCCGTCGGCCACCACCGCGCTTACCGAGAGAAGCGAGTCCGCGACGCTCGAGCGCTCGCGCGTAGGCAGGTGTTGTGCGTTTGATGCTATGGACACGCACATCATAATCCCCGCGACAAGTCTCGCTGATATGTCACACTTCCCGATTCTCACTTCTTAAGCGAATCGAATAGCGTCAGCAGACGCTCCAGTTCTTTTTCATCCTTGAAAGGGAAGGTTATGCGCCCCTTGCCCTGTTTGTCGCATGCAAATTGCACGGGCGTCTGGAACACGGCCGAGAGATGCTTCTTCAATACCTCGAAATCGCTCTTCCCGGGGCCCTTGTCCGTCCTGGTCGGTTCTGCAGGCTTTTCTCCCGCCTCCGAAGCCGCCTGATAGGCTTTGGCAAGTTCCTCAACTCGTCGCACGCTCAGCCCGTCGCGAAGAATCTCATTGTAGAGTTTCAGTTGCAGCGCCGGATCGGTAATGGTCAGGAGCGCACGTGCGTGGCCCATGTCCACACGCTTGTCGCGCAGCCCTAATTGTACTTCGGCCGGCAGGCGCAGAAGCCGCAGGAAATTCGCTATTGTTGCGCGCTTCTTGCCTATGCGTTCACTGAGGCGTTCCTGAGTCAGGCTGTATTGGTCTATCAGTTTGCGGAACGTCAGAGCGATTTCTATTGCGTTCAGATCCTCGCGCTGAATGTTCTCGATGAGGGCCATTTCCGTCATCTCCGCGTCGTTGGCTGTACGGATATATGCCGGAACAGACGTCAGTCCGGCCTTCTGTGCAGCGCGGTAACGGCGCTCTCCCGCTATTATCTGATAGCTCTCCGGTCCTGTCTTGCGCAGCGAAAGAGGCTGGATGATTCCTAACTGCGCTATCGACGACGCAAGTTCTTCCAGACTTTCTTCATCGAAAGTCCGGCGTGGCTGGTCTGGATTCACAGCTATGTTCGCAAGCGCTATTTCGTTTATTGCCGACGAGCCCCTGGCCGGGGTGTCGTCCATAGGCAGCAGTGTGTCAAGTCCGCGGCCAAGGGCATTCCTCTTGTTCGGATGGCTCATTTTTTCTTCTTGTGTTTTGCAATTATTTCTCTCCCCAGAAGCAGATGGCTTGTGGCGCCGCGGCTCTCGCTGTCATAGAGCAGGGCCGGAAGTCCGTGGCTCGGAGCCTCGCTCAGTCGGATGTTGCGCGGGATCACCGTGTTGAACACCATGTCTCCGAAGTGTCCCTTCAGCTCGTCGTAAATCTGGTTGGCCAGACGCAGGCGTGCATCGTACATCGTCAGTAGGAACCCCTCGATTTCAAGTCCCGGATTCAGCCGGCCCTTGATGATGCGGATCGTGTTCAGAAGCTTGCTGATGCCCTCCAGCGCGAAGTATTCCGCCTGCACCGGGATTATTACCGAGTCCGCGGCCGTAAGCGCGTTCACTGTGATAAGGCCCAGCGACGGCGAGCAGTCGATGATTATGTAGTCATACTTGTCCCGGACAGGTTCCAGCAGGCGTGCCAGCACACGCTCGCGGTCATTCTTGTTGATTAGTTCGATTTCTGCCCCGGCAAGGTCTATCCGGGAGCCTACCAAATCAAGCCCTTCCATGCATGTGTGCACCTGCGAGCCATCCAGCGGATACCCGTCTACCATGCACTCATAAATTGACGAACTCATCGTCCGGGGGTCGATGCCGTAGCCCGAAGTTGCGTTGGCCTGCGGATCCGCGTCGATAATCAATACCGTTTTTCCTTCGTTTGCCAGCGAGGCAGCGAGATTGATCGTCGTGGTTGTCTTACCAACGCCGCCCTTCTGGTTTGCGATTGCTATGATTTTTCCCATTGTATAAGGAGCTCAGGTGTTTGTCTCCACAAAGATAGCAACATCCCGCCAAATAAAAAAACAAATGTTCCACTTTCGTGAAACATTTGTCAATAACTCGCTTTTTTGTCAATAAATTCCCTCCGACCCCCGGTTTCAGTTCTTCCCGAACGTAGGGACGAGCCTCCGGCCCGTCCACAACGGACCCCCATCCGCCCGCGCAGAAAAAGACCGTAAAAAAAGCTACACAAGCTACCATAGCTACCCCGCAGGAATCAGCAGCCTCCCGCTCCGCAAAAATCATGATTAATCCCGATTGATCGCGATAAATCCCGATCAATCCCCAAAAAAATTTTTAGTCTAAGCCCCAAGCTTCAACCCCGGGCAAATAGATGGGGACGAGCCTCCGGGCCGTCCCCATCGTAATCACCCGCGAAGCGGAAATTCTTATTCGCTTCCGCGCCGGGCGGTCAAAATTTGAATCCCGTCGATACAACGAACGAATGGATATTATCCTTGAAACTTGCCTGAGGTGCCTGATACTGCTCGAAATCCGAATAAGCGTGGAACGTACTTTCCTGATGTTTCCACTGATACGCCACATCAATATACCACATCTTGTAGCGGTAGCCCAGACCGAACGACAGATTGCCCGTATCCTTGCCAAGAGTGTAGGATGCATCTGTACCCGCTGTGACTACCGATGCGCCGCGAACCTCCGTTGCCTCACGCACATGGCTTGTCTGATAGTTGTAGCCCGCACGCACAGAGAACTGGGGCGTCACGCGATATTCAAGACCCGCGCGGATGATGTCGCCGCCCTTGAAGTAGCTCTTGATGTCGTCGTTCACCTGTGTGTCCGTCACGTATTCCGGGCCCCAGGCGTTGTTGTACGACTGATACTTGCTCCGCATGTCCTGATACTGTACGCGTTCATAATCAACACTCAGAATAGCCTTGCCACCGAAAGTATAGCTCATGCCCGCCATAATGCGCCAGGGCATGTTCAGACGTGAATTGTAGCTGTAGAGATCAGTATTCTCCCGTCCTGCCTCCGGATTCGTCTTGCTTTCGGGCATTGCGGGATTGTAGTAGCTGTAGTTCGCGTATGCGTCTCCCTCATGCGTGAGAGTGTACCACGTGGGAGTATGGATGGCAAAACCTACTCGGAAGTCATCCGTCGGGCGCACTATCACGCCGAATTTCAGGTTCACGCCCGTACCGCTGATGGTTTTGTAAGAGTCGATGTCGAATCCTGCATTACCCGTCACGGTCGTCTGTGCGCTTTCCGACCAGATGCGTGCGTTCTCCATGCTCTCGCTGTAGAGTACGCTGCGGCTGTAGCTGATATCCTGAATTCCGATACCCAGACCCCAGTAGACTACATCCGAGACGTTGCCGCCGAAGTCAATGTTGTATTCATCGACATATCCGGCTTCCTCGACAGTATATTCTGCGTCGCCTACCGTGTTGTTCTGGAAAAGTCCTGCATACTGGCCGTTCACCGTCGGATTGATCATCGCCGTCGTATAGCCTAAGATGCTCATCCAGTCAGCCCCGCTGTCCTGATACGGATTATAGTTTTCCCCGAAGTCAAGCTCTCGAGGCGACTCTGTCGTATACGATGCGATGTAGTTCGACAGCGATGTTTCTGTCGGCAGGTTGTAACCCTGATGTCGTCTATGGAAGGTGTTCAGTCGTTGATAGCCTACACCCCAGGTGAAGCTCTTCAGTGCCGAATTGAGATTCACCGTCCCCACATACCCGAAGTTGTCGAAGTTGGCCTTCGTCTGCGAATTGTGGAAATTATATCCGGGAGTCTCCGACGAATAGTTGCGTTTTGCAACATCGAAAGTCAATCCTATTTCGCTGCGGCGGTAGAGGCCGAGGCCTGCCGGGTTCTGCGAGAGGCTTGAAAGATCACCGCCCAGGGAGGTGAATGCGCCGCCCATGGCCACGAATCGTGCCGTACCACGGACATCCGAGCCGTTCAGCTCGTTAGCGTCGATAGCGCTCTGGGCCATCAGTGCAAAAGGTAGCATCATCGCTCCCGCAGCTATGCCGCTTCTCCATGTTTTTTTCATATCGTATTCAGTTGAAAGGTGTTATCTTTTTTTGTTGCGCTGAATGAAGTTTAGCGTCCGCGTCCGCGGGATGCGCCGCCGCCTCCTCTGCTGCCGCCGCCACCGCTGAAGCTGCTGCCGCGGCTACTGCTGCCGAAACTGCTCGACGACGATCGGCTCGACGAACTTGAACTGCGCGAGGGCGAGTAGTTGCTGTTGCTCGACTGCGATTGGCCGCTGTTGTAGTTGCTGCGGCCGCGCCCCGATGCTCCGGAAATCACCGGCCTGTCCTGCGTGCCGTGATTCGACGAATTCACCCCACCGGGACGCTGCTGGCTCAGCGAGCTGTTCCATACCTCATGCGTATTGTTGATATTGCCGTTTGTCACACGTCCGCGGCCCATGTTGCCGGGTCGTACGCTCCCGGAGGGAGTCAGATTGTTCGGGCGTGCATTTCCGCTGGCATAGCCGTGAGGTCTTGATGCGCCGGGAATTCCGGACGGACGCCATTGGTTGCTCGGTCCTATCCAACCCATACCGGGATACCAGGGATTCGGACCCCAGCCGGGACCCCAGTTCCAGCCCCAGTTCCAGCTCCAGCCGAGCCCCCAGCCCATATCGAACCACGGGTCATACCAGCCCAGGCCCCAGTTCCAGGCATAGTTCCAAACCCAGGGCCATCCGTAGCGCGGGGCGTAATAGCCGCCGTAGAACGACGAGTAGGGCCAGCCGTTGTTCACGTATATGTTCACAACCGTCGGGTTTTCCTGTGCGGCCGTGGCAGCGTAGTAGTACTCCTGAAGCTCCTCGTCAGGATTTTGCGTTACTATTGAATCGTTGTGGAAACGCTCGATGCGGCGCGTGTAAGCGAAATCCGTCAGGCCGGCTATATGGAGCCCTGTCGTGTCAGCGGGCATCTCGCCCACAAGGAACGAGCCGTGGCGGTTGTAGCTGTCCACGTTCATGTCAAGACCGCTCATCGGGTGCGCTTCGCTGTATGCCGCTGTCATCGAATCCTGACGCGCTATTCGTGCCTCGTACTCTTTACGGGCCTTTTCGGCTGCGGCGCGCTGTTTGGCCGCGGCCTCCTTCTTCTGCTTTTCGGCCTTGGCGGGCGAGTAGTAGAGGTCGTCATCGTAATCGTCGGCATGTACACATGGCGACAGCACAATTCCCCCGAAGGCCATTAGAGCCACCGTGGCGAGGCGAAGTTTGCTGAAGATAGTCGTGTTCATAGTCTCGTCTCCTGTATGTTATTAAAATGCTGTTTACTTGCGTTTGGTTTCCGCGGACGGAAAAATTTTTTATTTCTTTTTAGACTCTCAAAAAGCCTGATAGTTTAAAAAGCCGTTTAAACAAAATCCGGTGTCGGTCTGCAAAGATAATACATCAATCGCTAAAATCAAGCTTTTTTTTACGAGTAGCGGACAATTTTTGTCGTTTTGCCCCTTTGTGCACATCGTGTGCGCATTATGGGCGCTCGCGAAGGCCGTATGCTATTTTTTTTGTACTTTTGCATAACCTAAAACACATTCATCTCACGATTGCATGAAAAAATTCAACATACGGCTCGCCTCGTACTCCATCGGAATCCTCGCTCTTCTGTTTGCTCCCTCCTGCAAAAGCGAGGCTGAGGACGAGCACCATCACCATCACGGCCACGAACATCCCTCCCACGCCGCCCACCACGACCATGACCACGACTCGGATGCGGAAGAAGAATCCGATGAGATAACTCTTAGCCCCGAAATGGCCGACCGTTTCGGTGTCGTTTGTGACACTGTTTCTCTCGGCGACTTCGTTGAAGTTATCCACGCTCCGGCCCGTGTACTTGCCACCGGCGCGGAAGTTGCCACAGTCGCCGCTCCTACTTCCGGAATAGTTTCCTATTCCCGTTCAGCACTCCCCGGGCGGGAGGTGAGTCGCGGCACCTCGCTTGCCTCGATCCGTTCGGGTGCCGTCACAGGCGGAAATCCCAATCTCGCAGCGAAAGCTGCTCTCGACGCTGCCTCCCGCGAGCTCGAGCGCCTCAAGCCCCTGTACGAGGAACGTCTTGTCACGGCTTCCGAGTACAATGCTGCCGTGGCCGCATACGAGTCAGCCCGTGCCGCATACAGTTCGGCCGCGGCATCGGGCGCTGCCACAGCCCCTATTTCCGGCGTGATTCTGAGCATCGACGCCACCGAGGGAAGTTTTGTCGAGGTTGGCACTCCATTGGCTACGATTGCCACTGATCGCAATCTCACGGTCCGTCTCGACGTGCCACGCTCGTTCGGACGTCGTCTCGCCGACTTCACCGATGCGCGTCTTGATCTCGGCGACGGTTCTTCCATGCTCCTGTCCTCGCTTGGTGGCAAGAGAGTCGGGGCGGCCACCTCTCCTGCTGCAACTTCCGCCTCTGCCTACATCCCGGTTTTCTTTTCGGTCCCAAACACGGATGGTGCCCTCTCGAGTGGTGCGGGCTTTGATGCTTGGTTGCTGGGTGCCAATCGGCCGGGTGTGATCGCAGTGCCCGTGACCGCACTTTCCGAGCAGATGGGAGAATACTTTGTCTATGAACGTCTTGACGATGAATGCTATCGGAAACTTCCCGTGCGTCTTGGCTCGTCCGATGGCGCGCGTGTTGAGATTCTTGAGGGTTTACAAACCGGTCAAGTCATTGTATTTAAGGGTGCTACCACTCTTCGCCTGTCTGAAAATGCCAAGGCCATTCCCGAAGGTCATTCGCATAATCATTGATTTTTTATCCGGCTTATGCTCAATAAGATAATTCACGCATCCCTACAGAACCGTCTTGCCGTTATCGGTCTCACTTGTGTCCTTTTGTTTGCCGGCCTCTTCACCCTCCTGCGGATGGATGTCGATATCTTCCCCGACCTCAACGCTCCCACCGTGGTGATTATGACGGAAGCTCCCGGCCTCGCGGCGGAAGAAGTCGAAAACATTGTCACATACCCGGTTGAAACTGCCGTTAACGGCTCAAATGGTGTGAGACGTGTGCGCTCGTCCTCCACAACCGGTTTTTCTGTCGTTTGGGTGGAATTTGATTGGGGCACAGATGTTTATCGTGCGCGTCAGATTGTAGCGGAACGACTCGAATCTATGGCCGAGACGCTCCCCGCAGGTGTGTCGAAGCCGGTCATGGGGCCGCAATCCTCTATTCTCGGGGAAGTTATGATTATCGGCCTCACATCCGATTCAGTAGGCATGCTCGAGCTTCGACGTTTGGCGGATACCGCAGTCCGTCCTCGTCTTTTGGCTCTCGGAGGCGTATCGCAGGTTAGCGTTATAGGTGGCGATGCTCCTGAATATCAGATAAAAATAGACCCGGGACGCATGCTTTCCTATGGTGTGTCCTTAGCCGAGCTAATGGATGCCGCCGAGGCTGTCAATGACAACGCCCGTGGCGGCATAGTCTACGACTATGGCAATGAATATATCGTCAAGGCGCGTCTGAATACAACCGATCCGGCCGATATTGCGAGAGCGGTTATCCGTTCGAATCCTTCAACAGGTGAAACCGTCACGATTGGGGATGTGGCTGATGTTGAGATAGATGGCCGCCGTCCGCGCACGGGTCTTGCCAGTGTCGAGGGGCAGCCGGCCGTGCTTGTCACGGTAACCAAACAACCCGAACAGGGCACATTGTCTCTTACGGAAAATATTGATAAAGAGCTTACTGACATTGCCGCTTCTCTTCCCGAGGGTGTCCGGCTTAAAAGTGATATCTTCCGTCAGAGCGACTTTATCGATGCGTCCGTCTCGAATCTCCGGCAGTCGCTTCTCGAAGGCGCGCTATTCGTTATCATTGTGCTATTTATCTTCCTGATGAATCTTCGCACAACCGTTATCTCGGTTATAGCACTTCCTCTTTCGATAATTGTGTCTGTATTGATTCTTAACATGCTGGGATACAGCATCAATACCATGGTCCTTGGCGGCATAGCTATAGCTATAGGTTGTCTGGTAGACGACGCGATCGTAGATGTTGAGAATGTATACAAACGTCTGCGACAGAATCGATTACTCCCGCCTGACGAACGGAAATCCGTGCTCGATGTGGTCTATCACGCATCGGCCGAGGTGCGTATGCCCATCTTCAATTCCACACTGATCATTGTGGCAGCCTTCCTGCCTCTATTTTTTCTAACCGGCATCGAAGGCCGTCTGATGCGTCCGCTGGGGGTGTCCTTCATCGTTTCCCTGGTAGCTTCGACAATCGTGGCATTAACCCTAACCCCGGTGCTTTGCTCCTTCCTTCTTGGTGCCGAGCCTAAAGACGGGAATAAGGATAATTCAGGACAGGATCCGGCTCTGACCCGTTGGCTGAAAGCTCTTTACGGGCGTGCCCTCGGGTTTTCTCTCGCCCATACCAAGGCTCTTCTCATTTCCACAGGAGCTGTTTTTCTCCTGGCCATGTGTCTGTTTTTCACGCTTGGCCGCAGTTTCCTCCCTTCGTTCAATGAAGGCTCATTCACGATTAATATTTCAGCCCTGCCGGGTATTTCTCTCGAGGAGAGCGATCGTATAGGTCGAGAGGCCGAACGACTGATTCTCGAGATTCCCGAGGTTCGGACGGTGGCGCGCAAGACCGGTCGTGCGGAGCTTGACGAGCACTCGCAAGGTGCCAATGGGTCGGAAATCGAAGCGCCCTATGTCCTTGATAAAGGCCGTTCGCGTAGTGAAGTAAGTGCCGAGTTGCGCAAGAAACTCGGTGAGCTCCCGGGTGTTGTGGTCGAGATCGGCCAGCCTATTTCGCATAGAATTGATGCGATGCTTTCCGGTACACAGGCGCAGATTGCCATTAAGGTATTCGGACCCGAATTGCCCCGGCTTGTGTCGCTTGGGCATGATATTCAAAAGATTATCAAGTCTGTGCCGGGTGTGGTGGATGCAAATGTCGAGCAACTCATAGAGCGCCCGGAAGTCGTGATTACACCACGTCGCAATATGTTGGCCATGAACGGCATACGCATGGCCGACTTTAACCGTGCTGTTTCTGTCGCACTGGGAGGTGCCGAAGTCTCTCAAGTCTATGACGGTGGATTCAGTTATGCCGTTTCTGTTGTCCTCGATCCTCGTTTCCGTAATAGCCTTGATGATTTGAAGCGACTTACCGTGGATGGCGCTACAGGCCCCGTCGCTCTTTCCGAGATCGCTGACATTCAGTCGACTACCGGCCCCAACGGTATCAATCGAGAAAACGTGCGCCGTCGACTCATCGTATCGGCCAACGTTGAAGGCCGCGACCTTCACGGAACAGTGGAGGATATTCGTCATCGCATATCCGAGAATGTAAAACTCCCTGAAGGTTACTTCATAAGCTATGGCGGCCAGTTTGAAAGTGAAGAACAGGCCTCGCGCACTCTGCTATGGACTTCCCTGGCAGCACTACTTGTCATTTTCATGTTGCTCTACAGTGAGTTCAAGAATACCGCCGAGTCACTAACTATTTTGCTCAACATGCCTCTTGCGCTGATCGGTGCGGTCTTCCTCCTTGTGTGTGTCGGCAAACCATTGAATATTCCTGCCATCATCGGATTCATATCGCTTATGGGTATTACAACCCGCAATGGAATGTTGCTGATGAGCAGGTACAATCGCCTGAAGGCTGAGGGTATGCCTCTTGACCGCCGAATAATGGAAGGCTCGTCCGATCGACTGCTGCCCATTATCATGACAGCCCTGACTTCTGCGCTTGCACTTGTGCCTATTGCTGTCGGTGGTGATGAACCCGGCAATGAGATTCAGGCTCCGATGGCTCTCGTGATTCTTGGTGGTCTTGTCTCCAGCACAATCCTGAATATCTTTGTCGTTCCTGCGGTCTACCGTCTCCTCAATCGAAAAGAATAATGAAAAAACTCCATAATCTGCTGCTATTCACGCTGCTGTCTGCGATGTCTCCGAGTGTGTTTGCTCAGGATGCATATTCTGATATTTGCAATACCATTCTTGCCTCTGATCCGGCTTTGAGAGCTGAAAGGCTCTCGCTTGATGCTTCCATCAAGTCCATGAGCGCTTCAAATTCCCTTGAAAATCCGGAAGTTGAGTTTGCTTATAAGTTTGGTTCTCCCGCAAGTGCTGATGTGAATAAATGGGATCTGTCCGTTTCGCAAGCTTTTGATTGGCCCGGCGTGTATTCCGCTCGCAGGAAAGCGCTTGGGTATCGTTCCCGCGCTGCGGAGGAAAGTCTGCGCGCTTATCGTCTTTCTCGTGAAGCTGATTTGCGGGAGCTGCTCGTAAGCTACACGGCCGCCTCGCATCGGATGCTCTTGCTTGAAGATTTCGCATCTAATGTCGATTCAATCTATCGAATATCCGCTCGTGAATACGAGCGTCGCACGATCACAGTTCTCGATTGGCGTAAGGTTATGGTCGAGCGCGAGATGGCTGATGCCCGACTCGCCGAGGCCCGCAATGATATGAAGGTCATAGCAGGCAAACTGCAAGCTCTCAATGGAGGCTTCCCCTTGGACCTTTCGGGTCTGAATGATTATCCTTCCGGAACTTTGTCTGAGTTTAATTTTGCCTCCGTTCCCTCTTTGGCTGCTGCAAGATGGAGTATTGAGGCTGCCCGTGCCGATGCTTCAGCGTCTGCGCGAAATCGTCTCCCGGGCTTTTCGCTTGGATATGTTCATGAGGTGGAAGGCCGTGAGCATTTCAATGGCTTTAGTGTGGGCGTGTCTTTGCCTTTCTGGCGTTCGCAGAAAGAAAATATCGCGGTGCGGATGCTTGCCGAGGCGGAAGCTGATGCTGCAGAGGCCCGTCACAGGGAGCTCGAGGCCGAGTACAACTCTCTAAGAGAGACCGTAATGTCCCTGACAGCTCGTGCCGACCGACTCACTGAAGCCATCGGTGATCCGGTAGAATATGTCCGTCTGCTGGATAAGGCTCTCGCAGGAGGCACTATCACGCTCTATCAGTATTTTTATGAACTGAATAGCCTCCTTGAAGCACGCCTCACCGCCGAGGACCTACGTGCCCAATCAGCTCTCGCCCTCCAATCCGCCCACCGCTTCGTTCTTCCTGATTGATTCAAGATGCTCCTCCCAAACTAATGTAGCAAGATACTTATCGCTGCGACAATGCTAATCCGAAATGCCTTTTTCTATCATGTCGGAGGTTGTAGATGTATAATAAATATCTGTCGCAGTCTGAATTGAGACCTTGTATAACTCGCAGATATTAAGTATTATGTTCGCTATTTTAGACGCCCGTATGGCTGTTTTGCTTTCTTCGGTCACAACTGTTTGGTATCTATGAGTTTTAGACATGTATCAAGCATCTTTTGCTAGCGGATGCAATATTGATTGTTGGGTTTTTGGTATTTTAGTAGCCCCAGAGTTTCATCAGCTGATAATTCTCCCTCGAAATAGCGGTCAAGCGTCTGGATAACACGGTCATTTGCAATACCGCCGATTACGATGTCATAATCAGTATCATCATCTCCGGCCCTGCATTTAGAAACAAAATCAAGCCAATTTTTATCATAGGAGTCAAATTCAAGAACCTTCCACTGATCAGGAGAAAAATCAAGTTCATATGTATTTAGCCACGCATCTTGCTGACGTCTTGAAAAGCGTTGTGCATATTTCTCTGCCTGGTCATACAATGATGTAAGATAGAATCCCTTGCCGAAGTCAAGATAGTCTCTGGAATGTTCTGTATCAGGATGCAGAACAGAAACATTTGAAGAGTGGTATAGTTTCATTGTGGCAATACTCCTTTCTCCTTCATATAGTCCGTAAGATCAGCTATAAGATAACGGGAACTGAAAGTATGTAACACGTCATATGATGGAACGATATAGCCATATAAAATGCCTGATTGTTTCAATCGCATATAGACTTCCTGCTGACTCAGCTTAAGTTGTTGTGCAAGTTTGCTAATACAATATGTTACAAAATCAAGTGTCTTCTTATCCATAATTTTCTTAGCCGGTCCCGGATATAAACGATTATTTTCGGGAGATTTGGTCGAGGAGTTTCTGGAGTTGTGAGCGAGCTTCCTCCAGGCGGCGTACGATATCGGCTGTCTTGTCGATGCCGCGTCGGTTACGCTTGAGCTCATCCCGGGCTGCCTCAAGCTTCAAACCGCGTTCATGCAGCAGAAAGCGCAGCATCCTAATCGTTTCAATATCCTTTGGCGTGTAGCGGCGCTGACCTTTGTGTGTACGGTTGGGCTTGAGCTCTGAAAACTGTGTTTCCCAGAAACGCAGTGTGGAAGGCGGCAGTTCCGTGAGTTCGGAAACTTCGCTGATCGTGTAGAAATGTTTGTCGAGAGAGTCCATGGCTATCAGTCCATCATTCGACCTGCGTTTTCGGCCAGTCGTATCATTTCATCGTATTCCTCGGGAGTGATGTCGTAGTAGTGGTAGTAGACAGGGTTCTGTGGCTGCCCTTTGAGGCGTACCTCATAGTGGAGGTGCGGTCCGGTGCTTTTTCCCGTATTGCCTACTTTGCCGATTAGATCGCCACGGTGAATTGTCTGTCCGGGACGGACATCAATTTCAGAAAGGTGGGCATAACGTGTGGTGTAGTTGTATCCGTGGTTGATTTCCACCATATTGCCGTAAGCACTTTCCCATCCGGCGGTTGTGATAGTACCGTCGCCGGTTGCATAGACCGGCGTACCGGGCGGAGCCGAAAAGTCGAGTCCTTCGTGAAATCGCGTGGTTCCGTACACAGGATCGATGCGCGTGCCATAGCCTGACGCAACTGTGCGAAGATATTTTTCCGAGATGGGAGGTATAGCGGGAATGTGTGCAAGACGATGCTCGTTCGCACCGGCAAGACTTGCAAGCGAGTCAAACGACAGGGACTGGACATAGAGCATGCGTTCGAGGCGATCGAATTTATCCTCTACTTCCACTATTACCTGTGGATCGGCCAACGAGTCCAGCCTGCTTATGGCTCTCTGCCTCTCGAGCCCTGCATACCGCTGCCCTGGTGAAATAGGTTCGGCTTGCATCATTACCCGATAGAAGTTATTGTCACGGTCGGCAAGATCCTCCATTACTGACAATGCCACGTCCGCACGATGGTGAAGCACGTTGATTTCTGATCGAAGTGTCTCGTTCTCATTGCGCAACTCTTTTTCTCGGGGGAAATCCATCAACGAATATGCCACGGCAACCACTGCTATTCCGGCTATAACACCCGTAATACCCTGACTTATACGTGCACGAATACGTTCGCGCCGTGTGGGGAACACGCGCTCGTATTGTTCAGTGGAGGAATTATAGCGATAGAAGATTCGTTGGCTCATCGTCTGCAAAAATAAGAAAAATTTTTCGCAGAACATTCCGGAATTTGTATTTTTGCAGATAAAATAAAATTACATATGCGTTTTTTGCGATCGATTCTACCTTCAATCTTGATAACTCTTGCTGTTTTAGGCTGGATATTTGTTTTTTTGCAGGCTAAAATGGCGGTGTCTGGTGAATGGCGTCTGCCTGTTACGGCAGCGTGCATCGCTGTCATTATCACTCGTGGCGGAGCTCCGCGCTTTTGGGGTTCTGAGCTCCGGATAAAGAATGGCGTGATTAATAGAGCCATAGGCATTCTCGTATCGACAGGACTGGTGGCTGCGATACTTATTTCTTTAAATTTCATTCCTCATCCCGGAAAGGAAGATGAAGTCTATAAATGCCCTATAGAGCGATTATACAAGACCACACATCAGCATACGCGCAGGGTAGGGCGACACTATACTACCACCGGCAGCGTTTATTATCGCTATCATGCGGACGTGAGGTTGAGGGATGGAAAAGTGAAGGAATATCCTCTGACCCTGAACCGGTATCGTAAGCTACATAAGGGCGATTCTCTTTCCATAGAAATCCATCACGGCCTCCTCGGCATGGACTATTTCACGCCGGCAAAAAATAAAAATAATGATAGTCGCAAATGACAGTCACGCGACTGTGATTATTTGACATGGCTGAAGAAATAATCATTTTTCAAAAGAATATAATTCAGAATTATGGATAAAATCAAGATTCGCCGGGTATACATGCTAATCGACGAAAACAGATGAAATCACTTGAGTGGATTCGAGAGGTGTGTATGGATTCAAATTGTATAGAGAGTCTTTCTACGCATGATCCTGATGTAAAATCACATATCGTGGAACTGGAGGTGTAATGTGACTGATGCCTTGAGTATTTGAAAGCCGAGAGTTCAATGGACATCATCTATTGAGTTATGTTTTGATTATAGCTATAAATCAGCATATTATGTTTTGTAAGGTGTACTAAATAGGTACTTAATGGTGTAATTGAGGTAAATGGATAGAATGGTTTTATGAAGTTTTAATACCTATTTGTTTTATTTAATTCTAACGATTTCGATTTGTTTGTAGAAGATTTGAAGTCCTGAATGGCAGGACTTTGAGAAAATTTTTGTAAATTTGCAGTCGCATATCGCCCGCAGAGGCCCGATGTGGGTTTCGGGGTGAGATGCGAAGACATATAGAAAGCGTTACTCGACGCTCTTTCTTGGCGTATAGAAACTTCGCAACTTTCAATCTCGGTCAAGAATGAGACAACGGTAAGCGGCTATGTGGATATGTATATATTACCTTACAGTGTGTAACGCATTGTATAGGGAATTACATACATATTTGCGTGAGGCCTCTGCATCGTTGCTCGTTCCAATCGAGATGGGCAATGCGAAGGCCTCTATACGTGGGAGCGAGTGACTAGTACGGCTCTCACGCTTTTTTTGTTTCACAGCCATATAGGAGAGCTATGGCTAAATAGCAAACAATGTATTACACTTTTTCGCAAGAGGAACTTTTGTTTATGGATGAAAACAAAGTTCATAGTTTCAGAGGTAAGAGAGTTGTTGTCACAAAGGCAAATGGAGATATCATAGAATCCTCCATCTCAAATTTAATTGGAGCTTCAAATACGCCACACTTACCTTGTGGTTTCATCCTATCTAATGGCATGGAAATAGGGTTTGCGTCAATTAAGACCATTATAATCTACGTAAATGACAACAACTAGCATGAAGTCACTCAAATTTTCTATCACCATGATATTAATGCTGCTATTTAGTAGTTGCGGAACATGGTATCAGGCAACCTTAAATTCTCGTGGTATATCTCCCGAAAAGAAGACCTACCACATAACTTCATCAGATTCTACTATTTTGTCAACCTTAGAATTTAAGGAATATGCAGATATTCTTAAAAACAGGTTGAATGAATGCGGATATATGAACGTATCCCCCGACGAATCTGACATTGTTATTTTATTGGATTACAATCTTGGAGACACATATCTTGCTGGAACATATACTGGTAGTTATAACTATTCTACGGTTAATGCTAATACTTACGTCAAGTCTAATACTAATGCAAGTGCCAGCGCCAATACAAAAGTTTCGAATTCTGGTGTTAAAACTAAGGCTTATGGTAATAGTAATACTACGACCTCTGTAAAAACATCTGGATATTCAACAGGCTATACTGGAACAAGTAGTATAAACACATACAAAATACCACTACTCGTCAGAATCTCAGCAATTAACAAAAAATCAAATGAAACTGTTTGGGAGGTTTCCGTCAGAGATAATCTATCTCGAGAAACTCAAATGCAATCTGTTATGCCATGGCTGATTTTAAGCGCACAGCCATACTTTGGGAAAAGTTCACAAGGTGAAATCGTAACTAAAGTTAATAACACAAATGCTATTAAAGAACAATACAATCTCATTTGGCCGTATTGAAAATGAGTCACAAATAATAAGCCCGACGTGTAAAGAAGATCTTTCGTCGGGCTGAATTATGTTCGGAAAGTATGATTAACGATGTAAGCCTTTACCGTGCTTGGGTTCGGATTGTCGGAAGCCCATCTTTTCAAGGAGTTTACGAGCCATATCGCGGAATCACTGAAAGACACTGACACCGTCAATATTCAGTATGAAGCGGTGTTTCTTCTCAGGATCACGTTCAAGTTTCGCCTCGGAGTGTTCGGTGGAGAACTTATGATTATGCTCAGGTGAAAAGAGCTTTCCGGAAAATCCTACCGACTGCTGTGCGAGTATTCGTTGGGTCATCTGGTCGGGGAAGCCTATATGTGTGCAGTACCGTCCCCATACAATCAAGTCCGGCACATCCGGGCAGTACCTTTCAATCTCAGCCTTGTATTGGGCTAAGTCGGCATCCACGGCACTACGCATTTTCCGCAATTCAAGGCTTTCGAACTCTGCCGATAATTTTGTGTTGGCTGACACAAGGCGGTCATGTACTGTAGCGAGAGTGTTGTAACAGTGAGATATAATTATTTGCGTTTCATCATCTTTCCGGACAGGCAATGAAAAAGCGGGGCCTTTCCGTTGCGTTCTTTGCGCTCCTCCGGCGAGGTCTCGGTATCGTTTTTAGTTTTTAGTCACTGTTGTATGCTCTCTCGCATGGGTGTGGCATGGGTGCGACAACTATCATCAGCCATTACAGTCGATACTTCGCGTTGTCGCGTTGGGTTAGGGCTACTGCCACCTAACCGCGTAGATAGTTTTTTCAACAAAAGAAAAAAGGTAATTGTTCAATATGTCCGTAATATTCCGGATTATTCTGATTTATGTCCGATGTGGAGATTCTCATAATCCGTTTTTCAACTGATTTATCTGAGTGCAGACGCGGTTGATGTGATCCAAGCCATACAGCAATGAGTTGCTGTCAATATCCATCCAAGAAAAGAGGGTCTTGATCTTCGTGTAGATGTTTATCACATATGATGTGTCGATTGTGGATGTACGGGAGGCGAAACAGATAGTCTCGTGATGTGCT
>CAMWNH010000020.1 GCA_947175605.1 uncultured Porphyromonadaceae bacterium
CCTGTAACCTTCTGATCCGTAGTCAGATGCTCTATTCAGTTGAGCTAAGGAGCCGGATGCAAGCGCATGTGCGGCTTGGCGGTTTTTTTGTGACTCCTACAGGATTCAAACCTGTAACCTTCTGATCCGTAGTCAGATGCTCTATTCAGTTGAGCTAAGGAGCCGTTCCGTTGCCGTGCGGCTTTTTGCGTTTGCGAGTGCAAAGTTAATGCCTTTTTTTTAATTACGCAAATGTTTCAGAAAAAATTTCAAAATATTTCTTAACTTTGCCATGTGAATACAGATGCAGGGCTACTTACAGTTGTGGTGCCGGTTTATAATCGGGCCTCGCTGCTTGCGGAGCTGCTGGAAAGTATTCGCAGGCAGGATGTGCGCGGGTTTGAACTCATTGTGGTGGATAATGGATCGACTGATGAGTCTCTGGAAGTCGCACGGGCGTGGGCTGCCGCGAATGCCGACATACGCACAAGGGTAGTGGAGGAGCATCGTCGCGGTGGAGCTGCCGCGCGGGCGCGAGGCCTCGATGAAGTTCGCACGGACTGGACTCTGTTTTTTGATTCGGACGATCTGATGTTGCCCACCCATATCGGCCGAGTGTTGGAAGCAATCGCATTGCATCCGGATGTCAGTCTGATTGGTTGGCCAGTGCGCGTTGCAGGCGGTATTGTAAACTCGTATCCTTTCGCTGCGCCTGTGACATTCTGGGATAATGTGATAAACGGAATGCTGGCTACGCAGAGATATTGCGCGCGCACCGACCTGTTCCGACGAGCCGGTAACTGGAATCCTCATATTGGCCTGTGGGATGATATCGAGTTGGGGGTTAGGCTGCTGAATCTTGGTCCGCGAATATTGAGAATGGACGGCCCCCCCGGGGTGGTGGTGCGTTTCGGTGGTAGCGGCATTACGGGCGACACATATACAAGCCGCCTCGAACGCATGGAACCCGCCTTGCAGGAGATGGAGCGCACGCTGCCCTCGCGCTTCCGTTTTCTGACGGATATCAAGCGTGCGCAGATCTACGGAGGGGCGGCCCGCGAGGGAAATGAAAATGCAAGCATCCTGCAGAAGGAGCTCCTCGGGCGCACGCGTGGAATCCTGCACCGTATGGGCTTGAAGATTATTTACACGGCAGTACTAAAGGGAATTCGAGGAAGTTATCTTGTTTTCAAGCCATTTTATGACCGTTAGTGGGGGGGTGAGAAATTATTTGTATATTTGCGCAGTGAAATACGAGAGTGAACATCTTCTAACGGTTGTGGTGCCGGTTTATAACCGGGCCTCGTTGTTAGTGGAGTTTCTCGAAAGTCTTGGAGCGCAAGATTCCCGAGGTTTCGAGCTGATTGTGGTGGACAATGCATCTACAGACAATTCACACGAGGTAGCCGAGACATGGGCGAAGTCGAATCCCGATATTCCCACCCGCGTAATCACGGAGACGCGTCGAGGTGGAGCTGCCGCACGAGCACGAGGGCTGGATGAAGTACGCACGGAGTGGACTCTCTTTTTCGATTCAGACGACATCATGTTGCCGGCCCACATAGGCAGAGTGCTCGCGGCAATAGCTTCTGACCCGGAAACGGATGTGTGGGGGTGGAATGTGGGTATGCAAGGCTATATCCGGGCTAAGGGAGTGTTCGCAGCCAAAGCGTCTCACTGGACGAATATGATGAACGGGCAGTTCGCCACTCAGCGATATTGCGCCCGCACAGAGATCTTCCGTAAGGCCGGAAATTGGAATCCGGCCATTGGTCTTTGGGATGATATAGAGCTCGGTACGAGGATACTTAAACAGAAGCCCCGTGTAGGAAAAATCAAGGGAGAACCGACGGTGCAGGTGCGCTTCAATGCAGACAGCATTACGGGCACATGGAGCAGTCAGCTGCATCGAATAGAGCCCGCATTGTCTGAAATCGAAAAGTCGCTCGACGGCCGTCAGCTCCTGATGACCGACATACGGCGGGCGCAGACATATGCGCTTGCCGCACGCGAGGGAGCTTCGGAGGCAAAGAGTATGCAGGAGGAGTTGATGAGGCGCACTCCCGACCGCTTCCATCGGCTGGCTCTGATGTATATTTACGAGACTGTGCGGCGTGGTATCCGTGGCACATATCTGTTATTACGACCATTTTGCAGCTGATGAGAAAGTTATTGTACATATCACTGACAGTGATACTTGTGGCGCTTGCGGCAGCGTGCGACAGGTCTGCGACTCCGAATTTCGGAGGCATGACGCAGGCGTTGGACTCGCTTTTCGAACCGCTTTTCCCGGCTGATGCGCCGGGTGCTATCGTGCTTGTGGAGAAGGACGGACGCATAGTCTATGACCGCGGTTTCGGGCTCGCGCGTCTTGATTCGCTTCGGGCTCCGATGACTGATTCGACAGTCTTGTGCATCGCATCCGTGTCAAAACAGTTCGCGGCCACCGCCATCATGATGCTTCAGGAGCGAGGTCTGCTTTCGGTGAATGATACCCTCACTAAGTATTTCCCGCAGTACCCGGATTCGATTTTTGGCCGCATAACCATCGCGCATCTGCTTAGTCATACATCGGGGCTGCCTGACGCGCGGCCTCGAACACCGGCCGAATGGCAGAAGTACACAGCCTGGCATCGCGGCCCGTTTGCGGATCTTGACTCGTTCAAGCGCTGTGCGCTCTGGGAGGAGTCGTGTGCGTTTTTCGAAAGACTCGACAGCGTGGCCTTCCTGCCCGGCGAAAAGTATGAGTATCAGAATCCGACATTCCAGTTGCTTCTGCCAATAATAGAGCAGACAACGGGGCGCGACTTCGACAGCTGGATGGCGGAAAATATATTCGGGCCGGCCGGAATGGACCGTACGGCATACTTCCATGAAGGCTATGAGCCTGCAAATATGGCCCACGGATATATCTTCGGACGCAAAGGCTGGGAGGAGAACGACTTCGGCGAGGCTAATTTCTTTCCGACAAAGTCCGATGGCGCGCTATACACCACGGCGCTTGATTTTCTGCGTTGGGGTCATGCGCTTTATGGCAACAGGCTGATGAGCTCGGAATCGCGCCGGGAAGCGCATACCTCACGGATTACAACGGATCTGCCCTACACGGGTTATGGTTACGGATTTTTTATCGAAGAGCGTCCGGGATTGCCCCGGAAGGTGTTCCATACGGGCGATAACGGCGGCTTCCTGCTTTATGAAGGGCGCTTTGAGACGGATTCGTTGTTCTATCTCGTTTTTGCCACACATCCCGAGTGGCCGCGTGAAGCGACTGCGGATAAGATGGATAGCATATTTATCGCCAACGGATTGCTGCATAAAGTTCCCTGACGCCATGCCAAAGCTGGAAGTGCTTGTATCGACCTTCGGGGCTGCCGGGCTCCGCCGCATGCTCGAGAGCGATCCTCCGCATGTGGAGGGCGTGCGCTATCTGGTTTGCTGCCAGAATCCCTCGGGCGAGGATGTGCTTCCGGCTGCAGAGGCCCTGCACTCGCGTGGAGACACGGATGTGCTGTTTTTCAAGGACCGCGGACTTTCGCGCAACCGCAACCATTCGCTTGATATGTCGGCGGCTCCATACTTGCTGATAATGGATGATGACGTCAGGCTCGAGGCCTCCGGCCTTGAGGAGATAATACGTTGTTTCGACGAGCGTCCGGATCTTGATTTTATGGCGTTGAGGGTTGAGACGGGCGACCGAGGCCGACGAGCTTTCCCGCCATCGGGACATAAGCTCCACAGGCCATGGCGCTGTTATCACACTATTTCATTCGAAATCGCCCTTCGCCGGAGTTCGGTGGAGGCCGGACATTTCCGATTCAGCATACTGGCCGGAATCGGGGCTCCGAGGCTTGGCAGTGGAGAAGAAGAGTTGTTTCTGCATCGCATGTCGAAGGCCGGACTCCATGGCGAATATCTTGATATTCAGCTGGGCGTGCATCCGGCGCCCACGACATCCGATCGTTCGGCCTTGCTCCCGGAGGTTGTTCGCGCCAAGGGAGCTGTGATGCGGGTGTTGCGGGGCCCCCTGCGCGCGCTTCTGCGCTTGCCCTTGGAGGCCAAACGCTCTAAAATGCCATTTTTTAAAGCCTTGCGGCATCTTGTCGAGGGTTATGTCTATTCTATAAAACACCGCCGTGAGCTATGAAGATTCTGCTTCTTGGTGATGCAAGTAATTATCATCGTGCGCTTTCGGTCGGATTGGTGCGACGCGGACACAGCGTGACGCTCGCATCCGACGGCAGCAGATGGATGGGCACGGAGCGTGATATCGATGTTTCACGTCCGAATTTTTCAGGGCCTTTGGGTGGTGCAGCTTTTGTATTGAAATTCAGGAACTTATTGCGGCGGGAGTTTCGTGGCTACGATGTCGTGCAGCTTGCGGCGCCTACTTTCGCCACCTTGCGGCCTTCGCGACTCCGCCCGATTTTCAACGAGTTGCGTCGCCGGAACGGATCCGTTTTTCTTACGGCTCTCGGCACGGACAGCCTGTACGTGAAGACCCTGACAGGGCCGACCCCGCCTCTGAGGTATTCGGAGTGGCATCTCGGAGACGGAGCGGTTGGGGCGATGTCGGAAGAGGCGCGTAGGGCGTGGCTCGAGCCTAAGTTGAGTGAATATACTGATTTTGTGTACGATAGTGTGGACGGAGTCGTGTCCGCTTTGTATGAGTATCATGCTGTTGTGTCGGCTGCGCGTCCGGATGTGCCGCTCGCATATGGCGGTATTCCCATTGATTTACAGTCGCTTCCTGCGAAAGCCGAACGCCAGTCCGGGCCTTTGCGGATATATGCGGCCGCGCATCTTGGCCGCGAGCGCGAGAAGGGCGCGGATGTGCTCTTCCCCATTGTGCGTGAGTTTGCGGCAGCCCATCCGGGGCGGGTTGAGATCGTGGAGCCGCCGAATATGCCGTACCGGGAATTCCTGAATTTTCTTGGAGGAGTGGATGTGCTTGTGGATCAGCTCTACAGCTACACACCCGCCACGTCGGCATTGCTGGCAATGGCTATGGGGGCCGTGGCAGTGACAGGTGGAGAGCCGGAATACGCGGAATTCATTGGGGAGAAGGAAGCATTGCCGCTCATTAATGTGTCGCCTTACGAACCGCAGGCCCTTGGCGACAGTCTCGGGCTACTTCTGAAGAACCGCGAGTTGCTTGCTGACACCGGACACAGGGCGGCGGAATTTGTGGCGCGCCATAATTCGGCCGATGTAGTCGCTGCCAGGTTTGAGGATTTTTGGCAGAGAAGAATGAAATGACTAACTTTGCAGTTGTGAAGAGTAGAAATTTTATTCTCGGACTGCTACTTGCAGGTTTTCTGCCGGTTTATGGTGCGGAGTATGGCGACAGTGTGCGCGAGGCGCACAAGTTGCGCGAGATAGAAGTGATAGGCATGAAAACGGACCCGGCATCGGCGTCCGTCGACGGCCCGCGCACCGCCATCTCGGGTGCGGAGGTGCGTCGTCTGGGTATTGTTGCTGTGAAAGGGGTGGGGGAGATAGCCCCCAATATCTACATGCCGGATTACGGGTCGCGCATGACCTCGTCGATATATTCGCGAGGACTGGGTGCGCGTATGGATCAGCCTGTCGTGGGTCTTAGCGTCGATAACATTCCGTATCTCAACAAGGATGCATACGATTTCTCGTTCACTGATATAGAGCGGATCGAGGTTCTGCGCGGAGCGAGAGCGCTGCTCAATGGCCGAAACACGATGGGCGGGCAGATCAATGTCTATACGCTTTCGCCCTTGCGCACCAAGGGGTTGAGGGCGACGGCGGAGTACGGCACGGCGAATTCCGCACGGGTGTCGGCCGGATATTATGATTTTGTATCGCCCACGGTGGCGATGGGATTTACCGCAGGCTGGGGCCGTACGGACGGCTTCTACACCAACGAACTTACAGGCGACAAGACCGGCGCCGAGAATCAGGCTTCGGCGCGATGGAAGACAGTCTGGCGACCGAACGCCGCGCTTGCGCTGACGAATACAGCGGTGTTCGGGCATACGCGCCAGAAGGGTTATCCTTATGCTCCCGTCGAGACTGGCATAGTGGCCTACAACGACACATGCGCCTACCGGCGGACGACTTTCGCCGACGGTATCACCGTGGCATGGGCGGGCAAGAGAGTGGTGGTGACATCGAATACTTCTGTGCAGTACATGGATGCACGCATGGATCTCGATCAGGATTTCACGCCGGCTGAGATGTTCACTCTCACGCAGGCATCGAGGGAGTGGACTGTGACTGAGGACCTTTTCACGCGAGGCTCGCGGGGCAAGTATTCCTGGCTCGGGGGTGTGTTCGCCTTCTACCGGAGCACGGACATGGACGCTCCCGTTACGTTCAAAAACGACGGCGTGGCCACGCTTATAGAGCATAACCGCAATCAGGCCAATCCGATATACCCTATTTCCTGGGATACGAGAAAGTTCACCCTCGGCAGTGTTTTCGACATGTCTGCCGGCGGTGTGGCGCTTTACCACGAGAGTGCGCTGCGACTTGGAAATTGGACGCTTCAGGCGGGATTGCGACTTGACTATGAGCATACTACGCTTGCCTATAACAGTCGATGCAATACCGGCTACACGACCTGGCATGTGCTTCCCGACGGCTCGCGTGAGGTCTACAGTCATACGCCAATCAATATCGATGACGGGTCGGGCCTGGCGCACGACTATCTCGAGTTGCTGCCCAAGTTTTCGGCGCAGTTCGCTTTCGCAGCCGAGCACGAGGCTTTTGCCTCCGTGTCGAGAGCGTATAAGGCCGGAGGATATAACACGCAGATGTTCAGTGATGTACTGCAACAGCGCATAATGGAGGTGATGGGAATGGCGCAGCTCTACACGCTTGAGGATATCGTGAGTTACGCGCCTGAGACGAGCATGAACTACGAGCTCGGCGTGCGTGGCGGGATGCCCGACGGACGCCTGAAGGCTGAATTGACGGCTTTCTACATCGACTGCCGGAATCAGCAGCTGACGGTCTTCCCTCCCGGGTCGGTCACGGGCCGAATAATGACGAACGCAGGCCGCACACGATCGTACGGTGTCGAGCTTACCGCATCGTGGCGCCCGTGCGACAATCTGATGCTGCGCGGCTCGTACGGATACACGGACGCTACATTCCGAAAGTACAACGACGGGCGCACGGATTACCGTGGTAAATACGTGCCTTATGCGCCGTCGCATACCTTGTTTGCCGAATGCAATCTGAATATGCCCGCGTGGCGGTTTCTGGGCGTGACTCCGGGGGCGGATGTGTCGGTGCGCGGTGTCGGACGAATATACTGGAATGAATCCAACACGCTTAGCCAGCCTTTCTATGCGCAGCTGGCTGCGTCGGTCAATTTCACGGCTGACAAGTGGAGCCTGCGACTGTGGGCGAGGAATCTCACGGGGACGGATTACGATGTTTTCTACTTCATGAGCATGGGCAATGGATTCGTGCAGAAAGGGCGTCCGAGAGAGCTCGGACTGACCTTGCGCGTAAATGTTAATTTGCGACGTTAACATTTTTTGTTGAAGAGTTTACGGCTTTTTGTATTACCTTTGCGTCTCAAACAAAACACACAAGCAAATACGATGAACAAGAAAAACATTCTGGCAGGAGTATTCGGTGCGGCCATGTGCCTCGCGCTGGGTTCCTGCGTCAATAACAACGGCTCGAACGACCAGCGTCTTTACTATCCGCTGTCGAACTGCTTTGCTATCGTGACGGACATGAGCGACGGCTCGATGAAGGCGATCAAGGGCGTGAACTATAATCTCGATCTGAACATAACGAAGAGTACGGCAGAAGTGGGCATTACCGGTCTGGAACTGCCCGACGGTGCAAAATATCCCGGAATCGACCTGTCGGGACTGCGTGTGGCTACGGATAAAAACTGGACGGTCGTGACGGCGGCCAATCCCGGTGTCGAGGTTGCGGGTTTCGGTGTCAAGCCCACATTCAGCACCTTCAAGCTTCAGATTCTGGACCGTGTGGTGGGTCAGGCATATGTTCCCTCGCTTGCCATTTCCTATGATATGAACGAGCACTACCATGTGTTCTCCTCGCTTTCCGGGCAGATCGTTACCGGCACGAGCGTGGCTACGGCGCAGAATGGCAGTGAGTTTGAAAACAATTCGGCTCTGATCGGGCTGTCTTTCGATGTGGAGACTATGAAGGTGATCATCGAGCTGCCCGCATCGCAGTTCGCAGCCGGGATGCCTGCGCAGAATATCGTTTTCAAGGATGTGCCCTTCATTATTTCGCGCAACGGCATCGCCAACATCAGCGTAGACAATCTTACGCCCTTCATCGGCGAAACGCCTTATCCGAACTTCCCCATTACGAACCTTCAGGGCGTATATGATTTCGTGGGCGGACTGACGCTGAACTTCACCTGCACGTTGGGTCCGGCTCCGTACGATGTGGTTATCACTGCCAAGCAGAGCTGAGAAGCATAGGTGATTTAATCTAAAATCATAGCAATGACAAAGAAAGCGCTTATCGCAAATGTTGTGTTTGCGGTGGCGCTTTTTGTCGGTTTTCTGGCCATGCCTCCGATGGCCGATGATTTATGGTTCTCAACGGACATATATCAGGCCGGGCTTGAGGGTGGTTCTGTTTTTGATTCCGCACTTGAGACTGTGCGGAATCATTATATCGGGGACAACGGGCGTGTGGCGAACGTGTTGTTCGCTCTTTCACTCCTCTTGCCTGAATGGGTAGGTAATGCCTGCGCCATAATCGCATTTTCGATGGCCTTGTTTCTAGCTTACAGGCTTGTGAGCCGTGGTTCGAAAATGAGAACGGGATTGGTGTCCACGGCCCTAATGCTTTTCGGCGTGGCGTATGCGTTGCCTTGGTACGACTATATGTATCTGGAATGCTATCAGTTTAATTATGTTATTGCGACCGGGCTGTGTACGTGGGTGTGCTATGTTTTCCTCAATGCCAAGGCTGCATACGGTGGGCTCGCCACGGTTGCGGTCTTTTTTCTCTCTGCGGTTTGCGGCGGCTGGCATGAGGGATTCAGTGTGCCGTTGGTGTGCGGAATTGTTGCCGTGATGCTTCTGTACCCCGAGTTCCGGAAGAAAAAGCAGATTGCGATATTGGCCGGACTGATATGCGGTATCGTATGGATAGTGCTTTGTCCTTCGACATTTTCGCGTCTTGGAGCGGGCGGTGGAGACGGACATAGGATTTTGTCGGTTATAATTCTTCATCCTGCTTTTGCGCTGATGGTCCTGACAAGTGCCATGGCGGCATTTTCGAACAAGGGTAGGGAGCTGTTGCGGAATCCGCTCACGGTGCTTTTCGGTGTGAGTGCGATGGCGTCTATGGCCGTGCATATAGCGAGTGTGACCGCGCCGCGAGCCGGCTGGTGGTGTGAGTTCGCATCGGTTGTCGTGGTGGTGTTCTATGCAAATGCTTATTTCCGTGCATTCGGAAGGGCTGCAAAGATTGCAGCTGTGTTGGCTCTCGGGATTGTGTATGCGAAGCTGATTGTTTGCGATGTGCAGGCATTTGAATACCGGGAGCAGTATTCGCGCTATGTCGGGGATTATCTGGAGTCGGAGGACGGCACGGTTTATCTGGATTTTACGCCGGAGTATTCCTCGCCGGTCATAGCATGGATGGCACCGACGTATCATGTATATTATGATTGGTTTCACCGGGTGATGTTTGCCGGCTGCTATGGCAATGAAGATAAGCTCCCGTCCGTGATTCCGTCTTCGATTCGGGAGGTGCGGTTCGGGGATGCTCCAAGGCTTGAATCGGATATCGATATCCGCAAGTACGGTGACTTTTATTTCTGCCGAGAGGAGGAGTTGTCGGAAATTGCGGGTGGCCGCTTGGATAAATCCGGAGAAGTGTTGGCGACCCTTCGTATGGGGCCGGTGACAAGACACGGGGTCAGGGTATTCTATTTTCTTTACGAGAATGTCCATGGCGAGAAATTGGCTCTATTGTTGCCGTGGCGTATATTTCCCCTGTCGCCGATATTTTCGATAGAGTCGATGGAGATGAAGACGGACGATGGTGTTGCCGTCGGAGGCTGAAGTCGATGCCGGGGCGTGATTTCAGCGAACTTGAAAAAGTTTAAGTTTTTTTGTGTTATAGTGGGAAAATTTTGTTACCTTTGTGGCACGAAAAGCGGCGAAAGCTGCTATTTCAGACAGAATCTCTGAGGCAACGCAGTGCGTAACAGCTCTTTGCGCGGCCGTTTGAGGTGTATAGACCGAAAAAATCATAAAATCCTCATAAACCACAATGTTATTAGGCATATTTGGAATTACGAACAACGGGCTGCTGGCGCTGACGGCGCTTCTGACCGGCGTGGCGCTTGTGGCGCTTGCGTTATGGATGGCCGGGCTACTGTCGCCCCGCTCGTTCAACCCACAGAAAGGCGAGGCCTACGAGTGCGGTATCCCCACCCGCGGCGAGAGCATGGCACAGTTCAAGATCGGCTATTATCTCTTCGCCATTCTCTTCCTGATGTTTGATGTTGAAACCGTGTTTCTCTTCCCCTGGGCTGTTCGCATGCGCGAACTCGGCGTCAACGGGCTTCTGAGCATCGCGGTATTTTTTGGTGTCTTGGTGCTGGGCCTTGTCTATGCCTGGCGGAAAGGAGCTCTGGAATGGAAGTAACAACCAAGAGCATGCCCTATGAGGCATGGAAGGATAACGAATATATCGAGTCGCTGGTCAAGGAGCTTCAGGAGAACGGCACGAATGTTGTTGTCGGAGCGTTTGACAAGCTCATCAACTGGGGCCGTTCGAATTCTGTATGGCCTCTGACGTTCGCCACCAGCTGCTGCGGCATTGAGTTCGTATCGCTGGGTGCAGCGCGTTTCGATATGGCCCGTTTCGGCTGGGAAGTGGCACGTTCGTCGCCCCGTCAGGCGGACTTCATGATGGTTGCCGGAACGATCGTCAACCGTATGGTGCCTGTGTTCCGACGTCTTTACGATCAGCTTGCCGAGCCCAAGTACGTGATTGCGTGCGGCGGCTGCGCTATTTCCGGCGGCCCGTTCCGCAAGAGCTATCATGTGGCCAAGGGTATCGAGGATATCGTGCCTGTGGATGTTTTTGTTCCCGGCTGTCCTCCGCGCCCCGAGGCAATGATTTACGGCATAATGCAGCTATCGCGCAAGATGAAGGTCGAGAAGTTCTTCGGCGGCGTGAACCGTAAGGAGAAGCAGGAGAAGTTTCTGGCGGAGCACCCGGTGCCGGGCGTGAATGACTGACGCGCGTGCTTCTGAAGACAAAACTATAATATCCAAGAAATATATCACATACAAAATATGGCAACTATCACCGAAAAGATAGCCAAGCTGTTCCCGCAGGTCGGCGTTGCGACAGTCGACGGGATTCCTCAGTTTACAGTGGAGGATAAGGACTGGCACGCTGTGGCCGAGGCATTGCGCCACGACCCCGAGCTTGCAATGGACTATCTCGTAACGATTGTGGGCATGGACTGGACCGAGACACTGGGATGTATCTACTACCTGGAGTCGACGGCCAATCACGCGCTGTGCTCGGTAAAGGTAACGACGGCAGACCGCGAAAATCCCATGCTTCACTCCGTGGAGGACATCTGGCATGTGGCCGGTCTTTACGAACGTGAGGTCTACGATTTCTTCGGCATCATATTCATCGGCAATCCCGATATGCGCCGTCTCTTCCTGAGCATCGACTGGAAGGGCTATCCTCTGCGCAAGGACTATGACGAGGATCCGGCCCTGAATCCGATCTCGATCGAGAGCGAGCGTCAGAGCGACACGACTGACACATATGTCGAGATGCCTGACGGCAAGATCGAGAAGAAGACTGTGGAGATTTTCGGGAAGGACGATTTTGTTGTGAACATCGGTCCGCAGCACCCCGCCACGCACGGTGTGCTCCGCTTCCGCACGGCAGTGGACGGCGAGACCATCAAGAAGATCGACGTCTACATGGGCTATATCCACCGCGGCGTGGAGAAGCTTTGCGAGTCGCTCAACTATCCTCAGACGCTCCACTATTTCGACCGTCTGGACTATTTCTCGGGCCATCACTACCACCACTGCGTGTGCAACCTGATCGAGCGTGCCGCCGGCATCGAGATCTCGCGCCGCGCCAAGGTGATCCGCGTGATGATGGACGAGCTGGGCCGCATAGCATCGCACTGTCTGTTCATGGGCACGTTCTGCATGGACCTCGGTGCGACGACGATGCTGTTCTACACGCTGCGTGTGCGTGAGCAGATACTTGACATCATGGACAAGACCTGCGGCGCCCGCATGAGTTTCAATTATGAATGTATCGGCGGTCTGATGGCTGATATCGCCCCTGACTTCGTTCAGGACGTGAAGGCTCTGCTTGCCGTGCTTCCCGCCAACCTGAAGGAATACGATAAGATCTTCACGGGCAATGTCATCGCCAAGAACCGTATGGAAGGCGTGGGCTATATCTCGAAGGAGGATGCCGTGGCCTACGGCGTGACGGGCCCCTCGGGCCGCGCTTCGGGCTGGGCCTGCGACGTACGCAAGACGCATCCCTACAGCATCTATCCGGAACTCGATTTCGAGCAGGTTGTTGCCACCGAGGGCGACTCGATGGCCCGCTTCAAGGTGCGCATGCGCGAAATCGAGGAGTCGGCCAAGATTCTCGCGCAGCTCGTGGACAATATTCCCGAAGGCGAATATTGCGTGAAGGTGCCCAAGGTGCTGAAGCTTCCTGTGGGCTCGTGGTTCGAGATGGTGGAAGGTTGCCGCGGCACATTCGCCGTATATCTCGAGAGCGACGGCCAGACGAAACCTTACCGCATGAAAATCGTGCCTCCGTGTCTGCCGCTGGCTGCGGCCGTCGACTACATGACGGAAGGCCAGAAAATTGCCGACCTCATCACGATCGGCGGCTCGCTGGACTACATCGTGCCCGATATGGACCGCTAAGCGTGCAAGGCTAAAACAATAACTCGAAACAAAGAACCACATCATACGCATCATGCAAGATTTATCTTTCATCACCGACTGGATACACAATACCCTCCGGTCTTTTCTGCCCGGCTGGGCCACGGTGACGGTCGAATGTCTGTTCATAGGAGTGGGGCTACTGCTGGTCTACGCGCTGCTGGCCCTGTTCTACATCTACTACGAGCGCAAGATCTGCGCGGCTTTCCAGTGCCGTCTGGGCCCGAACCGCGTGGGTCCGTGGGGTCTTCTGCAGAGCTTCGCCGATATGTTCAAGATGCTTATCAAGGAGCTCATCAGTCTGAATCATGTCGATAAGTTCCTTTTTGCGCTTGCACCTTATCTGGTGATCATCGCGTCCATGATGGCATTTGCCGTTCTGCCCTGGGGCAACGGTCTGCAGGTCGTGGACTTCAATATCGGCATTTTCTTCCTGATAGCCGTTTCGAGCATCGGTGTGCTGGGCATACTTCTGGCCGGCTGGTCGTCGAACAACAAGTTCACGCTGATCGGTTCACTCCGTTCGGGCGCGCAGATGGTGAGCTATGAAATCTCCATCGGTCTGACGGTGGTGACGATGGTATGCCTTTCGGGCACCATGAGCGTGGGCGGCATCGTTCAGGAGCAGAGCGATCTCTGGTTCATCTTCAAGGGTCATGTGCCTGCGCTGATCGCATTTGTGGTGTATATGATCGCCGGTACGGCTGAAACCAACCGCGGCCCGTTCGACCTTCCCGAGGCAGAGTCGGAGCTGACGGCCGGCTACCACACGGAGTATTCGGGCATGCACTTCGGCTTCTTCTATCTGGCCGAGTACCTGAACCTGTTCATCGTGTCGGGCGTTGCGTCGCTTCTTTTCTTAGGCGGCTGGATGCCACTGCACATTCCCGGCTGGGAGGCTTTCAACCACATAATGGACTACATTCCGTCGGTTGTATGGTTCATCGGCAAGGCTGTGTTCCTGAGCTTCATCATCATCTGGTTCAAGTGGACCTTCCCGCGTCTGCGAATCGACCAGCTTCTGAGTCTTGAATGGAAGTATCTGATGCCTATCAGCCTCGTGAACCTGGTGCTGATGGTGCTGATCATCACTTTCGGCTGGCACTTCTAATCAGACTGCCCGACAGAATAAAAAATTAGAATCAACTTACCCCCTCTTTCCACGATAAATCCCCCTCAGCAGTAATGAGCGAGACATTTGGCAAAATAGCCCAGGTGATCGGCCCTGTGGTAGACGTAATTTTCGAAGGCGAGAATGCGATAGTACCCCCGATTTACACAGCGTTGAAAATAGACCGTGAGGACGGCACGCAGCTGGTGCTGGAAGTAGAACAGCATATCGGAGAAAACACGGTGCGCTGTGTGGCTATGGAGAGCACAGACGGACTTCGTCGCGGCCTCCGCGTTGACAACCTCGAGCGTCCGATCTCGGTGCCCACGGGCGACCAGGTCAAGGGTCGCCTCCTGAACGTGATAGGCGAGGCTATCGACAAACTTCCCGCCCTGAACCGCGACAAGCTCCGTTCGATCCATCAGCCGGCACCGGAGTTCGAGGATCTGACCATCGGCACGGAAATCCTTTCTACGGGTATCAAGGTGATCGACCTTCTCGAGCCCTACAGTAAGGGCGGCAAGATCGGTCTGTTCGGCGGTGCCGGTGTGGGCAAGACGGTGCTTATCATGGAGCTTATCAACAACATCGCCAAGGGTCATGACGGCTTCTCGGTGTTCACCGGTGTCGGCGAACGTACGCGTGAGGGCAACGACCTTCTCCGCGAGATGATCGAGAGCGGAGTAATGAAGTACGGCGACAAGTTCAAGGAAGGCATGGAGAAGGGTGAATGGAACCTCCACGATGTGGATGTGGACCACTTGAAGGACTCGCAGGCCACGCTGGTGTTCGGCCAGATGAACGAGCCGCCGGGCGCACGTCTGCGTGTGGCTCTTTCGGGTCTGACTGTTGCCGAGCAGTTCCGCGACCAGGGCGCAGGCGGTAAGGATGTGCTTCTGTTTATCGACAATATCTTCCGTTTCACGCAGGCAGGTTCGGAGGTGTCGGCACTTCTGGGCCGTATGCCGTCGGCCGTGGGTTATCAGCCTACGCTGGCATCGGAGATGGGTGCTCTGCAGGAGCGAATCACATCGACCAAGAACGGCTCCATTACGTCGGTGCAGGCCATTTATGTGCCTGCGGATGACCTTACGGACCCGGCGCCGGCCACGACGTTCAGCTTCCTTGACGCCACGACGGTGCTGTCGCGTAAGATTGCGGAGCTGGGTATCTATCCGGCCGTTGATCCTCTGGAATCGACTTCGCGAATCCTCGACCCGAATATCATCGGCGAGGACCATTATAATACGGCCCAAGCCGTGAAGCAGCTGCTGCAGAAGTATAACGAGCTTCAGGACATCATCGCTATTCTCGGTGTGGACGAGCTGTCGGACGAGGACAAGTTAGTTGTGGCCCGTGCACGCCGCGCGCAGCGTTTCCTTTCGCAGCCTTTCCACGTGGCCGAGCAGTTCACGGGTCTTCCGGGCGTGATGGTTCCTCTGAGCGAGACCATACGCGGTTTCAAGATGATTCTGAACGGCGACATGGACGAGTATCCCGAGCAGGCCTTCCTGAACGTGGGCACTATAGACGAGGCCATCGAGAAGGGCAAGAAGCTGTTGGCCGAGGTGAAGTAAGCCGGGCTGCGACAAAGGAAGAGTAAAAACAAAAGAACGCAAGCAACACAGGAAACGAGAGATGACATTACGACTAATATCCGCCGAGGCCGTGTTATTCGACGGCGAAATCAAGAGTGTGACGCTTCCGGGCGCGCTGGGCGCGTTTCAGGTGCTCAAGAACCACGCCTCGCTGATTTCGACGCTGACGGCGGGCACCGTGCGCTATACGGACCCCTCGGGCGAGGAGCACAGCGCGGAGATCACGGGCGGTCTGGTGGACGTGGATTCGAATGTAGTTTCCGTGTGTGTTTACTGATAAAAAGGGATATCCCGGATGAAAAAGCTAATCATATTCCTGACGGTGGTTGCGGCGCTGCTGATCCCTGTGACAGCCAGTGCGGAGGGCGAGCACTCTGAGGGCGGTCTGGACCCCAAGGAAATAATCTTCGAGCACCTGGGCGATGCCTATGGCTGGGAGGTTCCGTTTGACCATCATCACCGCATTCCGCTTCCTGTAATAGTGTGGGCTCACGACGGCTTCCATTGCTTCTCGTCGAGCCACATCACCGGCGGGGAGACATATGTGGATGCAGGCACGGAGTTCAAGCTCGCGGGCATTGACTCGCCTTACAAGGGCAAGGTCGTAGAGATCGTGGACGGCAAGGAGCATCGCCCGCTGGACATCTCTATAACGAAGAATGTATGTGCGGTGTGGATTACGGTGATTCTGGTGATCGGTCTGATGCTGTGGCTCGCATCGTTCCTGCGGAAGCATCCCTACAAGGCACCGCGCAAGGGTCTGGGCGGCCTGGAGGTGTGCGTGACCTTTATCTATGACGGCGTGATCAAGTCGATCTTAGGTCCGGACGCGCGTCGCTTCGCGCCGTATCTGATGACGGTTTTCTTCTTCATCCTGTTTATGAATCTTCTGGGCCTGGCCGTGGTTTTCCCCGGCGGCGCCAACCTTACGGGTAACATAGCCGTGACACTGGTGCTGTCGATAATCACGTTCCTGGTGACGAATATTTTTGCGAACCGCCACTACTGGAAGGAAATCTTCTGGCCTGACGTGCCTCTGTGGCTGAAGTTCCCGCTGCCGATCATGCCTGCGATCGAGGTTTTCGGCATGTTCACGAAGCCGGCTGCACTGACGGTGCGTCTGTTTGCAAATATGATGGGCGGCCACATGATCGTGCTTGTGCTGACGCTTCTAATCTTCATTTTCTCGGCTGTGAACCCCGTGGCGGGTGGCTTTACGACGGTAGTTTCCGTCGGATTCTCGATCTTCATGCTGTTGATAGACGTACTTGTGAGCTTCATTCAGGCTTATGTGTTCACGATGCTGTCGACGATCTTCATCTCTCTGGCGCAGGAGAAGCCTCACGAGGCCCACAAGAAGGGCGAGAGCGAGGCTCACGTGATAGGCGAGGAAATCAAGGATGCGCTTGTATGATAATAAAGTAAAAATAAACAAAATAACCCCAACTAAAAAAACTCCACAACTATGTTAGGACTTTTAGCAGAACTCTCTCTGACGGCCTTCGGCGCAGCCCTTGGCGCAGGTATCGCAGCAATCGGCGCAGGTATCGGTATCGGTAAGATCGGCGCATCTGCCATGGAAGCTATCGCCCGCCAGCCTGAAGCCGCCGGCGACATCCGCAGCAGCATGATCGTGATTGCCGCTCTTGTCGAAGGTGTGGCACTGTTCGCCGTTATCGTCTGCGTTCTCGCACTTTTCGTCTAAAGGACGCTTACGGGCACGGGCTGCGTGCGGATTGCGGAAACATCCGCACGCGGCGCCGACCCGAAAACATCTCTCTCCCACCATTTACCCACCACCTAACCCCCAACCGTAAAGAATGGAACTATTCACTCCGGATTTCGGCTTGATATTCTGGATGTTCGTGGCCTTCGGCGTGCTTTTCTTAGTGCTCTGGCGCTTTGCGTGGCCCATGATACTGAAAAGTGTGGACGAGCGTGCCGACCTTATCGACAAGGGCGTGCAGTATGCTCAGAATGCCAAGGAGCAGCTTGAGAACGCCAACCGCGAGGCTCAGGGCTACATCGAGCAGGCGCGCCACAAGGAGGCTGATATCCTGCGCGAGGCCGACAAGATGCGCACACAAATCATCGAGGAGGCCCGAGTGGCTGCTCAGGCAGAGGCGCAGAAGGTAATGGACGCCGCCAAGGTGCAGATAGCTCAGCAGCAAAAGCAGGCGGAGGCACAATTCCGCAATCAGGTGAGCGATTTCGCGCTGCAGATTGCCGACAAGGTGGTGCGCGGCCAGATGGCAGACGCGGGACGCCAGCAGGCGCTGGTGGACAGTCTGCTCACGGAAATAGAACATAAAAACTGAATCAGGGAATCATGGACCAAGGCTTAATCCCCCGCAGGTATGCGAAGGCGCTCCTGGAGACGGCCGATGAGCGCGGCGTGTCGGAGGCTCTTTACGGGCAGATGACAAGGCTGAACGAGTCGTTCGAGACGGAGCCGGCTCTGGGCAAGGCAATCTCGAATCCGTTTGTGAGCACGTCCGACAAGACGGCACTACTTGAGACGGCCTCGGGTGTGAAGCCGGACGACAAGGATGCGGCGACATTCGCGGATTTCGTGAAGCTGCTCGTGCAGAACAGCCGTATCGACCTGATGCGTGAGATCACGCTGGCCTATGTGGACCTGTACAGACGCGAGAATAATATAGTGCGTGTGGAGGTGACGAGCGCGGCCCCACTGGAGGAGTCGGCTCGTAAGCGCCTGCGTGCGATAATCGAAAGCAAACTCCCGTCCGACGGCAAGATCGAGCTGGAGGAGCACACGGACCCGTCGCTGATCGGCGGATTTGTGGTGAACATCAACAACGAGCGCCTGGATGCTTCGCTCAAGAACGAACTTGAGCAGCTCCGCCTCAACCTACTAAAGTAAAACCAACCAAACCAACCCCAAGGGCGAGGGCCGTCAGAGGTTTCTCAAGCCCGAAACAACATAACGATAATGATTAATCCCAGCGAGATTTCAGAAGTGCTGAAGCAGCAGCTCCAGAACATCAACAGCCACGTTGCTTTCGAGGAGGTGGGCTCGGTGCTTGACGTCGGCGACGGCGTGGCTCATGTCTACGGGCTCGATAATGTGAGCGCCAATGAGCTTGTAGAGTTCGAGAACGGCGCCACGGGTGTGGCCATGAACCTCGAGGAGAGCAATGTGGGCGTGATTCTGCTCGACAATGTGAACGAGGTAACGGAGGGCATGACCGTGAAGCGTACGGGGCAGATCGCCTCTATCCCCGTGAGCGAGGGCTTGCTGGGCCGCGTAATCAATATTCTGGGCCAGCCGATCGACGGCCGCGGCCCGATTCAGGGCGAGACGATGCGCCTGCCTCTTGAGCGTAAGGCTCCGGGCGTAATCTACCGTCAGCCCGTGACTCAGCCTCTTCAGACTGGTATCAAGGCTATCGACTCGATGGTGCCCATCGGCCGCGGACAGCGCGAGCTGATCATCGGCGACCGTCAGATAGGCAAGACGGCTATCGCCATCGATACGATCATCAACCAGCGTAAGGGCTACGATGAGGGTAAGCCTGTGTACTGCATTTATGTGGCTATCGGTCAGAAGGCATCGAGTGTGGCCGCTACGGTGGAGACGCTGCGCAAGTACGGCGCGCTGGACTATACGGTAGTGGTGGCAGCTACGGCGTCGGACTCGGCGGCGATGCGCTACTATGCACCGTTCGCTGGAGTCGCTATCGGCGAGTATTTCCGTGACTCGGGCCGCGATGCGCTGATCGTGTATGACGATCTTTCGAAGCAGGCTGTGGCCTACCGCGAGATCTCGCTGATCCTGAAGCGTCCTTCGGGCCGCGAGGCATATCCGGGCGATATCTTCTATCTGCATTCGCGCCTTCTGGAACGTGCTGCAAAGATCATCGACAATCAGGAAGTGGCTTCGCAGATGAACGATCTGCCCGAGCCTATGAAAGCTATAGTGAAGGGCGGCGGTTCGCTGACGGCGCTGCCTATCATCGAAACACAGGCGGGCGACGTATCGGCCTACATTCCGACGAACGTAATTTCGATTACGGACGGCCAGATCTTCCTGGAGACTTCGCTGTTCAACAGCGGTGTTCGCCCGGCTATCAACGTGGGTATCTCCGTGAGCCGTGTGGGCGGTAATGCTCAGATCAAGGCTATGAAGAAGGTGGCCGGTACGCTGAAGATCGACCAGGCGCAGTTCCGCGAGCTGGAGTCGTTCACGAAGTTCGGCGGCGATATCGATCCTGTGACAGCACGCGTGATCGACAAGGGCCGCAAGAACGAGCGTCTGCTGGTGCAGCCACAGTATCAGCCGTGGGATGTACGTGACGAGGTGGCCGTGATCTACTGCGGTGTGAAC
Organism: uncultured Porphyromonadaceae bacterium; assembly: GCA_947175605.1. GTDB lineage: Bacteria > Bacteroidota > Bacteroidia > Bacteroidales > Muribaculaceae > CAG-873. The sequence continues at coordinate 19,984 of CAMWNH010000020.1, forward strand.
GGTCTGCTATCGGATGTGCCCATGGACCGTGTGGCCGAGTTCCAGCATCAGTTGCTGCAGCTGCTGCACGCCAAGCATCAGGAGGATGTGCTTGATGTAATAGCCAAGGGGCCGCTGACGGATGATGCGGCAGCGAAACTGAAGGCAGCAGCGGCCGATGTGGCTGCGCGCCTCAGCGGCAAATAAAAGCAAGCAGAGATAACGAAAACGTAAACCAACATCAGCACAAGAGACAATAGATGGCAACCTTACGGGAACTAAAGGGACGCATAGGCTCGGTGAAGTCTTCGGAGAAAATCACGGGCGCGATGAAGATGATTTCGTCGGCCAAGATGCATAAGGCCGAGGGCATCCTGCGCCGGCTCACGCCTTTCCGCGACTGCGTGCAGACCATAATCGGGAATCTGCTGGGCTCGGATGCGGCAGTGAGCTCGCCTCTGACCACGGCGCACGCCACGACGTCGAAGGTTGCGCTTGTCGTATTCGGCAGTGACGACGGCTTGTGCGGCGGCTACAACGTGAATATGTTCAAGTTCGCGCTTGGACGCATAGCGGAGCTGCGAGAGAAGTACGGCCGGGATGTGCGCATCACGATTGTGCCCGTGGGCCGCAAGCTGACGCGAATGTTCCATGCATACGAGGCGAAGACGGGCGCTGTGAGCGTGTCGGAGACCGAGGGCGTGGATTCGAAGTCGGAGGGAGTTCCGGTGAAGGATTTCGGCCGGAAATTCGAGAGCGAATATCTGGGCGGAGAGACGGATCTGGTGGAGCTCGTGTATATGCGCTATTATTCGGCGGGCCGCCAGCGCGCAACGTGCGAGGATTATCTGCCGGTATCGGCACAGACGCTTCAGGGCGAGGCCAAGGGCACGGGGCGTCCGTGTCTGTTCGAGCCGGATGCGATGACGGTGTTCGGGACGGTGATCCCGATGTATCTGCTGTCGAAGATGCAGGAGGCCTTCGGGCATAACCGGGCATCGGAACAGGCAGCGCGCGTGATGGCGATGCAGAGTGCGAACGACAATGCGCAGAAGCTGCTGGAACAGCTGCAGCTTGAGTATAACAAGCTGCGTCAGCAGGGCATCACGACGGAGCTTCTGGATATCGTGGGCGGTCAGGCACGCGACTGATAAAGGAAAAAACAAGAAAAGAAAAATAAGCAACAATGGGTAGTGTAAAAGATTATTTCTCCTCCTTAGGGACCGGCATCGTGAGCCTTCTGAAGGGCATGCAGGTTACGGGTAAGGAATTTATAACCCCCAAGATCACGGAGTGCTATCCGGAGAACCGCGAGACGCACAAGGTTGCGGATCGCTTCCGCGCGGAACTGCATTTCATCTATGACGCCGAAGGCAACCATAAGTGTATAGCATGCGGAAGCTGCGAGCGCGCGTGTCCGAACGGGACGATTTCTCTGGAGACGAAGATGGTGGACACTCCTGCCGGAACGAAAAAGAAGAAGCTGGACAAGTATTTTTACGATCTGGGGAGCTGCACGTTCTGTCAGATGTGTGTGACGGTGTGTCCGACTCACGCCATAGATTTCGACAATGATTTCGAGCAGGCCGTGTTCACGCGTTCGAAGCTTGTGAAGCAGCTGAACTATCTCCCCGAGAAGGAGGAGCCGGCTCCGACCCCCGAAGAGCTTGCGAAGGCAGCAGCCGAGCGCGAGGCCAAAATCGCGGCTGCGAAGGCCAAGGCTGCGGCAATGAAGGCCGCGAAGGAGGCAGAGGCTGCCGCTGCGGCTAAGACCGAAGCCGGCGCCCCTGAGGCACCGATGGCAGAGGGACAGGCATAAACGAGAGAAAATAAATAAACCAACATAATGGAATCTGTAGGAAGTATCATTCTTTATTGTGTCGTCGCACTGTCGATGATAATCTTCTCGGTACTGGCCGTGACCACGCGGAAAATTCTGCGTGCCGCGACTTACCTGCTGTTCACGCTTTTTGCCGCCGCCGTGGTGTACTTCATGCTGGACTATGAGTTCCTCGGCGCGGTGCAGATAGCTGTGTATGCGGGCGGTATCGTGGTGCTGTTCGTGTTCTCGATTCTGCTGACAAGCCGCCCGGGGGACAACTCGGAGCGTCTGACGTCGCGGTCGAAGGTTCTTGGCCTGATAGGCGCACTGGCAATGCTGGGCGTGTCGGGCTGGGCACTACTGGGCCGCTGTGCGGACTTCGCGAAGCTGCCGGAGATGAAGTATGTGACGATGGATGCCATCGGTACGGCACTGATGGGAACCGGCGAGAACCAGTATCTGCTGCCTTTCGAGGCTGTGTCTGTGCTTCTGCTGGCATGTATAATCGGCGGTGTTGTCATCGCACGTAAACGTTAAGGATTACACCATGGAATTTACAGCAATCTATTACCTGATTCCGGCGCTGATAATGTTCTGTGCCGGCGTGTACGGGTTCATCACCCGTAAGAATATGATAGCGATGCTGATCTCGCTGGAGCTGATGCTCAATGCGGTCGACATCAATTTCGTGGTCTTCAATCGCTTCCTCTTCCCGGAGGCAATGGAGGGTATGTTCTTCACGCTGTTCGCCATAGCGATAGCGGCAGCCGAGACAGCTCTCGCGATAGCCATCATCATCAACATCTACCGCTCGAACAAGAGTGTGGATGTGCGCACCCTAAACGAAATGAAATTCTAAGGCCCTATGGAATCGACATTACCAATTCTTATTCTTGCCATACCGCTGGCGATGTTCCTGATTCTGGGCATCGCGGGATGCAAGATGAGCCATAAGCTTGCAGCCGCGCTGGGCATTGCGGGCATGGGCACGACGCTTGTGCTCTCATATATCACGGCTCTCACTTACTTTTTCGCACCTGAATTCACGGGCGCCGACGGCCTGCGCGAGCAGCTGACGGTGTTCAACTGGGAGTGGCTTGCCTTCACGAAGAATCTCGTGATAAGCCTCGGCTTCTTCCTTGATCCGATCTCGGCCATGATGCTGATCGTGATCACGACGATCTCGTTTATGGTCCATCTGTACAGTCTGGGCTACATGGAGGGCGAACGCGGCTTCCAGCGCTATTATGCGTTCCTGTCGCTGTTCAGCTTCTCGATGCTCGGTCTGGTCGTGGCCACGAATATTTTCCAGATGTATATTTTCTGGGAGCTCGTGGGCGCGTCGTCGTATCTTCTGATCGGCTTCTACTATCGTCTGCACTCGGCTGTTGCGGCATCGAAGAAGGCGTTTATCGTTACGCGTTTCGCCGACCTGGGCTTCCTGATCGGTATTCTTGTTTTGTCGTACTACACGCAGACATTTGATTTCGTGAAGATGACTTCGGATCCGTCGTGGGTTCTTGAGTCGACCGGAGGCGCGACTTTCATGGGCGCTTCCGTGCTGACCTGGGCTCTGGTGCTGATCTTCACTGGCGGTATGGGTAAGTCGGCTATGATGCCTCTGCACATCTGGCTTCCGGACGCCATGGAAGGCCCGACGCCTGTTTCGGCGCTGATCCATGCTGCAACGATGGTCGTGGCAGGTGTGTTCCTGGTGGCACGTATGTTCCCGGTATATATGCTTGAAGGTTCTGCAACGATGATAATCGTGGTTGTTGGCGCCCTGACGGCGTTCTATGCAGCTATGGTTGCCTGCGCGCAGATTGACATCAAGCGTATCCTGGCATTCTCGACCATTTCGCAGATCGCGTTCATGATGGTTGCGCTGGGTGTAGCTTCCGCCGGCCACGGCGAGGTGTCGCACCACGGCCTTGGCTACATGGCATCGATGTTCCATCTGTTCACGCACGCAATGTTCAAGGCTCTGCTCTTCCTGGGAGCGGGCGCGCTGATCCATGCCGTTCATTCGAACAATTATACGGCCATGGGCGGCCTGCGCAAGTATATGCCCATCACTCACTGGACGTTCCTTATCGGCTGTCTTGCCATCGCAGGTATCCCTCCCTTCTCGGGCTTCTTCTCGAAGGACGAGATTCTGGCTGCCTGCTATGCGTGGAGCCCCTACATCGGAGTATGGATGAGCATGGTGGCTGCCCTGACGGCGTTCTACATGTTCCGCATGTACTATCTGATATTCTGGTGGAACGAACCTCACTACCATCACGCTCCGCATGATGCGCCCGTGAGCATGAGCATTCCTCTGATTTTCCTCGCAGCCGTGAGCTGTGTGGCCGGCTTCATTCCCTTCGGTCATTTCGTGACGTGGAACCGTATGCCTTATGACATCCACATCGAGCTGCCCGTGGCTATTTCGAGCGTGGTTATCGCATTAGTGGCCATCGCCATCGCGCGCCACATGTATATTAAGGAGAATCCTCTGCCTGCCAAGATGAAGGCTGCCCTGCCTCGTCTCTGGGACTGGTGTCACCACCGTTTCTACTGGGACGAGCTGTATCAGTTCATCACGCACAGAATCATATTCAACGGCATCTGCCGTCCGCTGGCCTGGTTCGACCGCCATATCATCGATGGCACGATGGATTCGTTCGCCACGGTTACGAACAAGGCATCGGATGCTATCCGTCCCCTGCAGTCGGGTCAGGTTCAGATGTATGTATGGTATTATCTGATCGGCGCACTTCTGCTTGCAGGTGTAACAGCCGTGTGTGTACTGTAAATGAGCAAACGGAGCAAATAAACCCTTAAAAAGTCATTACGATGTTTTCCAATATATTGATTTATTTTGTGGTGATTCCGCTGGTGATGCTTGGCGGACTTGCCCTTTGCCAGAATATCCGTCAGATCCGGGCGGTGGCAGTGACAGGCTCGCTGGCGCTGATAGGTCTTTCGGCTTACGTGCTTGCGGAGTATCTGGGCATGCGCGCAGCGGGCAACGAAGACCCGATGGTTTTCGTTGACAGCTGGATGTGGTTCGCACCGCTGAACATCCACCTTGCAGTGGGCGTGGACGGTATTTCGATAGCCATGCTGATTCTTTCGTCGATCATCGTTTTCGCGGGCTCTTTCGCGTCGTGGGAGATCAAGGATCCGAAGGCGTTCTTCCTTTGGCTGATCCTGCTGTCGACGGGTGTGTTCGGCTTCTTTATCTCGATAGATCTCTTCACGATGTTCATGTTCTATGAGGTGGCCCTTATCCCGATGTATCTTCTTATCGGTGTGTGGGGTTCGGGCAACAAGAACTATTCGGCCATGAAGCTCACGCTGATGCTGATGGGCGGATCGGCGTTCCTGATGCTTGGCCTCATCGGTATTTACTACCACTCGGCTCCCGAGGGCGGACAGCTGACATGGAATATTCTGGAGATTGCACGCAACGGTTCGATCGACCATGGCTGGCAGACGTTCCTGTTCCCGATGACGTTCGTGGGCTTCGGTGTTCTGGGAGCAATGTTCCCGTTCCACACGTGGTCGCCCGACGGTCATGCTTCGGCGCCGACGGCAGTGTCGATGCTTCATGCCGGTGTGCTGATGAAGCTTGGCGGCTACGGCTGTTTCCGTGTTGCTATCTATCTGATGCCACAGGCTGCACACGAGCTTTCGTGGATATTCCTGATCCTGACCGGTATCTCGGTTGTTTACGGTGCGTTCTGCGCATGCGTGAAGACGGATCTGAAGTATATCAACGCATATTCGTCGGTGTCGCACTGCGGCCTGGTGCTGTTCGCTATCCTGATGCTGAATGAGACGGCTATGACGGGTGCTATCATGCAGATGCTCTCGCACGGCCTGATGACGGCACTGTTCTTCGCTCTGATCGGTATGATTTACGGACGTACACATACCCGCGAAATCACGCAGATGGGCGGTATGATGCAGATCATGCCTTATCTGTCGGTGTGCTACGTTATCGCCGGTATGGCGTCGCTGGGTCTCCCCGGTCTTAGCGGTTTCGTTTCGGAGATGACGATATTCGTCGGTTCGTTCCAGCATTCGGATATGTTCCACCGCGTGTTCACCATCGCAGCCTGCTGCTCGATCGTGATTACGGCCGTGTACATCCTGCGTGTCGTGGGCAAGCTGCTGTTCGGCCCGGTTTACGACGAGCACCATCTGTCGCTGACTGACGCAACGTGGTGGGAACGCCTGTCGACGGTGACGCTGATCATCAGCGTTGCTGCCATCGGCTGCTTCCCCAACTTCTTCAATCACCTGATTAATTTCACTTTCAAGCCGGCGATCTTCGCTGTCCTTGGCCTGAACTAAGCAAATAGTGTTGCAATGGATTACTCGCAATTTCTAACAATGAAACAGGAACTCGGCCTGCTGGTCGTTTTTCTCCTGGTATTTCTTTATGACACGTTCATGCCGGGCCGCACGCAGAAGGCTCTCCCGGCAGTGACGACTGTGCTGATGCTTCTTCTGACGGTTGCAGGTTTCTGCCCCTGCGTGCTGGGCACGTGTGGCGAGACCGTGGCCTTCTCGGGAATGTATGAGACGTCGCCCGTGATCTGCGCAATCAAGAATATCCTGAACATAGGCGTTGTGATTGTTCTGCTTCAGAGCATCCAGTGGGCCAACAGCGACGGCATGCGCATGCGCCGCGGCGAGTTCTACGAGCTGCTGCTCGTGACGCTGTTCGGTATGTATCTGATGATTTCGTCGCGCCACTTCCTGATGTTCATCATCGGCCTTGAAAGTGCATCGCTTCCTCTTGCAGCTATGACTGCCCTGAACAAGGACAGCCATGAGAGCCACGAGGCTGCCGGCAAGTATATCCTGACGGCTGTGTTCTCGTCGGCTATCTTCATGATGGGCCTGTCGTTTGTCTACGGTCTTTGCGGCTCGCTCTATTTCTCGAATATCTATGTGAGCGTTGCATCGGAGATGAATCTGATGCTCGTATGCGCTGTGGCGTTTGTCATCGCGGGTATCGGTTTCAAGCTCTCGCTCGTGCCTTTCCACCTATGGACGGCTGATGTATATCAGGGCGCTCCTACGTCCGTGACGTCTTACCTGTCCGTTATTTCCAAGGGAGCTACGGCTTTCGCCTTCATGGCGGTGCTTGCTCAGGTGTTCGGCACGGTGTACTCTCAGATCTGGGAGTGGATGCTCTATGCGCTGATTATCCTTACGATCACGGTAGGCAACCTGTTCGCAATCCGTCAGCGCAACATGAAGCGCTTTCTGGCGTTCTCGTCGGTGTCGCAGGCCGGTTACATCATGCTCGGCATCATTGCCTATAATGCTATGGGTGTTGCAGCCATGATGTACTACATTCTGGTATATATCTTCTCGAATCTGGCGGCCTTCGGCGTGATCGGAGCTATCGAGAATGCAACGGGGCGTGTGTCGATGGATGATTACCGCGGACTCCACAAGACGAATCCCCGTCTTTCGTTCGCTATGATGCTTGCGATGTTCTCGCTTGCAGGTATCCCTCCGTTCGCCGGGTTCTTCTCGAAGTTCTTCATCTTTACGGGTGCGCTGAATCAGGGTTCGATTGCAATCTATGTGCTGGTGCTGATCGCCCTTATCAATACGATCATTTCGCTTTACTACTATCTGCTGGTGGTTAAAGCGATGTATATCAGCGATGAGGATTGTGTGATACCGACATTCCGTTCGGCTTGCTCGGAGCGCCTGGGTCTGTGGATCACCGTGGGCGGCATCATCTTCCTCGGTCTTGTAAGCTGCATCTACAGCGGTCTGCTGAACATGATGGCTGATTCCGCTCTCAGCATCTTCTTCATTTAAGATTCCGAAATAACCATTACAGCGCCGGACTCCCTATTCGGGGATGTCCGGCGCTACGTTTTCGGGAGGGGGCTGAGCAAAGTGGGGCGTGAATTCGTTTATTTATGGAAGACGCTACTAAAATGAAACAATTATGAATGTAGAAGATCTGAGAAACTATTGTCTGTCTCTTCCCGGGGTGCTGGAGAATCGCCCTTGGACGGAGCCGCAGTATGAGATATTGATTACCTTTACGGTCGGGGATAAATGGTTCTGTCTGTTTAATCCTGAAGAAAAGTTCGTGGATGTAAAGTGTAATCCGGAGGTAACCGTGGAAATGCAGTCGCAGTATGAAGGAGCTTTCCCTGCATGGCACATGAATAAGGAGCATTGGCTGGGTGTGCGTCTTGAGTCGGATGTTCCTGATGAGCAAATCAGGGCTCTGATTGATGCCGGATACAAGCTGGTTGTGGCGGGTCTCTCGAAGAAGAGAAAAGAGGAGTCGGGCCTTTAGATCGGTGTTTCATCTTTAATTGTCACGGGATGAAAGAATACGAGAGCTTGGACGACCGGCAATGCGGGAAGGAACTGTCGACGATAGACTTTCTGCACAGGTATGCCATGGCGATAGATCATGCGCTGCTGTGGATAGCGGCGCTTAGTTTTGCGGCTTTTTTCCATCTGGAGCCCGCTTTCAGCAAGGCGCAGGCATTGCTGTTCTCAACGCTTGTTGCTTACGGGGCATATTTATGCGAGAGCGGGCTGGAGACATTGAAGACGGTTGTTGCGTCGCCTATGTATGATTTCGATTACCGGAGAGCCGGCTTGTGGAAATGGATCGGGCTGAATATTTTGGTGAACGTGGCATTGTCAATTCTATTTCTGATGAGTCCGTCGTGGGTCTATTTAATGCTTATAATACTTACTGCCGGATGGCAGAAATATATGGACGGCCGTATTCCTCCTCGCTTGGAGGCAAGTAGAACTGCAATTAATATCCGTGGCTTATGAATATATCTCCGTTGATTCCATTGTGCGCCGGCATCGTCGCATTAGTTTTGTTTGTAGCAGTCTTTGTTTTCTCGGCGATTGTGAACGCACGGTGCCGTAAGCGTATCCGTGGGGTGTACGGAAGCAAGGATGCTTCGAAAGGGCTGAGCTGAAGAAGCGACTGATGGCGATGAAAGAAATTTTTTGAATTATGATTAGAAATTAGTAACTTTGCAATGCCGAAGGGCCACGAGGCTCTTTGGTATAGTATTTGTAATTAGATTGTAGATTGTTAGAGGGTCCTGTCGTGAGATATGGCCCTTTTTTGTATCTTTGCAGAGTATAAGACCAGAGATGATGGAAGAATCGAAACTGACATACGGGCGTGTGTTTTATATCCTTGTGCTTGCCGTGACCTTTGCGGCTGCATTAGGATGGCAGATTTCGGCGCCTGTGTGCAGCGATGATTGGGTGTATTCTCTAGCTGCCCCGGAAGGGGGGTATAGCGATGAGGGATTCTGGAATGCCGAGGGGGAAGCATACCGAACTGCGGGTCAGGTTTGGGAAAGCGTGGTGGGACATGCGAGGCTGTCGAACGCGAGGCTGACTAATCTGATCTATATTCCTGTTCAGCTCGTTCCGCATGCGGTTCTGAAAGTGATATGCGGACTTTTGGTGTGGATGATGTTTGCGGGGATGTATGTGTTGTCCGTGCCTAAGGGTTCGCGAGCGAGGGGGGGATTGCTTATGGTGGCTGTAGCTGCGTTTTGGACTGTTTTCCCGTGGTATGATTCGATGCAGTCGTCGGATTTTATATTCAACTATCCGCTCGTGACAGTGGTGATGCTCGTGTGGTTGAGCTGCTATCTGCGGATGGATGGAGCGGGGCTGAGGCGGCGTGTGCTTTTTGCTGGTTTCACTTTCGTGGTCTCGCTGTTTCATGAGGGGTTCACGATTCCCATGGGTTTCTTTGTGTTCACGTCTGCGATATGCGGAGGTAAGGAACTGCGCAAGTACCGACTGTGTCTGTGTGCGCTGATGATTGTTGCCGTGGGGCTGATGGCTTCGATGGGTACGGGTGAACGTGTGGGTATGCTTAGGTTTTCTCTTGCGGACATGGGGCGCTTTTTGCGTTGGTCGTGGCTGAAGATATTGTTTGATACGTTGCCGTGTATTATTGCATTGGCTGCGATTGTGGGCGTCCGTTTTTTTGCAAGGCGTATTCCCCGGGAGGAGTTCCGGCGTTTTTTATGGCCATGCGCAGGGGCCATTGTCGGGGGTATTCTTATGTGTATGGTATTGCAGTTCTTTTCGCGTGCTGTATGGGGTGCTGATGTGTTCGCTTTTCTCGTGATCATGAGACTTTGCAGCTACCTGCGGGTACGTGGAGAGCTACTGCGCGGTGCGATCAAGGCGGTGGGGGTGCTGTTTATATGTGCATACGTAGCATGGACCTACGAGCTTGTGCGCTGGCAGAAACTTTCGGCGGCGGGACAGGAAAGTCTTGTTGCGGCTGTGTCGCCACGTGGGAGTCTCGGATGCGATGTGGCATATGCGTCGCTGGTGCATGCCGATGATATTCCGTTCTATCTGCTGGATATTCCTGTGCCGGTTGAGGAGGTGATGAGTTTCAATAACCGTACGTTCGCCAAGTATTGGACACGTCGCGGTGTGCCTGCGCTTCTGGTGCTTCCGGAAAGTATGAAGGGGCTTGATCCAGACAGCATCATGCCTATTGCGGGCAACGCCCGATTCAGAGGTGTTTATCCCTATCTGTTTATGGACAGGCCGTATAAGGGTCATATAGCGGTGAAGGCGGGAGTGTTCCGGAAAGGGTGCAATCCTGTGATGAAACTCGTAGCGGAGCTTAAGCCGTTGTTGTTCGGGGGGGAAGAGGGCACAGCTCATCCATACGTCGAGACTAAGGAAGTGATGATGCCGGATTCGAGCGTATGGTATATGATATTGCCGGAATGCGGACCGCGGACATTCAGGTATCGTGAAATTATGAGAATTGATACGATAGATGGAGGGAAGTAGTCGTTTTTGGGGCTATGATGAGGCGACCCGCTGTGGAGGGCGTGCGATGCGCGCAGTTACGGTCGTGCTGATCGGTATTACATTGATCGGGGCTATATGGTGGCAGTTGTTATGCTATCCAATAAGCGACGATTATCTGTATCGTCTTGTGCCTCCGGAGGATACGTGTGATATGACAGCCATGGACGAGTGGATGCCTATGGCCGGAGAAATATCCTCGGCAGGTGATTATTTCCGGGCCGTGGAAGTGAATTTCCGAGCCTATAACGGACGGCTGGCGAATTTTGCTTACATGTTGGTTTCGAACTGGCCGCTGATGATGAACAAGTTGCTTTGCGGGCTCTCGATATTTCTGATGTTTTATCTGCTTTTGCGGATGGGTCTGCCCGGAAAGGGACGCCTTACGCCGTGGTATGTGGCTCTGGGTGTGGCTTTGCTGTGGATCGTGTTTCCGTGGAACGACGGGATGCAGTCTTCGGCTTTCATATTCAATTATGTTGTGTCCAGTGTAATGCTCTTGGGCTTTATGCTGTTATACAGGCGTTTTGACTCATTCGGTCCGGGCGGTAAGTGGGCCATGGCGTTTTTTGCTTTCGCAATGGGATGGGTTCACGAGGGTTTCGCTATATGTCTGGGCGCGTATTTGGTCGGCTATGGTATTGTATCGCGATCGTGGGATAGATGGCATTGGCTATTACTCATAGCGGGTGGGGCGGGCTTGTCGCTGATCTTGCTTTCGGCTGTGCACGCGCGCTTTGATTCATGGACAGAGACCCGAGAACTGAACATTTATTCTCTGCGTGCTGATCTGGTATTTATCAGTGGTGTGCTCTTTCCTGTGTTTCTCGGCATACTGTGCGTGTGGTTTATGTTTCGACGTTTCGCCGGGGATGCGTGTCGGATTCAGCGTGCGGAGCTGGCGGGATTTTTGCTTGCTATGACGGCGGGGATATGTATGTGTCTGGTGCTGGGTATTTACAGGCGTGTGCGGTGGCCGGCGGATGTGTTTGTCGTGCTTATTCTGCTTCGAGGCAGTGCCTTGTGGTTGCCTGGAGATGGGCGTGGAGTAGGGCGCCGTGTGCTGACGGGATGTTGTGCTTTGTTTGCCGCATTGTATGCCGTGTGGTTCGGAGGAGTTCTCGGGTGGCAGAATCGCATACGGCATCTGTGTGTCGAGGCGGAGAATATGGTGTGGCCGAGGTATTCTACGAATTCTGGCGTGCTGTATGCCCCCTTGATCGCAGAAACGGATGTGCCGTGGTTTTATCTGGGATTGCCTTATCCGGTGTATTCGTCGTATTATTTCAGTGATTTCTTCGGGGCTTACTGGACGGGGAATTTGGATTTGGCCTTTGTCCCCGAGAAATTTAAAGGAAGGAGTTTCTGCGAGCTTCCGGCCGTGCCCGGCAATGCGGGTGTGCGAGGTGAGTATCCTTGGTTCTATATCGACAGGAAGTATGATGGGCTTTATGAGGTTCTCGGTGAGGAGCTCGATTTTTGGGAGGCGCCGGGACCATGGGCTGTTGACAAGGTGAAGGGTACCATGCTTGGGCGCACTGATCTTGTGCATCCATTGGCGCAGCTGACGCCTGTGAATGTGAATGAGGCGGATACGATGTATCGTGTGTACTTTAGATTGCCCTATAGTTTTTTGCGCCGGAGGATTCTTAGGGTTGATACGCTTGATATGAGTGGGGAATGAGAGGTATCTTGCAGTCAGACACTCTGATAAAGAGTTGCAGGGTGGAAAATTGTTCACTTTTGAAGTGTTAAATAAATGTTAAATATTGAAATTTACTTGCATTGGGGCGAAAGTTGGCGTAACTTTGCACTCGCTTTCGGGCGGTAAGCACCGAGGGCCGATGTAAAAGAGAACATTGAAACGATTACAATAGGAAAGACTAAGAGTAGTACAAGAGCAAACGCAAGCGCCCTGTCCGCAGCGGCAGGGAGGAGCGGCGAAGTCTCAAGTCAATTTTTTCCAGCACAGCTCAATAAAGCGATTGTCATCCCGCGAAGGAACGATTCGGATGCTACTTGTGAAGGCAACAAAACAAACAGAATTTGTCTTGCCTGATTTTTTTTGAAGAAAAAAGAACAAGATAAACAACAACG
>CAMWNH010000021.1 GCA_947175605.1 uncultured Porphyromonadaceae bacterium
AGATTGTGCAACGCGATGGAAAAATTTGATTTTGATAATGTTCCTGACCGTCGCGGGTCGGGTTCTTATAAATGGGATTCGGAGGCTCCGGGCGGGGCGTCCGAATCCGATATTATTCCCATGTGGGTGGCGGATATGGATTTCCGCACGGCACCATGTGTCGTGGATGCATTGCGACGACGTGTTGAGCATGGTGTGTTCGGCTATACGCTTGTGCCCGATAAGTATTACGAGGCTTTGAATTCGTGGTTCAGTCGCCGGCACAGATATGGAATAGTCCGCGATAAGGTAATCTATGTTCCCGGTGTTGTTCCCGCCATCTCGGCGATTATCAAGGCTCTGACACGCACAGGCGACGGTGTGATAGTGCAGACTCCCGTCTACAACTGTTTCTTCTCCTCTATCCGGAATAACGGATGCAATATAGTTCGGAACCCACTTGTGAGACGGGAGCTTGGCGATGGCAGCTTCACTTACGAAATGGATCTCGCAGGCCTTGAAGCCCTTGCTTCCGCTCCTGAAAACCGTCTCTTGCTTTTGTGCAATCCTCACAATCCGGCAGGACGTGCGTGGACGCGACGCGAGCTTGAGGGTGTGGCGGATATATGTCATCGCCATAATGTGACGGTCGTGAGCGACGAGATACACTGCGACCTTACTCTCCCCGGACATGAGTTCGTAAGCTATGGAACTCTTGATGATGCTTACACATCGCAGGCGATAATATGCAATTCGCCTTCGAAGGCTTTCAATACAGCCGGACTGCAGATTGCCAATATCATCTGCGGAAACGATTCGCTGCGGAACTTGGTAGATCGTGCCGTGAACGACAACGAGGTGTGCGATGTAAATCCTTTCGGTGTGGCGGGTCTGATTGCCGCATACAGCGAGGGCGAGCCATGGCTGACTGCCTTGCTTGAATATCTGAATGCTAACTGGAAGTGGCTTTCGGATTTCCTTCGTCGCGAACTGCCCTTCCTTCCCTTCACGGCTATGGAAGCGACGTATCTTGCTTGGGTGGACGTAAGTTCGCTCGGAGTGCCTTCGGAAGAGTTGGAGGAGCTTCTGGTCCGCGAAACGGGAGTATGGCTCAACGCCGGTGAAATGTATGGCGACGATGCGTTCATGCGTATCAACTTCGCTTGCCCGCGCAGTCAGCTCGAGGAGGCGATGAATAGATTGACACCTGTTTTGAAGAGACTGCATGGCGGTTGATATATCATACATACGCGAAGGGCGTCCACTCACACTCGGACAGCAGACGGTGCTAACGGCACGGCTTGCTGTCCCTGCTATTATAGCCCAGTTGTCGACGATTCTGATGCAGTATATCGACTCGTCGATGGTCGGTCGTCTGGGTGCGGATCAGTCGGCTTCAGTAGGGCTGATGAATAGCAGCCTCTGGATGTTCTGGGGCGTATGCTCGATGGTAACCATGGGATTCTCCGTTCAGGTTGCCCACCGCCTGGGTGCTAAAGACGAACAGGGGGCTCGTGCTGTACTCCGACAGGGTATAACTTCTTGCGTGCTGTTCGGCGTTTTCATGGCACTGCTTGGCGTTGCAATCGCTCCATGGCTGCCCGGGTGGCTTGGCGGTACGCCGGACATACGGGCCAATGCATCGCTGTACTTCATGGTTTTCGTCAGTGCCATGCCGGTGCTGACCATGAATTATCTTGCGGGAGGCATGCTCCGCTGTGCGGGGAATATGAAGGTGCCGGGCATGCTGAACGTATTGATGTGCGTGCTTGATGTTATCTTCAATTTCTTCCTGATATTTCCGACGCGAGAGTTGAACGTATTAGGGTTGGATTTCACATGTCCCGGCGCAGGGTTGGGTGTCTTGGGCGCTGCGTTGGGAACGGTGTCGGCTGAATGTATTACAGCCGCCGCCATGGCCTGGTATCTGTTGCGACGGCAGAAGGATCTTCATCTGTCGCATCGCGACGAGCCGTCCTCATTCCGTCCAACAAGGAATGTTCTGAAGAAGGCGTCGAAAATTGCCGTGCCCATGACACTGGAGCACGTTATTTTCTGTGGTGCGCAGATTCTGATTACGATAATCGTAGCTCCGCTCGGGGTCGTCGCCATTGCAGCAAACGCATTTGCGGTCACAGCCGAAAGTCTATGCTATATGCCGGGCTTCGGCATAGGTGACGCGGCTACGACTCTGGCCGGACAAAGCTATGGGGCAGGGCGCTACGAGCTTGTACGCCGTTTTACTTATCTTACGGTTGGACTCGGAATGGGCATCATGACGCTCATGGGTGTGGTGATGTATCTGTGTGCGCCGATGATGATGGGAATAATGTCGCCCGTGCAGGATATTGTTGACCTGGGTGCTGAAGTACTTCGTATTGAGGCATGGGCAGAGCCTATGTATGCGGCGTCGATTGTCGCTTATGGCGCGATGGTTGGTGTCGGCGACACAACACTGCCTGCCATAATGAATTTCGGTAGCATGTGGCTGGTGCGAATCCCTCTGGCTGCTATCCTGGCTCCGCGAATAGGACTCCGCGGAGTGTGGATTGCCATGTGTCTGGAACTCACCTTCCGCGGAGTGATATTTTTGTGGAGAATGTTCGGTCGTAGCTGGCTTAAGCCCGAGCGAAAGCCGGATGCGGATGCGTTCGAAGCTTTTGAGGATTCTGCAGACAGCGGCTTGTAAACCCCGGTTTACAGCAGGGCCTTTCCGGCAGCAAATGCATTGCCAACCTTCTCGCCGAGTGCGAGATATGTATTGGCAACCGGATCGAAGCTGATGAGTTTCATCTTTTCTACGTGCGGGCGTCCTTCTGAATCAAGAAAGTTTTCGTCAACGCAGATGTTGATGATATCGGCGATAAGATAGAAGCCGGTGGCACTTTCATCGAGAATCTTGTGCACGCGGCATTCCAGAGTCATCGGGAAACAATCGAATACGGGGGCGTTGCAGTGTTCACCGCGGGTTTGTTTCCAGCCTGTGGCTGCAAGTTTATCGGACTGTTTGCGCGCGCTTACAAGCCCAACGTAGTCGGCAGCCATCATTGTAGACTGCGTGGCGAAGGCAACGGTGAATTCGCCCGTACGCTTGATATTGTCGGAGGTAGCATGCGAGCCAAGCGAAATCATAATCTGACGGGCATCCCACTGACCGCCCCAGGCGGCGTTCATTGCATTGGGTGTGCCATCGGCGTTGTATGATCCAATGATGAGTACGGGTTGAGGGAGTACCCAGGGATGTGGTGCAAAGTTTTTCATGTTCTAAGGTTTGGATTGTTAGGTGTATATTCAGTTTTCAAGATACCATTCGTATAGTCTTCTTATGCCGTCGGGAAGCTCCACCGTATGTCTCCAGCCAAGTTTGTGGAGGCGAGTCACATCGCATAGCTTGCGCATTGTGCCGTCGGGCTTGGTCGAATCCCATTCGACGGTGCCTTCGAACCCAACTGTTTTCCGAATCTCCTCGGCAAGGTCGGCAATAGTGGTTTCAAGTCCCGTGCCCACATTGATGTGACAGTTGCGTACGGGCCGGCCTTTCGCACGGCACTCGTCGGCGAGCTCTTGGAAGCTTACGTTGAGAAGAACATGCACGGAAGCATCCGCCATATCCTCACTCCAGAGAAATTCGCGCAGCGGACGTCCTGAGCCCCATAAACTTAGCGTATCGCTGCTGATTCCGCGCCGGCCGAGTTCTGCTTTTATCTCATCCATGGATGAGCTGTCGGCATCGATACCGGCAACGGGGCGCTTGCGGAGGTCGGCACGCAAGTCGTCCTCGCGACCTTCGCGCAGCATACGCGCGAGATGCATCTTGCGAATCATTGCGGGCAGGACGTGGGAGTTATCGAGATGGAAGTTGTCGTTTGGCCCGTAAAGATTGGTCGGCATCACAGCCACATAGTCCGTACCGTGCTGAAGGTTTATGGCCTCACACATTTTCATGCCGGCGATTTTGGCAATGGCATAAGGCTCGTTCGTGTATTCCAGAGGGGACGTAAGCAGGGCCTCTTCCTTGATAGGCTGTGGGGCCTCACGCGGATAGATACACGTGCTGCCGAGAAATAGAAGGCGCTTGACTCCATGGCGCAGAGATGCACCGATTACGTTCTGCTGTATTCCCAGATTTTCAAGTATGAAATCAGCGCGATAGGTGGAGTTGGCCATGATTCCGCCGACGTGTGCGGCGGCAAGCACTACGGCATCAGGTTTTTCCTCTTCGAAAAAACGTTCCACGGCCTCGGCGTCGAGCAGGTCGAGTTCAGCATGCGTGCGGCCTATGACATTTGTGAAGCCGCGTCGTTGTAGATTGGCCATAATGGCCGAGCCCACGAGCCCGCGATGGCCGGCAACGTAGATTTTAGCGTCCTTTGCAAGCATGGTCATTCTACGGCAATGAGTTTCATATCGGCTTCCGTCATGATGCGTACAAGTTCGTCGAACGAAGTCTTGCGCGGATTCCAGCCAAGGACTTCACGGGCTTTTGCCGGATTGCCGAGAAGCTGTTCGACTTCTGCGGGACGGAAAAAGCGGGGATCGACTTCCACGAGGACGCGACCTGTGGCCGTGTCTATGCCCTTTTCATCAAGGCCTTCACCTGCCCACCGCAGTTCGATTCCGGCATAACGGAATGCGAGAGTGGCAAATTCGCGGACGGTATGATATTCACCGGTGGCAATGACGAAGTCATCAGGCTCGGGCTGCTGGAGTATGAGCCACATGCACTCGACATAGTCGGCGGCATATCCCCAGTCGCGTAATGCATTAAGGTTGCCGAGATAGAGCTTATCCTGCTTTCCCTGCGCGATGCGCGATGCGGCGAGAGTGATTTTACGGGTGACGAAGTTTTCGCCGCGGCGCTCGCTCTCGTGGTTGAAAAGAATGCCGTTGGCGGTAAACATTCCGTAACTCTCGCGGTAGTTCTTCATGATCCAGAAGGCATACAGCTTTGCCACGGCATAAGGCGAACGAGGATGGAAGGGAGTCGTTTCGCTTTGGGGCACTTCCTCGACTTTGCCGAACAGCTCGGAGGTGGAGGCCTGATAGATGCGGCAGTGCTTTTCGAGGCCGAGGATGCGCACGGCTTCGAGAAGACGCAGGGCTCCAGTGGCATCGGTATCGGTGGTAAACTCAGGAACATCGAACGATACCTTCACATGGCTTTGGGCTGCGAGGTTGTAGATTTCGTCGGGCTTAACTTCGCCGATGATGCGGATGAGCGAGGACGAATCTGTCATGTCGCCGTAGTGGAGTGTGAGCAGGCGCTTGTTGTGCATGTCGCGTACCCATTCGTCGAGGTACAGGTGCTCGATACGACCGGTATTGAACGAAGAGCTGCGGCGGAGGATACCATGGACCTCATAGCCCTTTTTCATGAGAAATTCAGCCAGGTAGGAGCCGTCCTGACCTGTTATGCCGGTGATTAATGCCTTTTTTGCTGCCATATGTTCAGAGGACTTTGTTTCGTGTTATGAGAGGTATTGCATCCGTAAGCGAGAGAAGGACCGTTTCAGGTCGATTCTCCGGCGGCACGGAATGAAGGTTGCGGGAATGAATGTTTGTTTGAGTGGAATCAGCGAGCATGACCGTGCGCCATCCGAGCTTGCGGGCCTCGCGGAAATCCTTGGCGGGATTATCGCCGATATAGAAGCGTTGGACTGCATCGGGATATAGGCTCTCGAGGGTCCGGAAGGGGAGGGGCCTTAGCTTATCTGCGCCCAGTTCTTCGCTTATAATCACAGCTTCCGGCGCAAAGAAGCGCTCGAGTCCGAGAGCTTCAAATTTAAGTCTTTGACCTATTGAGCGACCGTCGGTGATGAGGGCAAGATTTATTCCGGCGGCTTGCAGTTGCGAAAGTACGTCTTCGGCCTCGGGGCTTAGGCTAATGTCGGGCTTATGACTGCGGTACACTTCGATTATCTCGCCGATGGCGATGCCATCCGGGGCGAGAAGCTTGTGCAATGCATCGAAGGCTTCCGGACCACGGACGGGACAATTATCCATTGCTTGAAGGAGGCCGGATTCGTCAAGCCCTAAACGCCGTGCGAAATGACGAGCGACAGCGCGACGCCCGGAAAGCACATAGTCGCATTCATGGAAGAGGGTATCATCCAAGTCGAAGGCGGCAAGTATGTGCTTCATGCGCTTCATTTACAGCAGGCTTTAAGCTCGCGGCATACACGCAGGATATCTTCGTCCGTCAAAGAAGATCCGCTTGGCAGGCATAGGCCATTTTCGAACAGTCGCCGCCCTGTTTCGGCATTGCCGTAATAGGGATATTTTTCAAAAACCGGCATCATGTGCATGGGGCGCCACAACAATCGGGTCTCGATGTTTTTATCAGCCAAAGCCACGCGTATTTCGTCGGGAGTACAGCCTGTGAGCTCGGGGTTTACCTGAATGGTGGAGAGCCAGAAATTGGAGTTGAACTTATCCGAGGGATTCATCTGCACGCTGATGCCGGGCACGCAGGCAAGCTCGCGGGCATAAATATCGTGGATGGCGCGTCGCCGGGCAAGCCTCTCGTCCAGCACATCGATCTGTCCGCAGCCTATGCAGCCGGAAATATTGCTAAGACGGTAGTTATAGCCGATTGTGGTGTGGTAATAGTAGGGCCTGTTTTCGCGGGCCTGTGTGGCAAGGAAAAGCACCCTTGCGGCACACTCCTTGTCGGGACAGATGAGGGCGCCGCCGCCGGATGTAGTTATTATCTTGTTTCCGTTGAAGCTGAGCGCACCATATTCGCCGAATGTACCTGCTTTGCGACCGCTGTATTCGGAGCCGAGTGCTTCGGCGGCATCCTCGAGAACAGGAATTCCGTATTTCGATGCCACGGCCATTATCTCGTCCATCTTGGCAGGCATGCCGTAAAGATGAACCACGACAATGGCTTTAGGGTATCGGCCCGTGTATTTTTTCCTGTCGATGATCGCTTCTTCGAGCACCACGGGGTCGATGTTCATGGTCTCCGGTTCGGAGTCCACGAAAACGGGGATCGCCCCCTGATAGCAAATCGGATTGCAGGAAGCGGAGAAGGTGAGATCCTGACATATGACTTCGTCATCGCGGCTCACACCGAGCATGATAAGACCGAGGTGTATGGCGGCAGTGCCGGCGCTAAGAGCTACAACGCTTTTGTTCTCGCCGAGGAAATGCTGAAGTCGAAGCTCAAACTCATTGACGTGCGGGCCTAAGGGAACTATCCAGCTGCCTTCAAAAGCTTCGCTGATATATTTTTGTTCTGTCCCGCTCATGTGGGGCATTGAGAGAAGAATCCGCTTTTCCATATATTGAATTCAGGGATTGATTTATTTGCAAAATTACGAAAAATTCCTCCGGCGACCAATCTTTAAATGAAATTTGTGAGGGCTCCGAAGTAGGTTTTCTCTTTTTTTGTATTAACTTTGTAGCTTGAATGGAAGCAAGTGAAAAAACAATCGAGATAGAAGGTATAGACCTCCATTACCGCGTTGGTGGAGATACTTCTCCGGACGCACGTCCGGTGATAATCCTTCATGGCTGGGGCTGTCGGGCATCGACTATGAATCTGTTCGAGCAGACGGTTCTGGATCGCTGCCCGGGCACGGCGGTGTATAATCTCGATCTGCCGGGATTCGGGAGTTCTTCGGAACCCGCGGAGGTTTTCGGTATTGAAGATTATGTGCGAGTGCTTGAGACCTTTGTGCATCGTCTGGGCCTGCTCAATCCCATTCTGATCGGTCACAGTTTCGGCGGACGCATGAGCATCCTCTATTCCTCGCGCAATGCTGTTGAGCGAGTGATACTTGTGGATGCCGCCGGTATCAAGCCGCGCCGCTCGCTGAAATACTATGGCAAGGTATATTCGTTCAAGGCAGCAAAGCGTCTTCTGCCCTTTATCGTCGGGCGTTCCCGGGCTTCAAAAGTAATAGATCGTTGGCGCGGGAAGGCCGGTTCGAGCGATTACGCATCTGCGTCGCCGCGCATGAGGGCAATCCTTAGCAAGGTCGTGAACGAGGATCTGACATCGTGCCTGCCGAAAATCAAGGCTCCCACGCTGCTTATCTGGGGCGAAAACGATACAGCGACACCCCTGCGTGATGCGCGTCTGATGGAAAAGCTGATTCCCGATGCCGGCCTCGTGAGCTATCCCGATTGCGGGCATTATTCCTTCCTCGACCGCCCTGCGCAGACGCGTGCTGTGGTCGAGTCTTTCATCAATTCTCCAAAGAAAGCTTGAAATAAAAATGTTCTGGACTGTATTCACCGTTTGTACACTGGTGTTTGTGATCTTCAACCTATGGATGGAGATGCGTCGCGATATGATGATGCTTCAGCAGAATTCGTATCGCAACGAGCGATATGTGCGCTGGCTCAAGTCTTCGGGCGACACAACCTCGACATGGCGCCTGTTCGGCCTTATCGTTTTTCTCGTGTGCTTGTTTCCGATGGCATCGTTGCATTCGGCCGATATTCTGATGGCTGTTTTCGGTGTTTCGCATGGCTGTTCCTTGCTGAAAAAACAGAAAACTTACAAGTTGCCGCTGAAGGTCACCCGGCGAGTGATGCGTCTGCAGGGTGCTTTCATACTGCTGTGCCTTATCGTGATAGCAGCCGCGCTCCTGCTTTTCTGCGCGAAGGGGGCTGCGGTTGAAACGTGGTGCTTTACGGCAGCCGCTGCAATCATGGGTTGCTATTGCGCGTCACACATTCTGACGATGGCATCCAACGTGATTCTGCGCCCCTGGGAGAAGGCTATCAACCGCGGATATTACAACGACGCTGCACGCCGCCTCGCTTCGATGCCGGACCTGAAAGTAATCGGTGTGACAGGTAGTTACGGCAAAACTACAACCAAGCACTATCTTCAGCACATACTGTCGGAGCAGTTTGACTCGCTGATGACGCCGGGCAGTTTCAACACAACGCTGGGCGTGGTGCGCACGATTCGCGAACATCTTAAGCCTTACCACCAGATATTTATCTGCGAGATGGGCGCCAAACAGACGGGCGATATACGGGAAATATGCGAGCTGGTGCATCCTTCGGCGGGTATTATTACTGCAGTGGGTCCCCAGCATCTCGAGTCTTTCAAGACCATTGAGAACGTTCAGGCCACGAAGTTTGAACTCGCGGATGCTATTCCTGCGGACGGCATCGTGCTTGTGAACAACGATTTCGAAAAGATAGCCGACCGACCGGTGACGAACTGCCGGTGCGAGAGATATGCAGTGGAGCATCCCGAGGGTGCCGACTGGGTGGCGGAAGACGTGGAGTATTCGCCCAAGGGGACGTCCTTCACTGCTGTGCGTCGTGCAGACGGAGTGCGCATTCCGCTGGTGACCAAGCTTTTGGGCGCCTGCAATATCTCCAACCTGCTTGCGGCTGTGGCAATGGCCAAATATCTGGGCATGGACGATGAGAAAATCCGTCGTGCGGTGGCCCGTATCGAGCAAGTAGAACACAGACTGTCGATCAAACGAATTCCCGGCGGTCTCAATATTCTCGATGATGCGTTCAACTCCAATCCTGTGGGCTCGAAAATGGCTCTTGACGTTCTGGCCGGAATGCCCGGGAAGCGCATCCTCGTCACACCCGGCATGATCGAGCTGGGTGCGCAGCAGGAGGAGCTGAATCAGGCTTTCGGACGCCACGCTGCGGCGTGCTGCGATGTTGCGATCGTGGTGGGTGCATACAACCGCGAGGCCATCGTGAGCGGATTACGCGAGGCCGGATTTCCGGAGAGTTCTCTGCACACGGTCGATACTTTCCGCGAGGCTCAGGCACTGCTGGCAAGCATAAGCTCGCCGGGCGATACGGTTCTATACGAAAATGATCTTCCCGACACATTCAAATAATATCAGAAAACAATGAAAACCAACATAGCTGTGTTCTTCGGGGGCCGCTCCACCGAACATGAAATTTCCGTAATCTCCGCCAATCAGGCCATGGCCGCCATCCCTGCCGACAAGTATGAGGTACTGCCGATCTACATTACCAAGGACGGTCGCTGGTTTACGGGCGAGGCGTTGCGCGATGTGCGTAATTTCCGCGACACAAAGAAGCTGCTTGAACAATGCACGGAGGTGTATATGCGCCCTGTGTACGGCGATTACAACATCTACCGCGCCAAGAAGAAGATGTTTGGCTCGGATGTCGTGGCCACCGCAGATCTTGCAATTCCTGTTCTGCACGGCTCTAATGGCGAGGATGGTATTTTCGAGGGCGTTCTCGAAACAATAGGTATTCCTTATGCGGGCTGCAATACGCTTGCCTCGGCCAACGGCATGGACAAGATCACGATGAAGCAGATACTGCAGAGCGACGGAATTCCTGTGGTTGATTACTGCTGGTTCACGGACAAGCAGTGGGAGGCTGACAGCAAAGCCCAGATCGAGAAGGTCGAGAAGCAGCTGGGCTATCCCGTGATCGTGAAGCCTGCCAATCTCGGTTCGAGTGTAGGTATCGGACGTGCGGCCAACCGAGAGGAGCTCATCGAGCGTGTGGACGATGCGCGCCGGTATTCCACCCGTATTATCGTGGAGCATATGGTGGAGCATTTGCAGGAGATAAACTGCTCGGTGCTTGGTGATTGCGACGACTATATTACTTCGGTGCTCGAGGAGCCAATCAAGAGCGGCGACTTCCTGACTTACGAGGACAAGTATATGGGCGGAACGAAGGGTGCCAAGGGCATGCAGGCTTCCGAAAAGCGTTTCCCCGCGGACCTGCCTGAATCGGAAACCAAGCGGATTCAGGAGCTCGCGGGAGAGACTTTCCGCGTGCTTTCGTGCCACGGTGTGAGCCGTGTGGACATGATCGTGGACCGCGACGACCGCTCGATATACGTGAACGAAATCAACACCATTCCGGGTTCGCTTTCGTTCTATCTCTGGGAAGGTTCGGGCATTCCTTTCGCTGAGCTTATGGAACGGCTTGTGCGTCTGGCGCTGAAGCGTAAGCGCGAGGCATCGGCCAAGACCGTATCCTACGACCAGAACATCTTCTCTCTCGGAGCCTTCTCCGGAGCCAAAGGGTCCAAGGGCACGAAGGCGTGAAACGAGTATAAAGTCTTAAATCTAAAACCTAAAGCCATTTATGAGCCGAATTAAGAACCTGCTGCTCCTTGCGGCAGTAGCGTTTATCCCTATGACAAGTCTCGGGGCAAGTCCGAAACGTGGAATCTGCTGGGAAGAAGGACGTGTGAACCTGAACGAGCACCATGCATCCTTGCTCTCGCCGGGAGTATCGTGGATGTATAACTGGGGCCCTTCGGCAGCAAATCCGTCGGTCTATTCGGAAGACTTCTACTATGTGCCGATGGCATGGAATGGAGCTTACAATGCATCGAGAATTCGTACATGGCTCAGCAACCATCCGGAGACACGGTATCTATTGGGATTTAACGAACCAAATCTTGCCGATCAGGCAGCTATGACTCCGGCGCAGGCAGTTGCCGCGTGGCCCGGTGTAGAGGCATTGGCGCAGGAGTTCAATGTCAAGCTTGTGGCTCCGGCTCTGAATTTTTCGGGTTCGAAGGTCGGCGGTAAGGTGTGGGGTGTTTATGAGTGGTATGACGAGTTTTTCAGATTGTATCCTGAGGCTCATGTAGACTGTCTTGCCCTTCACTGCTACATGAACTGGTATAGCGCTTTGACGTGGTTTGCCACGGAATATTTCTATAAGGACCTATATAATCCTTCCAATGAAAATTACGGAAAGTATCCTTATCTCGTGAAGTTTCTTGATGATTTTAAGAAGGATAACGGACATTTTCCAAAAATGATGCTTACGGAATTCTGCGGATGGGAGTATGATTATCTCCCCGATGTGTATTTCCAGATAGATCAGATGACGCAGAAGGTGCAGAAATTGGAACAGAGCGATCTTGTGGAGGGATATGCATGGTTCATGGGTAACGCCGGTTCAGGCGCTTCGGCATTTCCGTATATGAGTGTTTTTCAAGTGAACAGCGTAACCAGCGATCTTTCGGAACTGGGCGAAGTGTATGTGAACATGTCGGCTTTCGATGAATCCCGATTTTATAAGCCGTCCGAGATGCTTATGGCCAAGGACTATGTGGATGCAACGACGGACAATGAGCAGGTGAAGGTGCGCCCGAACAGCGAATTTTCGTCGTCGATACCTCTTCAAATCGAGATTCCGGCCAATGGGTGGGCGGAGTATCTGATTGATGTGCCTGAACAAGGGACCTATAACTTCAAGCTTCATGTGAAATCTGAAGGTGGCTCGCAGATGGCTCTAAATGTAGGCAATGGCCGTGTCGGGCAGGTCAATGTTCCCGACAGCAAGGGTCAATGGCTTGATGTGGAATTAGAAGCACAGCTTCCTGCAGGTAATACCAGAATAAAGCTTGCCAATACCGGGGTTAAATCTGTCGCTGTAAACGAGATTTCTTTCAGCTCTCCGAACGGGATTGAGGCAGTTGTCAGCGACAATTCCGAGAACGAGACTGTGACAGACGTTTACGATATGCATGGAATAAACCTTGGCATCACGGATCTCAATAAACTTGCTAAAGGAGTCTATGTGATCCGTAAGGCCAACGGAGAATGCTGTAAGGTCGTTCGATAGAAATGTTCCCCGGTCTTGAATGGCCTGGGGTCAGTCGAGCTTGAGGACGGCGAGGAAGGCTTTCTGGGGGACTTCGACTGAGCCAATCTGCTTCATGCGCTTTTTGCCTTTCTTCTGCTTGTCGAGAAGTTTGCGCTTACGGGAGATGTCGCCGCCATAACATTTCGCGGTGACATCCTTGCGCACGGCCTTGATGGTTTCGCGTGCTATGATTTTAGCACCGATGGCAGCCTGTATGGCAATGTCGAACTGCTGACGGGGAATGAGTTCCTTGAGTTTCTCGCACATGCGGCGGCCGAAGGTGACTGCATTGTCGACGTGGGTGAGAGTGGAAAGCGCGTCGACGCTTTCGCCATTGAGCAGAATATCGAGCTTGACGAGTTTCGACTCGCGGAAGTCGTGGATGTGATAGTCGAAGGAGGCATAGCCTTTCGAGATGCTTTTGAGCTTGTCGTAGAAGTCGATGACGATTTCGCCCAGGGGCATGTCGAAGATGAGTTCGATGCGGTTGCCTGAAATGTAGTCCTGCTTGACAAGTTCGCCGCGTTTGCCGAGACAGAGGGTCATGATGGGGCCGATGTAGTCGGCGGCGGTGATGATGCTTGCGCGGATATAAGGTTCCTCGATATGATCGATCATCGTGGCCTCGGGCAGTCCCGAGGGGTTGTGCACCTCGGTCATGTTGCCTTTCTTGTCGTAGACTTTATAGCTTACGTTGGGCACGGTGGTGATGACATCCATGTCGAATTCGCGGCCAAGACGCTCCTGAATGATCTCCATGTGCAGGAGGCCGAGGAATCCGCAGCGGAAACCGAAACCGAGTGCGGCCGATGATTCGGGGGTGAATGTCAGCGAGGCGTCGTTAAGCTGGAGCTTTTCGAGCGAGGACCGCAGATTCTCGAAGTCTTCGGTCTCGATGGGGTAGACGCCGGCGAATACCATAGGCTTGACTTCCTCGAAGCCGTCGATGGCCTTGTCGCAGGGATTGGCCACATGAGTGATGGTGTCGCCGACCTTGACTTCTTTTGAGCTCTTGATGCCTGAAATGATGTATCCCACATTGCCGGCGGAGAGTTCCTGCCGAGGAGACATGTCGAGCTTGAGTACACCGATTTCGTCGGCATGATATTCCTTGCCTGTGGATACGAACTTCACGAAGTCGTTTTTGCGGATTGTGCCGTTGACGATCTTGTAATATGCGATGATTCCTCGGAAGGGATTGAAGACGGAGTCGAAAATCAGGGCCTGCAGGGGAGCTGCGGGATCGCCGACGGGGGCGGGTATGCGCTCGATGATGGCCCTAAGGATTTCGGGCACTCCGATGCCGGTCTTGCCGCTGGCCCGGATAATTTCTTCACGTTTGCAGCCAAGGAGATCGATGATCTGATCCTCGACTTCCTCGGGCTTGGCCGAATCGAGGTCGACTTTGTTTATGACGGGAATGATCTCCAGATCATTGTCGATGGCCATATAGAGGTTGGAGATGGTTTGGGCCTGAATGCCCTGCGATGCGTCCACGATCAATAAGGCTCCTTCGCATGCGGCAATGGAGCGTGAGACTTCGTATGAAAAGTCGACGTGTCCCGGGGTGTCGATAAGGTTGAGGACATATTTTTCGCCGTCGAGCTCATAGTCCATCTGGATAGCGTGGCTCTTGATGGTGATGCCTCGTTCCCTTTCCAGATCCATGTCGTCGAGCACCTGGGCTTCCATGTCTTTGGAGGCAACGGTGTCGGTGTATTCGAGCAGGCGGTCGGCAAGGGTGCTTTTGCCGTGGTCGATGTGGGCTATTATGCAGAAATTACGGATGTTCTTCATACGAGTCTTTTGTTTCAGACTGCAAAGTTACAAAAAATCGGTCTACAAATCTATTCGCCGCTTATAATTTTGCGCAGATCGCTGACGCTGAAGTTGCTGAAATCGTCGATGATGCGGTCGGCCTTACCTTCGAGGGCTGTGCGAGGCAATGTTGTGGCCAATGCGACAACTCGAGCTCCGGCGCTCCTCCCGGCTTTAAGCCCGGAGAGAGAGTCCTCGAAAACACAGCAGCGGCCTACGGGGATGCCTATACGTTCGGCTGCGAGCCTGTATCCTTCGGGGTCGGGCTTGGAACGGGTGACGTCGCAGGCGGTGACTATGGTTTGGAAATAGTCTTTAAGCCCGGGGAGACGGCTGTAGACATTGGACATCTTTTCGTCGTTGCTACTCGTGACCAATGCAGCCGGTATGCCTGCATCCTTGAGTGCTTTCAAAAATTCGAAGGCGCCGGGGATGGGGCGGTATTCCATTGCGGCCTCGCAGCGGTTGAGCATCTCCACGACCTTGGCCTGCGTGGCGGGGTCGGGATAATATGTGCCGAGGATATGGGGCAGGGTTGTACCTTTGATGACCATGGGGAAGTTCTCGACTCCGGAGGGGAAAAGGGAGTCGATCTCGCCCCAGATGCGTGTGTATTCTGTTTCTGTGTCGATCAGTACGCCATCGAGATCGAAGAGCGCACCGATGGTAGCGGGATTATTGTCTAGCATTGATGTATGTTGTTGAACAGAGTCCAAAGGTACTAATTTAATTGCAAATGATTGTTTGGATGTCACGAAAAAAATTCATAACTTTGTATCTCGCTTTCGGGCGCCAAATTGAAATCAATCTTATAAACAATATATTCTGTAATGGAAGTCAAAGGCAAAATAATCAAAGTCCTTCCGGAAACCTCGGGCGTATCGCGCAACGGCAATCCCTGGAAGAAGAAAGAGTATGTTCTCGAAACGTTCGACACCTATCCCCGCAAGGTTCATTTCACTTGCTTCGGCGATAAGGCTGATCAGATCGTGCTCACGGAGGGTCAGAACGTTACGGTGAGCTTCGATCTTGAAAGCCGCGAATATAACAACCGCTGGTATACGGATGTGCGTGCATGGAAAGTAGATATCGACCAGGCCGGCGCCGGTGCGCCTGTTCCTCCTTCGGTGAACATGGCCGCCTCCGTGCCCAATCCTCCCGTGCAGCCTGCTGCCGCCGATGACGAATTCCCATTCTAAACATTCAACAAGCTGTAAATGGCAACTGAATTAAAAGATCTTACCAAACGTAAAGACAATTATTCCCAGTGGTACAACGAGCTGGTTGTGAAGGCTGATCTGGCCGAGCAGTCGGCTGTGCGCGGATGTATGGTGATAAAGCCCTACGGATATGCCATCTGGGAGAAGATGCAGCAGACGCTTGACCGTATGTTCAAGGAAACGGGCGTGCAGAATGCGTATTTCCCCCTGCTGATTCCCAAGTCGTTCCTGTGCCGCGAAGCCGAGCATGTGGAGGGCTTTGCCAAGGAGTGTGCCGTGGTGACTCACTACCGCCTGAAGAACGATCCTGACGGCAAGGGTGTGATAGTTGACCCCGAGGCACGTCTCGAAGAGGAGCTTATCGTGCGTCCTACGTCCGAGACCATCATCTGGGGCACGTATAAGAACTGGATTCATTCGTGGCGTGATCTGCCCGTGCTGTGCAATCAGTGGGCAAACGTAATGCGTTGGGAAATGCGTACCCGCATGTTCCTGCGCACTAGCGAGTTCCTCTGGCAGGAAGGCCACTGTGCGCACGCTACGGCCGAGGAGTCGGAAGCACGCACGGTGCAGATGATCAATCTCTATGCAGAATTCTGTGAGAAGTATATGGCTGTGCCGGTGGTAAAGGGCGTTAAGACGGCAAACGAGCGTTTTGCCGGCGCTCTGAACACCTACACAATCGAGGCCATGATGCAGGACGGCAAGGCACTGCAGAGCGGCACGTCGCATAATCTCGGTCAGAATTTCGCCAAGGCTTTCGACGTGACCTTCGCCAATAAGGAAAACAAGCCTGAATATGTATGGGCAAATTCGTGGGGTGTATCAACGCGCCTGATGGGTGCGCTCATCATGACGCATTCCGACGATAACGGGCTTGTGCTCCCTCCCCACCTCGCGCCTATTCAGGTGGTGATCATTCCTATCTACAAGAATGCCGAGCAGCTTGCGGCCATTACGGACAAGGTTCTGCCCATCATAGAGCGTCTGCGCGAACTGGGCATCAGCGTGAAGTATGACGATGCGGACAACAAGCGTCCGGGCTTCAAGTTTGCCGACTATGAGCTCAAGGGTGTGCCTGTGCGTCTGGTGCTCGGCGCCCGTGACATCGAAAACGGGACTGTGGAAATCATGCGCCGCGATACGCTGGAGAAGGAAAGCGCACAGCTGGCCGGCGTTGCGGACTATGTTGCCGAGCTGCTTGAGAAGATTCAGGACAACATCTATCAGAAGGCTCTGAAGATGCGCCAGGACAAGACCTATGTTTGCGATTCTTATGACGAGTTCAAAGAGAAGATCGAGGACGGCGGTTTCTTCCTCTGCCACTGGGACGGCACGACCGAAACAGAGGAGCGCATCAAGGCGGATACGAAGGCCACCATACGCTGTATCCCGCTGGACGGCGAGGAGGAGGAAGGCGTCTGCATGGTCACGGGCAAGCCTTCGAAACGCCGTGTGATCATCGCTCGAAATTATTAATCTAATCCTAAGTCTGCGGACCCGTCGGTCGGAAAAAACGAGCTGCGGGTCCGCAAATTTATCTCCTCGAATTCTATGTCTGTAAAGTCCCCTTTGCTTGCGATAGTCGTGCCCTGCTACAATGAGCAGGAGGCATTGCCTCTGAGTGTGCCGGTATTGCTGGATGTCATAGAGCGAGCCGTGGCCGAAGGTCTTGCCGGCCGGGAGAGTTTTCTGCTTCTGTGCGATGACGGGTCGACGGATGCGACATGGAATATTATCAAGGATTTTCACTCGCGAGAACCTCGCGTAAAGGGCCTGTCGCTCGCGGCTAACAGAGGGCATCAGAACGTGCTTTTGGCCGGACTGGAGTGCGCGCGCGAGCATGGTGCGGATGCGCTTGTGAGCATAGACGCTGATCTGCAGGATGATTCGAATAAGATACTCGACATGCTGCGACTGTATCACAAAGGGTGTGAAATCGTGTATGGAGTAAGATCCGACCGGAGTACAGATTCGTGGTTCAAGCGCACGACGGCTAATGCGTTCTATTCTATGCAGCGTGGGCTCGGACTCAAGACCATTGTGAATCATGCGGACTTCCGCCTTATGAGCGGGCGTGCTGTGGACATGCTGATGGAGTATGGCGAGGCCAATTTATATCTCCGCGGTATAGTTCCGCAGCTGGGATTGAAGACCGCTGTGGTGGAGTATGCCCGCACGGCTCGGGAGGCCGGGACGACACACTATCCTCTGCGGAAGATGCTTTCGCTGGGTGTGGACGGAATCACTTCGTTCACGGCCAAGCCTATGAGAATGATCTTCTACGTGGGCATGATATTACTGCTGGTGGATATAGGCGTCGCCATATATGTTCTGAGTTCTTATCTGTATCATGTGGCCATTTCGGGGTGGACATCCATCATGCTTTCGCTATGGTTTTTGGGAAGCCTCATATTGATGGCCCTCGGAATCATAGGCGAGTATATTGGTAAAATTTATATAGAATCGAAACATCGTCCGCGCTACAAGGTTGCCGACGAACTTTTCGACTGAATATTTTAGGGATGGATAACAAGACATTCAGGCGCATACTGGGCGAGCGGCTCGGACGAAGTGCAAAGGACGTAGACACGCTTGTGGGTGCGCTTTCGGGGCTGCTTGTGGAGAATTCACAGGTTCTTCGGGTGCTTGCGGTGCCGGGTTTCGGATCGTTCGTGCCCGTAAAACACGAGGAACAGATTGTAAGGGATCTCTCGTCGGGCAAGCGTATATTGCTTCCCCCCGAGATTGTGCTGGAATATATTCCGGGAAGCGCCATGCGTCGGATGGTCGATCCTACGGCTCCGATACCATCGGATGCGCCTGATGCACCCGGTGGCTTGATGACACTGCCGATGGCCGCCGAGACACTGTCGGAGACATGTGCGATAGATGCAGAGGCTGCGGAGCGTTTTGTTTCGGAGTTTTTCCGTCTGATAGAAGAGGAGGATGGACGCTCGGGCGAAGTGATAATTAAGGGGATCGGTGAATTTAGGGGATTGATTTTCAAGCCTGATCAGGCTCTGGCCGAGGAAATCAATCAGCCTTTCTCGATGTTCGAACCTGTGGAACTCGAAGAATCCTTGAGCGATAGCGATCTTGAGAATCCGGATTTCAATTCCACCGAAAATGTTGAGGAGGTATCTTCCGCTGCTGTGGTGGAGGAGGCTGAAGTTCCTGTAGAGAAAGACGAGGAGACGACGTGTGAAAGCATAGACGAGCCTGCAACAATAGGCGAAGTTGTTGAGGAGTCCGAAACGGCAAGCGAAGCTTTTGATGAATCCGAAACAGCGGGTGAAGAAGCCGAGGCAGAAGTTGAGGAAGGAACCGAGGAAGAAGCAGATAGATGCGAAGCCGAGGCGATTCCGGAAACGGACGAAGAGGACGTGGAGCCGTCGCGCGGAAGCAATGCGTGGCTGATGGCTGCGGTTATCCTGGGCGTACTGTTCGCGTTCGCCGCAGGTTTTGTCTCCGGACGTTATTCCGTTGTGCCTACCATGCATACGATGCCTGTTGTGGATACGGTGTACGTGTCTGTGCCGGATACGGTGAAAGCTGTTCCGGCAGAGATAGAATCCGGCTCCGAAGCCGTGGCAGATGAAGCACCGGAGGTGCGGGAACCGGTGTATGATACAGTCACTCCTACGCGCTACCTTGCTACGATGGCAAGGCAGTATTATGGCCGGATGGAATATTGGGTGTATATTTACAAGGCTAACGAAGACAAGCTTGCCAATCCCGATAAGATCCGCCCCGGCACACGAGTGGAGATTCCACCTTTCGAGAGATATGCAAAATCGACGAATGATTCGGTGAATCTCGAGGCGGCACGCAGGCTTTCTGAAGAAATCTATGCGCCGTATCGCCGATGACTATTGCACATGCCAAAATTAATGTGTAAATTTGCAGTCGCAAAATAAAGGTCAGGTTCGGTAGCTCAACTGGATAGAGCATCTGCCTTCTAAGCAGACGGTTTCGGGTTCGAGTCCCGACCGAATCACATATTTATTCAATGCATCGGGGTCTTTGACGTTGCTATAAGGACGTTAAAGACTCTTTTGTTTCGCTTAGGAATTATTAGCTTGAATCCTAAACATTTGTTGAGGATAAAGAGATGTAAATTGATTATTTTTGCCGCCGAAAATCAATCAATCTTATCAATGGGAAGTAAAACGGTATTATTGCTCTTGCTTGCAAGCGGGTTCATAGCGCAGGCACAGACGGCGGAAACGGATTCTGTGAAGACACAGGAGCTTGAAGAGGTTGTTGTGGAGGGTAGAAACCAGAGACTCGGCGCTGAGGTGTCGACATATGTTCCAACGACACGACAGAAAAATGCGGCACAAACTGCCGTAGACCTTCTGAAGCGTATGGCTATCCCGCAAATTAGAATCACACCGAATGATAATATTACGGATCTTGCGGGCAAGAGTGTTGATATTTTCATTGATTTTCTTCCTGCAAGTAACGAGGATCTGCAGGGCATGCGAATGCAGGACGTGAAGAGGGTGGAGTATTATGACTTTCCGAGCGATCCGCGTTTCCAGGGTAAGGCCCATGTGGTGAACTTCGTTATGCAGAAATACTTGTACGGAGGATATGTGAAGGCCTTCGGGTGGGAGAATTCGAGCAATGCAGGTCAGCTGAGTCTCTACGGCAAGTTGCAGTACAAGCGCATGATCTTCGATGTGGCTGCCGGTGGTTTCTATAGTAGCCAGAAGCATGCGGGGGCTGATACGTACGAGCAGTTCCGTCTGCCACAGGCCGACGGAACGGTAAAGGAATTTGAGCGCAACTATATTCAGGATAAGGGAAAGATGCGCAGGAATCTTTACTGGCCCACGTTCAAGGCTCTCTATTCAACAGACAGGATAAGTATGCAGAACGTGATAGGAGCGAGTTTCGATCGTACGCCATATGACAGGCGTGAGGGCTATGTGGCTTATATGCCGGAAATATCGCCTCGCGCTGATTTCATGCAGGAGTCGTCGAGCAGGGTAAATTCGCTTTCATATAACGGATATTGGAATTTTATACTGAACGACAGGAACACCATCCGGTTCTCTCCGACTTATGCTTATTCGCATACGAACAGCGCGAGTGTGTATGATGAGAATATGAGGGGTGGATATTACAATGGAGCGCTGGATGATTCGCATCAGTTCAGGGGCGATGTCACATATTCACATTCATTCGGAAAGTGGGGCACGCTGAACGCTATGTTGCAGACTATCGTTGTCTCGAATAACACGAGCTATTCAGGAACAGCTACGCAAACGGATAGAGCGCGTACGTATCGTGTGGGTCCGGGCGTTCAGTATAGCCTTTCGAAAGGGAAGTTCTATGGTCTTGCCGGTTTCGGATATCATTGGAACCGAAACGAGTTTCAGGATTTCAAGGAAAATTCCGCTGCGCCATGGATAGATCTATCGCTGCAGTACTCGCCAAACGACCGTCATTCGATGCGCGGAGAATTCCATCACATGAAGTCGATTCCGAATTCGAGCTATCGTTCGTCCGCCATCATACAGAGCAATCCTCTGATGAGCTATACAGGTAATCCAAATCTCGTGGCATACGGAAGTTATGACGTAGGACTGAATTATTCTTTTATCCCCTGCAACAAGTTCAGCCTCTCGGCTTTCGCATCGACTTGGATTGTGGATAATCGTTACGTCTATGATTATGAACCTACACCGACCGGTATTCTCCGGACGATAGTGCAGCCCGGCGGTGGATACTCTAAGTGGGATTACGGCGTATATGCTTCTTTAAGGCTACTTGATCGCCAACTGCAGCTGAGTGCTCAGCTCAACGCCAATTCCGTGCACAACGGGGCTCCGAACAATTACGACAGGACTCACCTCGTGTATGCTTTTCAGGCGACCTATTATTATAAGTACTGGAACTTCTCGGGGATTTATTACTCTCCACAGGGTTATTCGGACGGATGTATGGTAGGAACGTGGATGAAAACAAAGGCATACTACTCGCTTTCGGCGGGATGGTCGAATTCCTCGTGGAATATCAATCTGATCGTGGCAAATTTTGCAAGATGGAACTGGCTAAGTGATGAAAGCGAGATGCATAGTCGCTACTACGACAAGATTGAGCGGACATACTCGATAAATGACCATGCTTGGACACGACTGTCCGTGACATATACGTTCGGATTCGGCAAGAAGGTGGAGCAGGGTGATGAGGCCTCGCAGCAGTCCGGCGCGGGATCCGGAATTTTGAAATAAACCTATGAAACACAGAAACAGCAAATGACATGAATGAGAAACTCCGACAGTGATGCCGGAGTTTCTCATTTATCAAAGCCTATGTTTCATGGGGGCTTAGGACGCGAGAATCTGTGCGGCGTGGTCCTTGGTCTTGATTTCCTTCGGGCTTATGACGCGAACGATCTTGCCTTGCGGGTCGATGATGAAAGTAGTTCGGAATGTGCCCATGTATTTGCGTCCGTACATCGACTTTTCACCCCATACGCCGAAGTCTTCCAGCAGTTTATGACCGGGATCGGAAATAAGGGGGAAGGGGAGGGAATTCTTTTCGATGAATTTCTGATGCGAGGCTGCGGAGTCGGCACTAACACCTATCACCTGATAGCCGGCTTTCTCCAGTTCGCTGTAGTTGTCGCGGAGATTGCAGGCCTGGGCAGTGCAGCCGGAAGTCATGTCCTTGGGATAGAAGTATAAGGCGATGGATTTTCCGGGATAGTCGCTGCGCTTGACCTCCTTGCCGTTTTCGTCGAGGCCCAGAACGTCGGGCACGATGTCACCAATCTTGTAGCTCATGATTCTTTGTTTTTGGTTTGTGCAAAAATATCTTATTTCCTGCACATATCCAAATAAAAGAGTGTTCAGAAAAGGAGTTCCCGCAGTATGGCGTCGGATTGCAGCCAAGCTTTTTCGGGAATGACGAGACGGCCGTCCTCGAGTCGGAGTGTTCCTCGCTTTATGAAAGGCGCAGAAGCATTCATCAGTTCATTGCGATTGTGCTCTTCCAGTTCCGCAAGATTAAGACCATGGGCAGTGCGCAAAGCTGTGATAAGCTTGTCGTTGAGCCGGTCGCGACTGTCTTCCTCGTCGATGACACAGATGGGAAAAGGCCCGTCGGGAGCAGTATATGCGCGAATGTCGGAAGGGTTGAATCTTCGCACGCCTCCGGCATCGAGTGAGTGAGCTCCCGGGCCAAGACCGAGATACGGCGTTCCTGTCCAGTATGCTGAGTTGTGTCGGGATTTTCGACCGGGAAGGGCGAAATTAGAGATTTCATAGTGCTCGAAGCCTGCGTCGGCCAGTGACTCACACAGGTGCTCGTACATGGCTTCTACGAGTTCTTCGGAGGCTTCTTCGATTCGGCCTTCTTCGAGGCGGCGGGTAAGAAGCGTGCCGGGTTCGTATGAGAGGCAGTAGGCAGAGATATGTTCGGGCTTCAGCGCAAGCAAATGCTGTATGCTCCGGACCCAGCTTTCGAGAGACTGGCCGGGAAGGCCATAGATGAGATCGCAGCTAATATTGTCGAAGCCTGCTGCACGAAGAACGGAAAATGCTTTGGTCGCATCTTCGGCCGTATGGCGCCGCCCTACGGCACGCAGCTCCTTGTCATCGAAACTTTGTATGCCCATGCTTATACGGTTCACTCCGCAGGCGGCCCAGTGGGTGGCCGAAGCTTCACTGACGTCCTCCGGATTTACCTCTATGGTGAATTCCTCGCATTCATCGGCTCGGAGGAGTCCATGTGCAAGCAGAGAGAACAGATCGGGCTCAAGAATGGAGGGCGTGCCTCCGCCAAAATACAGTGTGCGACACAGGGGGCCTTCTCCAAGTTCAGGCTTGCGGATATTGAATTCTTCGAGGATGCGTTCGACTGTCGCGTGCATCCTGCGCCTGTCGGGAATGGAATAGAAATCGCAATAGGCGCACTTGCTGTGGCAAAACGGAATGTGCACGTATATCATAAGCTCAGAAGCTTTTGGCTTTTCTCCCGCAAAGGGCGAGGAAGGGACAGAAGGGCGAACAGCCTTTACTCTCCGGACACTGGGCAAAAGGAACGGATGGATCGAAAATCTCTTCCACGAGTTGCTGCAACATGGGACGGAAGACAGGAGAGACAGAGCGGAAATCGGCAAGCTCGACTTTGTCTTTTCCGCTGCCACAGTATATAGGATCAAGGGCCTGACCTGAAAAAGCGTTGCGGATGCGATAGATAAGAGGAGTTATCGAACCATCGAAATCGGCCATGTCCTTATATGCCTCGCAGTATGTGAGGAGCTGGAAGGCGGCTCCGCTGTTGGTGCTGTATGTCGGGTCTGTGAGCCTCTCAACGAGCACGGCGTTGGCATCGCTACCGGTCTTGTAGTCGATGAATCGGAGAGCGTCCGGCGTGGGGCGGTCGACACGGTCGATATACATCTTGAAGTTTACGGCAAGATCAGGAGAGACCTGCCACGGCCCTTTCACTTCTTTTTCGCCTTCGACGTATACGAATCCTGTGCCATCAGGGGTGAAGTGTGGTATTTCCTGTCGCAGCAGCTCCTGAATCATGCGGAAAATTGCGGACGCAATGGTCTGCTCCTCCGAGGTCTGTGGCGGAGCAGGACGTTCTTCCTTGAATTTACGCGGGTGACGGAACTCAAATATTGCGGCGTCGATGAGCGGGCGGATGTATTTTTCGGGATCTGCGAGCCAACGGGCGATATCAGCGGAACGCACCTCGCGACCTTCGAAATCATGATAAAGATTCTGGAAAACGCGATGAAAGATGCTGCCGTATTCGGCGTTGGTGATGTATCTGACGATTTCGGAATCTGCGCGCAGTCCGGCTACATAGGAGAGATAGAATTGAAGCGGACATGCGAGGTAGGTTTTCAAGCCGGATGCGGAAATGTATTTGGAACCTCCGGCTTTGAATTGCTCTAGAGCGCGGCGCACGTCGTCGGTCTTTTCAACGGTGATCACACGGCCGCTTCCTGCACCGGCCGGGAGGATCATCTGCCGGGTCTTCATCTCGAGTTCGGGAAGAAGGAATCTAAGCTGACTGATATAACGGCTTTCCTCGCCCGAGCCGTTGACTCCTGTGCGGGAATCATATAGCAGACTCACACGCTTTGCTCCGGCTATGAGACGATAGAAACAGTAGGCATAGACTCCTTCGCCTGCATTCAGTTCGGGAAGTCCGTAGTCCATGCGCAATATATTTGGAATCATGGTCTTCCCATATTGCTTGCGGGGATATGTGCCTTCGTTCATCGACAAGATAATGACATTCTCAAAGTCGAGGGCACGCGTCTCAAGTACGCCCATTATCTGCAATCCTTTGAGCGGGGTACCGGAAACGGGGGTCTGGGCTGTCGAGAACATGCGGTCGAGAAGGATGAAGAAAGACTTCTCAGTCATCTCAACTCCTGAAGCAATGGCAAGGTCAAGTATATCACGGACTTCTTTTCGGAAACTGTTCAGAAGTTTTGTCTCCAGAATCTTTCCGGAATTGCCGGAGGATTTATCGAGTCCGCTTGAAAGCCAGTCGATAAGGTTTGTAAGGTATTCGGCAACCTGAACGGCATCGTATCCACTGACAGGTTGGAAGACGATACGGGCCAAATCCTCATTGACTTCGCGCACGAGTTCGGGAAGCACGTTGAATACGTGTTCGTCCGAGATTCGCTTCAGGACTTTGTCCGTGGTCTCTCCGCAGATAAGACGAATATGGGGGTGGCCCAGAACGGACACGACATCTTCATAGAAAAAGCTTGTCTCTCCCCCGGATTTGTGAGACCGCCGTTGCATCATGATGATGCTTTCAAGCAGTTTGGCAAAAGTAGTGGAAGAGTAGGGCACGCCCATGGTGATGTTTACGGCCTCGATCTCCTCAGGAAGCGAAAAGAGGACAGGCATAAGGAGATTTTCGTCCGGAAGAACTATTGCGGTGTTCAGAGGATTGGCAGTGTCGATGATGTTTCCGTCCGCAAGCCAATCCTTGAGGATTTTGTGCACGGCTTTTGCCTGAGCGACTTTCGACGGCGCAGCTATAACTTCGATTTCCTTTTTCCCGAGAGGGGTATCAGGTTTGTTGAAATCGAAGGGCTCC
The DNA here is from genome assembly GCA_947175605.1 of uncultured Porphyromonadaceae bacterium. Taxonomy (GTDB): domain Bacteria; phylum Bacteroidota; class Bacteroidia; order Bacteroidales; family Muribaculaceae; genus CAG-873. The sequence goes on from CAMWNH010000021.1 coordinate 25,707, forward strand.
TTGAGTTCGCGGGCAAGAGCCGCGATACGAGATATAGCTTTGTTTGAGGGGCCCTGCTCGCCGATAAGCTGGAGCGTGCGGCTGATATCCCAAAAGAAGTCAGCTATACCGAGATCGTGCAAACGCTTCATCACCAAAGTCTCTACGGTGGAAGGGTCGCCGAATCCCACGAAAACGAAGCGGGAAGAATCGGTAAGGCTGTCGGGGCTCAGGTTCTTTACGTGTTTCCACGCGGCACGTGCGGTAGAGCCTGATGTGCCTATATTGCGTTCGCGTAGCTTGCGGTGGAACACGGCGTAGATCTCGCCCTGCAGATCCCAAAGGGTCTTGAAATTGTTGCGAAGACTGTCGGCGTTCTGATCCACGGATAGGTGAAGCCAAAAGCTTGATTCTCCATTACCAAGCATGTCCGATTCGCGGGTGAGACGACTTTCGCCCCACAAGCGACGGACGAGTTCCTTCTGATCCTTATCGAGGAAATCGCTTTGTATTTCCTTGATGTGTCGTATGTTTTTGAACAGGGCCGAGGCATCTGCGAGCGAGGAATCAATCTCGTTGAAATCGCTCAACATCATATCGCCCCAGAATATGAATGATTCGAAGCTCCCGACTCCCTCGGGACGTCCGGCGGAGGTGTAGACTTCGCGCACGGCTTCATATAGAGTGAACAGAAGTTCGTTACGGCTACCCTCGCTGAATCCGGCGAAATGAGTCAGCAGACGGCTGAAAGTGACGAAGCGAGGCATCATCACGGGGTTTGCGCCGTGGATGTTATTGCGGATATGCTGCCGTAAGAATTTGGAGGCTCGCTTGTTGGGCGTTACGAATGTATAATCGGCCAATGTCCGGCTGCCTTTTCCGACATAGTACTCGGCTATTAGACCGAGGAAAGTTTTGTCCCCGCTCATGGCTTTATTTCCGGATTTGCATGAGAATCTTGATGGCGAGGTCGAAGAATACCATTTTGGAATTGCCGTTGGCTAAAATATCGCGACGGGCATCGTTCATGGCATCGAACAGAGCGATCACATTGCGTTCGTTTACGAATGGATGGAAGCGAGTGCTGAATTGAGCTTCCTCGGGAGAAAGCGTGGTCACGTATCGCCCGGCCGAGGTGTGGAGCATAAGGTTCTCGCGCAGCAGACGCGAGCAATAGTCGACGAAGCGCACCTGCTGTTCGCGTCCACGGGCACTCATGTCGTTGGCCCATTTGCGTAGCGCGGGCAGATCGCGTTTGAAGCCTTTACGCATGAGGTCGGCGAAGAGATCAAGCATGCGTGCCGAATTGTCTTCTGCCCCACAGCGTTTCTCCGCGGCTGTAAGACTGCCTTCTGCGAGGCGTGCTATTTCGGCTGCGGCAGGGCCGTCGACTCCCCGCTGACAGAGATAGGTCTCGACTTCGGTGTCGGTATAGCGACGTACGAATATCCTCTGTGTACGGGAATATATCGTGGGAAGAATTTCGGTGGATTTATCGCTCGTGAGAACAAAGACCGTATCGGGATAGGGCTCCTCGATCAATTTAAGCATTTTATTCGCCGTGCTGGGGTGCAGACGTTCGGGCAGCCACATCAGCACGGCTTTGTATTCTGACGAGCGGGTGCGGAAGTTGAGACGGCGTTGGAGTTCCGAACCTTCCTCCACGTACATCTGCGGCTGCCCTGCCGGAGAGTCGAGGGCTTCGAGCCATTTGTCGAAATCCATGAAGGGGCTTTCGGTGATAAAACGCCGGAACTCTTCGAGATAGTCCTCGGAGACGGTGCTTTTTCCGCTGCCGCGTTTTATTACGGGAAAGCTGAAAATGGTATCGGCATGATTGAAACTTTCGTGCTGGCGACACGCCGGACACACACCGCAGCTGTCGCCGTCCTGCCGGTTCTCGCAATGGAGATACTGCACATAGGCGCGTGCCAATGCGAATTTGCCTGCACCTGCGGGACCTTCAAGCAGGAGCGCATGAGGAATGCGGCCTGTGTCGACAAGTTCGCGCAGCCTGGTCTTTTCTTCTTCGTGTCCGGGGATGTCGCGGAATTTCATTTCTTGTCGATGTGTCCGTGGGAGGCGACGTACTCGCGAAGTTCGCTGAAGAGCCGAGTGGCGAATACGAAATCGTTCAGGGCCTCGTTGCCTGTGGTGTAGATCTGGCTCATGTCGCCCACCCATTCGCGGTAGCCCTTGTTGATGAATATGATGTTCTCGCCTATGCCCAGCACGGAATTCATATCGTGGGTATTGATGACCGTGGTGATATTGTATTCGTGGGTAATGTCGCTGAGCAATTCGTCGATCAATATGGACGTCTTGGGATCGAGGCCGGAGTTAGGTTCGTCGCAGAAGAGATACTTTGGATTCAAGGCTATCGCGCGGGCAATTGCAACACGCTTCTGCATGCCGCCTGAGATTTCGGAGGGATATTTTTTCTCGGCACCACGCAGGTTCACGCGCTCGAGACAGAACATGGCGCGGTCGAGCATTTCGCTCCGGCTCATGTCCGTGAACATGACCAGAGGGAACATGACATTGTCCAGAACGGTCTCGGAGTCGAACAGTGCGGAGCCCTGGAAAAGCATGCCTATTTCTTTGCGGAGCTCTTTCATCTGCTCGTGCGAGAAGTCGAGCGTATTGCGTCCGTCGAACAAGATTTCGCCGGAATCGGGTCGGAGCAAGCCGACCAGACATTTGAGCATTACAGTCTTACCCGAGCCGCTCTGACCGATGATCAGGTTTGTCTTGCCGGTTTCGAACTTGGCGCTTACGTCGTGTAGCACGGTCTTGTCATCAAATGACTTGACCAGATTTTTAACCTCAATCATTGCAGCAGGAGTTTAGTGAGAATCACGTCGAACAAAAGGATGAATATGCTGCTGACCACAACGCCGTTGGTGCTGGCCTTGCCCACCTGCAGCGCTCCGCCTTTGACGAAGTAGCCATAGAAGGACGAAACGGAGACGATGATGAAGGCGAATACGACAGACTTGATGAGGCCATACCAGACATACCATTCCTGAAACATGGCCTGAAGTCCGTAGATATATCTTGATGAGGGAATGAGATCCGTGAACACCGTGACGAGATAGCCTCCGACAAAGGATGTGCCCATGCAGATGATGTCAAGCACCGGCATGAACATAACGAAACCGACAATCTTGGGCATCACGAGATAGTTGGCGGAATTCACACCCATGATTTCCAGAGCGTCGATCTGCTCGGTGACACGCATGGTTCCGATTTCCGAAACGATGCTCGAACCGACCTTGCCTGCAAGAATCAGACACAGGATAGAGTTGGAAAATTCGAGCAGTACAATATCGCGGGTGGCCAGGCCGACGGAGTAGGCGGGCATCAGGGGTGAAGTGACGTTGAGCTGCATCTGGATGGTGCAGACAGCTCCCATAAACACGGAAATAATGATGACAAGAGGAATTGAGTCCACGCCGAGTTTGGAGATCTCGTTGATCACTCTCTTGAACGAGATGCTGAATTTGTCGGGCCATGCGAACACGCGCCCGAGGAACGAGCAGAAGCGTCCGAAATTGGCAATTGAATCAGTTAGTAACATCTGACCTGTATTGGTTTTATTTGCAAAATTAGCGAAAATTCCGCAAATAAACTCATAGCTCCCGCCAAATTCGGCGGGAGCTATGAAAAAAAGCAGTTCGGGGAATGAAAATTATTGTGTTTCGACTATTTGTACAGGAAGCGACGGATGGAGCGCTTGGGAGTCTTTTCGAATTCGACGGGCTGAAGTTCGATGCCTTCGATGCGTTCGTAGGGCGCGAGCATGGAATTGAGTTCCTTGCGGTTCGTTTCCATGAGCTCGGCCATCTGCGCCGCTCCCATCTCGGCCATTGCGTCGGGATCGGGGTAGACAAGCGCGAACAGGTGGCCGTCGCGGTCTACAACCAGACACTCGCTGACATAGGGCATGTTGCTGAGCTTTGCCTCGATTTCCTCGGGGTAGATGTTCTGGCCATTTGCGCTTAGAATCATGGTTTTATAGCGCCCACGGATATAGATGGTGCGACCGCCCGGATCGGCCACCATGCCCATATCGCCTGTGTGCAGCCAGCCGTCTTCTTCCAGTACGGCCTCAGTTGCTTCCGGGTTTTTGTAATAGCCCTTCATGACGTTGAGTCCACGCACCATGATTTCGCCCTGCGGAGTTTCGCCCTCCTGAAGCGGGAGCGATTCGTCGCGTAGAATCTTGGCTTCCATGATATTGCTTAGTGTACGTCCGGCGGATGTGGGCACGAAGCGTCGCCAGGGTGTGTAGCTGATTAGCGGTCCGCATTCGGTCATGCCATAGCCGACGGTGAAGGGGAAGTGTATCTTGTGCAGGAAATCCTCGACTTCGGGATTGAGAGCTGCGCCGCCGACAATTACTTCCTCGAACGCGCCTCCGAAGGCTTCCACGAGCTTTGAGCGAATCATGGCATATAGCGCCTTGTCGAGCAACGGAACGGCCAGAACCCATCTTAATGAAGGCTTGGAAATCATGGGCACGATCATGTTGCGGTAGATTTTTTCGAGAATCAGAGGTACGCAGATGATGAGCGAGGGTTTAACCTGATTCATTGCCTTGACAAGCAGGGCCGGTGTGGGGATTCGTCCGAAAAGTGTGATATGAGTACCCACGGCGAGCGGTACAAGCATGTCGAAGGCGCAGCCATAGGCATGGGCGAGCGGGAGGAAGGAAAGTGCGCGCGAGCCGCAGTAGTGAAGACGCGAACGAATGCCGAAGACGACGTTGCCACGCAGGTTGTCCATGCTCAGCATTACGCCTTTCGAGAATCCCGTGGTGCCGGAGGTGTAGTTTATCACGGCCGTTGCTGATCCGTCGACTTTGGGGTATCTGATGTCCTCTGCCGAGAACCCGTTGGGATAACGTTTCCGGAAACGGCGAGAGAGGCCACGGACAACGGAAGCATACGACCGGTTGCCTTTTCCAAGCCAGCCGAGGGCATCGGGGTTTTCCGCGACGACTTTGCGCTGGTCGATGGATACGACGCATCGCAGTTCGGGGAAGTCATCCATTTTTAGTTCGTTCCAGGATGAATCGCTGACGAACAGCATGACGGCATCGGAGTGGTTGATGATGTGTGTCGCGTCGGCGGGCGTGAAGTCCGAAAGTATGGGCACGATCACAGCGCCGTAGCTTATCGTGGCCATGAATGTGACGACCCATGTGGGAGTGTTCTTTCCCAGAAGGGCGATCTTATCGCCGGGCATTACGCCTGTAAGTTCGAAAAACAGGTGCAGACGGGCTATACGCTGGGCGAAAGAGCCATAGGTGAGGGTTTTCCCCGTGCTATAATCCGTCAGTGCAGGCAGGGAGAAATTGTCAGCAAAACTTTGGGCGTATATTTCGAGCAGATCGTCGTACGGAGCTTTTCCGTATTCACCTTCAAATTCGTATTTCTTGGACATGGCAGTCGAGTGGTTGTATGAGCATTATGTGATTAATTTGTGTTCCTCCACGGTATCTGATTGAGGTGTGGATACTGTAAGGGTACACATTCATAAATTGTGTGCAATGAGAAATTGTTCGCTTTGCAAAACATGTTATACAACATATTTATGTGTTATGTATTGAGTGTTAGTGGTTTAGGAATGGGTTGCAGGTTTTTTGAATATTGTTTCACTTTTTTTAAGTGGCAAAATCTTTCAAAAACGTCTCAAAATTACTAACTTTGAATGTGCGTTAAGCCACCGGGTCTCCCGGGGTGCCGAACCGCATGCAGAATCTTAACCGTACAACTACTGATATTTTTCATTTTTAGCCTGAACAATCATGGAACAGACCTTTGTCATACTTAAGCCCTCGACCATTTCCCGCAGTCTTGTAGGAGACATAATCGAACGCTACCAGCGCAAAGGCCTCAAGATAGCAGGCGTAAAGATGATGCAGCTTGATGAAAAGATTCTGCGCGAGCATTACGCACATCTCGTGGACCGTCCCTTCTTTCCTCTTTTGCTCAAGTCGATGATGGCAACTCCTGTCATCGTTATGGTTCTGGAGGGTAAGGATGCGGTGAGCGTGGTCCGGACCATGACGGGTGCAACCAATGCGCGTCTCGCGGCTCCCGGAACGATCCGAGGCGATTTCGGAATGAGCGGACAGGAAAACCTCGTGCACGCTTCCGATTCGGTTGAGAATGCCAAGATCGAGGTTGCCCGATTCTTCCGCCCGGAGGAAATCTTCAATTACGACCTGATCACAGCCTCCGCCATTTACTCGCCGGACGAGATGAACTGACAAACACACACACTACAATCTATTTCGAAAAACTCAACAAACACACACTCCACCACGGAAAACTTGAAAATGTCTATCATAAGCAGCTTCAAAAAAACAATATTCGCAGCCTCGATACTGGCAGTCGGCGCCGTGTTCTCTGCAACGGCACAAGACTTCCGTCTTCCCGGCCAGCGCCGGGCACTTAGCCACCTCTCCCAGCCAACGAGACTCCTGAGCCGCGGGG
>CAMWNH010000022.1 GCA_947175605.1 uncultured Porphyromonadaceae bacterium
TCATCACCTTGCTCACATCCCTACCCTGACGGCGGATGTACAGACCGGGGGCTGAAGGATTATCCACCCGGACACCTTGAAGGGTATAGAACTCAACGGGGGCGTCTATTTCCTCAATTTCCACCTCGCCTATGCCGGACAGGTTGCAAATGCTCACCGTCTTGGCAAGCCAGTCGACCACGATCGTATAGGTCGTGCCCGCAACACCGCCCGAGAGCTTGTACGCCTTGGGGTCGTTGAGCTTGACAAGAGGAGCGGTCGCACCCAGCGTAAGCGTCTTATCGCTGCCGCTGGCGCCATAACGCACACCCATAGCATTAAACGAATTCCAGTTGCCGGCTGCACCCAGCGCAGATGCAAAACTGAATGCCGACTGAATTGTCACGTTAGCCGTAAAAGTCGCACCATCCTCTTCCATCTTACAACCCACGGCAGGATCCCAGGAATTTCCGTTCACCTGACCCATGATGTAGAATTCCGAGGGCATATCAGCAGGACGATCCTTCGGATCAAGCTTCTTGTAAGTCTGCGAGCCCGACGCGCTCTTGCCGTCAGCAGCCTTCGCCTCCCACTTCACGAGTATTTCGGAATTGAAATCCACACCCTCACCGATAGTCAGGTTAGTACTGCCGGGAGCAAGCGTAATCTCGCCGAGACCGGTAACATTGAGCGAACCGGAAGCCGCATTCACGAGCTCAACATTGATATCGAGCGTCTCGCCGCGGAATGTGCAACCCTCGGGCGTAAAGAACACAACAGGGGCGCCACCCTGCTCGCCGTTCATGAGCACTGCGATTCCGCTGGGGCCGGTTGTACCCGTGATTTTGGAATTCGTGACGGTGAACTGGCGACCCGAGACCATATCAGTATATGTGCCGGCAGGGCAATAACCGGAAGCATTGTCGACGGTAACATTCTGTACGCCGCCCTTGCCGACCACGATTACAGCACCGCCGCCCTGACGCGTGATGCAAGCAACCCCATTGGACGATGCATAGGCATCCGCCTTACCTCTCATGGCATTGCGGAACTTATTCACAGCCACAATCTCGGGAGATGTGAAATTCGTCGAACCCTTGACACCCATCTTTATTTCGGTATATCCCGTCTTGAGGGGACGCGATAGGTAAAGAGCCGAACCGCCGTCACGGCATGCTACGATTGCCCATGCACGGTCGATGACAGCCTGATCCACAAACTTCGTGTCGCCGCCATCGTTGGCATAAGTATCGTGGCTTTCGCCCCAATAGATAATCTTATTTTCCGGGATAGTGTACGACCACGAGCCCTTGGACGAGGGAACAGAACCGCCGCGAACCGAGCCAAGCACCGAATTCGAATAGCGCGTGTCCGTAACGCTCATGTAATTCGTGTACTCCTTCATCAGGTTATTGGCATTAGAGCCGCCGGGAGTGTCGAGAATTTCTCCGTAATGATACAGACCGGGCACGGCAGAGGTAACAGCCGTCCAGAAATCACAATTCTCCGACGGAAGCGAGATATGCTTAGCTGCATCCCAGCGGATGCCGTCCACACCATATTCAGCGAGAGTCTTCACGAATTCCACGGCGCGTTCCTGCACCTCGGCGCTCTCGGAATTGACGTCAGGATAGTCGCCGAGGCGATGATGAGTTATGGAATTACGGTTGCCATAGTTGACCTTTACCGTGGTCGAGCGCAGGCGATCATTGGTATTCCACCAGGAATTACGGTTGGAAGTTGAACCATTGATATGATTTGCCACAACATCCACAATCACCTTTATGCCATATTTGTGCGCTTCCGCACACAGATTCTTCAGACCGTTCGAAGTCGTGGCAGCGCCCGTTCCGCGGAAATTAAAGTCATAAGGCATATAGGCATAAAACCACTCTGCATTAGTAGACGCATTTCCCTGAACAGGAGAAATCTGAATGGCACCGAATCCTGCCTCGGCGATATCGGGAAGCATCGCTATGGCCTGACTCGAACTCCAGCAGAAAAGATGAAGGATATTGCCATCCTGAATTTTTTCAGGAAGACCATACTCGGAGCTCTGTGCGGAAGCACCGGGAGCACCAATAAGCCCAAAAAGTAATATAATGGGAGCAATAAAACGTTTAAGCATGATATAGAAAGGTTTGATTTTGTTACTATGTTTCAGACGCAGCTACGTTGCGTCCTGCAAAGATACAAAATTTTTTCCAAAACTCCTACTCATCTCCACCACGAAAATCAGGACATAAAAAAAAGTCCGCAACACATTTCTGCAATGGGTTTCGGACCTAAGCCTTTTTGTAGGCTGTGTGTGATTCAAAAAACAATAAACTTTTAGAGCAATTTTTCCAAAGAGTGTTAGGTTATATCATACTTACTTATTCATGCCGAGAATCACACGCATACCAACTGACCGACACATGGCGTCATCGCGACGCGATTCGGGTGTGGTTGCCTTTAAGTGCTTAGATTCGAGTTGAGTTAGAAAAATTTGGCCTAAGACTTAGGGCTACACGTAGGACTATCAGCGATGCAAAGTTAATCAATAATTTCGTGGATGCCAAATTTTTCTTGAATTATTTCAAAAAAAATATTTTCCAGCACCCCTAAAAGCAATACAGCCCCGGCAGGATAGACTCCTCCGGGGCTGCATCACAAGAGAGAATTATACGTTTAGTTCTTTGCGAATTTGAGGGTTGCGGAGGCTTCGGATGAAGTTGCCTTGGCGACATAGACGCCGGGCACGAGTGCACGCACGCTGACGGATTCATTGCCTGCAAGGACGCAAGTGCCGGAGAGGTTGTAAATGCCGATGGCCGCACCGGCGGCAACGACGTTCTCGCCATCGTATGCCAGGCCGAGAGTTGCGGAATCAGCCACAACGCTGTCTATACCCGAAGTTCCGGGCACCACCGTCACCTTGCACTTGGCGCCGCAGATGTCCAGATTGGTCTCGCCAACCTGCTTGGCCTCGAACTTCACGGCAAGACGACCCTTGGTGATTGTCGCGTCGCCCGTCATTTCGGCCACATCCTCATTGCTCGAGCTGTAATAGAGCTGATCGAAAATCTCGGTGATGTCCGGAGTCTTGACTCCTACAAACACTACATAAACATCAAAGAGCTCACCCTGCTCCACCGTAATTTCCGAAGGCGTGCAGAAGTTGCCGTTCTCATGCATCAGAGCGGGATCGTTATCGGCAAGTTCGTTCCAGTTCTTGCCCTCGCCATACTCGAGGCCCAGGTTCTCCGCAAACCACTCGGCGGAAAGACGGTCGCGATCCACGCTTTCGCCTTCCGTGGTGTTGTGCAGAGCCTCGACTTCGGGGAGGACAACCGCCAGATCGGACGAACAGTAATTCTTATCAAGGCGCAGTTCGGCAGGAAGGAGCTCGCCATAGACTGGCTGGTAATTCTCATCGTACTCCACATCCATCGGCGTCTCATTCACCTGCGAACGGCCGATCACACGATGGATCGTCTGCTGCTGGCTCGAATATCTGGGAGCGAGGTCCGGTGTGTAGCCCGTGATTTCGGACAGGGCAACGAAATTATTGAGCACGACGGGCTGCGTACGCATTGTTGCCTCGCCGCTTTCATCGGTCGTGTAGGCGTGCTGAAGCCAGCCGACAATACCACCGGCACACGGGCCGAAGTCCGTATACGCCAGGCGCTTCTCGCCCGTGGCCTTTATCGTGCCTTCCACATAGCAGCGCGATATGGCAGCACCCTCATTGAATCCGGCAATACCGCCTATGGTGTTACTGGCCGTAAGGTGAGCGTCGACATGGCAATCCGAGACGGGTGTATCAGCCGACATCTCGCCCACGATACCGCCAAGCTGGCTCTCGGCCGAAAGAGTGGCCTTGACTGAGCAAGCCGTCACGGAAGCTCCCGTCCTAAGTGTGGCCGCAATGCCTCCCATCATCGTGGACTTTGCCATGGAGATGGTGCTGGACTGGAGCGAGCAGTTCTCGATGGTGGTGCCAAGCACGGCAGAACCCACCAAGCCGCCGAAAGAGATATCGCTGTCGTTGTCGGCCACACGGAGGTCTATGACATGAACTCCCGAGAGTTTGGCGCCGGATGCATTCGACGAAATGAATCCCGCATATGTTCCGGAAAGATCGATGATACGCGAGCCGATAAAGGTAATATCCTTGACCTCGGCTCCGGCCTGGAGAGCGGAGAAAATGCCACCTCCCGTCAGGCACAGTCCGGTCACGGAATGTCCGCGCCCGTCGAGCGAGCCGTAGAAAGTAAGGTTGCCGCCGGATAATTCCACGCCATCGGCCACGATATCGCAAGCCAAGGCAAAATGCTTGTCGGGATAAGCACGCAGCAACGCAAAGTCGCCCACGGTGGATATGAGATAAGGATTCTCCTTGCTGCCGTCTCCACCCTTTTCGAATTTCGCGAATGGCAGGCTGTAGAAATCACTCGACACGCCGTAGTCATCGGCCATAAAGTTGATCCACAGAGCCGGAGACTTGTCGGGACTCAGAAGCGATACATTGGTGATGATGCCCTTTTCGGCATCCGGTCCGACTTCGAACAGCTTGGTGCCGTCCGACGAAAGAACGTACAGCCACGTATCCGTAGCGCTGGAAGAGGAGCCGTCGCGGCGACGCTTCACAAGCCACATATACTCGCGGCTTTCGTCCGAGTTGAAGATGTAGGGCGAGAGAGCCGGACCGCTGATGTAGACCTGCGCCATGTTCACATCCCCGCCGAGATTCACCACATCCGTATGCGAGTAGTCGCCGTCGGCATTGATCCATACGATCTGCTCCAGCACGTTCATATCCTCGTCATAAGCGCTCTGCATGGTCTGGAACGCATACTCATAGCTATCGCCTACAGGATAGCGGTCCACGTTCGTACGGAGGCTGTAGTTCTGATACGCAGCGGGGAAGGACGTAATCTCCTCGCCCGAAGGAATATTCACGAAATGGAAGGTGAAAGCCCCCGTTTCATCGGACTGCGCATACATGATCTGAGGATCGAATCCGCGGACATCCGACATAAAGACAAAGTACTCGACATCCTTTGCAATGTCATGCAGGCGGTTGCCGGCTGCGTCATAGCGTGCGAACTCGTAGAGATAAGCATCATCGTTGGAGCGGAGATATTGCTGAATGCAGACGTTCGTATTGCCCTCGGCATCAATGTCGTCGCCATAGAGAAGATGGCCTATCGAGTAGTAACGGAACATGACATCCGAATTGTCCGTAGTCTGGTCGACGGGAATCTCCACACGCTTCAGAGGCTGCAGCTCGCTGCCCCAGCCGGAATAAGTATAACTTTCCACAACAAGCTTGTTATTCTCCGTGGGCATGCCGTCCCCCTCCGACGAATCATCGAAAGTATAACCCGGACCTACGGCATTGTTGAAGAACCACTTGTCGTAGTGCTGAAACACGAAGAGAGGCTGTCCGTCGCGCACATCGGCCATGAAGAAAGGCACGGCCATCTGATCGCCGGGCAGATTCGGATAAGCCACCTCGAGCGTGCCTATGGCCGAGGGTCCTCCATTCCAGGAAGCACGCTTGTAGACGGTCACGACCTGCTTGTTCGAGTCAATATACTCAGCCAGTGACTCCTTGGAGTCGTCGTAGCCCGTCTCCGTCAGGATAGCCACATAGAAAATCTCCTCCCAGGCATACTTAGCCGTATTCACGCTTGCGCAGATATAGCCGGGCAGCGTCTGCACCACTTTCGAATCACCGTCGGCATCGGCCGCCGCGCCAAGCGAGTACACCTGTGCGAAATAGCGCATCTCGTAGTTGGGCCTGTTCATGGCCATATTCACTACGATCTCGTAGTAGTTGTCGCCGTTGAAGAACAGCTTCGACACCATAGGGTCGATGGACACGGCGGCGACAGCCACATCGTCTTCCTCGAAGTCGATCATATCCTTGACCGTGCCTACGAGCTTGCGGGCAGAATCGTAAACGCTCACCTCGAAGCCTTTGATATGCGATTCCTTATAGTATTCGTGCTGAATCTCTTCCTTGTCGAAAGTCATGGTGTAGAACCATGTGCTGCCATCAGGGCCGTCGAGATACCCGATTTCATTCTTCCCCTCGAAAGAGAGAGAGGGCGTGGCCGACACCACACGATTACGACCCGACGCCTGCTTCTCATCCTCAAAAAGCGGCTTAGCCTTGGCCGTCTGTCGGAATGCCAGGGGCGCACGTTGCTCGCGGAGCGCACGCGCTGCAGCGTCCTGCTCCGGCGTCGATGCATAAACAGCCAAGGGCAGCAACAGCCCAAGCCCAAGTAGTAAAAATTTTCCCATTGTGTAAGATTTGTATTTTTGATTGTTCTATTTGTGCAGATAATAACTTACAAAAGTACTTAAAATGTATAAGAATCACGCACAAAGTCGAATTTGTTGAATATTTTTAATATTCAACAACCCTTTTTAACCAAAACAGATTCTTCTGCAGCCGCCAAAAGAGGAGCATCATCCACAGCGTCATCACTTATAGCCGCATGCAGACGCAGTCCGTTGCTTGAGGCATATTCAAGGACACGCTTCAGCTTCTCTTCTCCGCGACATTCCGTGCGCGCGGGATTACGACTGACATCCATATCCGTAGCAACGAAATCGCCCTTCCATATCAGAGGCACATACTGCGCCGGAGCAGCTGTGGCCAGCAGGACGCGGCACCCGGCGGACGCGTAACCATCCACCATGTCTTTCACCTTGCCGTTCAAGCGTCCGTTCACAGCCTCTGCAAACTCCCGACAGAGCCGCTCGTCCCGCTCGATAAGCCCGAAGATTCCGAACTTCATGTCCACATGGCTCACGAGCCCGGCCTTTCTTGCTGCAAGAAGCGCCAGAGAGCGCCCGAGGCGTGCAATCCGTCCGCGGCGCATCATCTGACGCAGGCCGCACCTGAAGAATATATGCAGTGTATTGCCCCTGACCAAGGTACCGTCAAGGTCAAGAGCCACCAAGGGCCCAAACGATTCCGACACCGGTGTCATAGACGGTAGAAATCTTTGCTCCAAGGAAAACGGATAAGCACTCCGTCGCGGAACATGGCGTAATCAGCCTTCACCTTCGGACGAGCCGTAGTCTGCGTGATAACGGCCGTACGGACATCGCGCTCGCCCGGCACCGCACATACGGCATCAAGGACCGAACGCATGGTAACTCCCGAATCCACGGCGTCATCCACGACCAGCACACGTCGCGCCCGCTCCACAGCCTCGCGCGCTGAAGGAGTGAGCACAGCCCGCTGCGAACGGCGCCATAGCGAAGTCACGCGCAGCACACACGCCTCCGCCATACGCAGGGCATCCGAAACAAAACGGGGAGAACGGCGGAGCACCCTGAATATGATGCTCGCATCTTCCTTATCGGCCGTGGAGGGCCGATGCATACTCACGGAACTGTGTGGCACATCCTCAAAAAGCAGGGATGCCACGAATTCTCCGCCTGAAGCTATCCCCAGGACAAGATCGGGCGTATAGTCACGGCTCACGAGTTTTTCAAGCACACTGCATGCCGTGTGGAAATCCCTGTCGTTCAGTGTCACAACTCTCATATTAGGTGCAAAGGTACAACTTTTCCGACAAATAAACACGTATCATTCAATTTTTTCGTATTTTTGCACGCTATGCCTACGAACGCCAAGACAGACAAACCACTCACGCTGCCCCTTCAACTCCTGCTGATTTTTACCGGGGTGGCTTACGCCCTTATGTACGCCACACGCCCCATGCTTCAGGACGACCTGGCTTTTTTCCGGGCACACTCCGAGTGGATTGCAACGCACAGTCCGGCGTTTTTGCACCTGCCAACACATGTGATAGGCTCATGGCTATCGCTGAACGGACGCCTCGGCGACGCGCTGAACATCCTTTGGCTCAACTTCCTGCCACGGCCGCTCCTCATAGTCCTGACAGGCCTGATGGTGTGGGCGTTTTTCTCCCTGTTTGTCCGCTGGACGCGGCGCCTCTGTCCGGGTGTCATGCCGCAGTACCTCGCTGCCGCCCTGCTCATGTTCGCCTTCCCCTGGTGGGACAACAGCCAGCTTTTGGTTATCGCCTTCAACTATGTATGGTCATCCGCCTTCATGCTCGCATGGCTTGCATGGCTGTTCCGACGCCCCCGGCCCGTGTGCTGGCCCGCCTGTCTCGCATTCGGCTTCTTTGCCTGCGCGCAACACGAGGCACTCGGCGTTCCCGTAGCCCTGGCGCTCGCGTGTGCCATGTTACACCCGCGGGGCATTTTAGGCGAGCTCCTGTCCTCGCGCGAAGCCCGCATCTCGGCCGTCGGAGGTATGACAGGAGGCTTATACACCATCCTGTCGCCGGCATTATGGAGCCGCGCATCGGGAAGCGTACGGGAGAATTCACCAATCTACGTGCTCCTTAGCTCCGACTGGGCCCTGATCCCGCTCATCATCCTGTTTCTGATGCTGATATCCCTGCGCCGGAGACATACGGTCGAATACCTGCGATCGGCCCGGGGAGGCATATCCCTTTTCTTTGCCATCGCGGCATGCGCGTCGGGAGTTCTTAGCATGTACAGCGGCATTGTGGGACGCACCGGAGCCTTCGCACAGATATTCGCCTTCCTCGCAATATTCGGACTTGTATGGCCTTTGATTCCGCGACCTTCCATCCGCGTCTCTCCGGCAGTATCCGGCACTGTCTGCCTGCTGCTTCTCTCCGCAATGGCCATTCATATCAGCGCGCTGACACATCGGCAGATTCAGCTCAACCGCGAAGCCTCCGAGGTAATCTCTGCATTCCGGGAAGCACCCGACAATCCGGTATATTACGACATCCCTTCCGTGGCCGACGAGTCTTGGTGGCTGCTCGGCAAAGCGGCAGGACTACCTCCTTGCTACGATCCGTGGCATGAAGAAATCCTGCGCCGCTACATCGGAAGCGACAGCCTCACGCTCATCGTATTTCCCGAGGCATGGCGCGCGATTCCCCTGGAATCTCTCCCCGTGATTACTTTGCCCGACAGCCTGGCCGACATGCGCCTGATCGAGCGTGGCGACACGCTCTTCTTCCTCTCGCGCATTCCGCATGCAACCCCCGGCGACTCGCTGAAACGAATCCCTGTTCCAACAGCTCTGCGTCCCGGCGACCGCATAGCCACCATGAACCGTTAGCCCGCAGCCTCAAAAAAAGTACTATTTCCGCCCCTGTCCCTCGCGCAGTGCGTAGGTCTTTTCGCGAAGGAAACGCCCCAGCTCGGCCGTGTCGGAGGAATGTGCTTCCTGCTCCTCGACCGAAATTATGTCGCCCACGGAAATATGAAGCGTCTTGCCCTCCTTGCGGAATACCTCACGGGGCAGCAGAATCGAACGCAAGGGCCACCAGATATAACTGGCTATATCACTCAGCAGTGAATTCTTGTCGTGGAAGAAGATAGGAATCACAGGCACCTTGGCGCGGCGGATTATCTGCAGCACACTCTCCTGCCACTCACGGTCGTGAGTCAGGCCGTGGCGGTCCACCTTGCTGATCGCACCGGCGGGGAAAAAGCCCAGAGGCTCGCCCTGCGCAAGCTGACGAAGGGCCATACGGATGCCTGCGACCGACACCGCACGCTTATGCGGATCCGTGGACGCGCTCTGGTCCACGGTAATGAAATTGGGAGCCATGGCCGTGATGTGTCCAAGAATCATGTTCACCATGACTTTGAATTTCGGACGACGCGAGCCCACAAGCGCAATAAGCGAGATGCCGTCGAGAGCCCCGAGCGCATGGTTGCTTATGGTGATAAAGGCGCCCTCGGGCAGATTGTCGAGCTGATGCTCATTCTTCACGTCAAGCTTTATGCGGAACTGCTCCGAGAGCAGACGCCACGTGAATTGAGGTCCGGGCGTGTCGGCACATGCAGCATGCACGCGGTTCACCTTGTCCAACTTAAGCAGATGCAGCAGCCACTTCACGAGCTTGGGATGCCCGTCAAGCTGCGGCACCATCTGTCGGATATCGTCATAGCCAAGCACTTCGGGCTTGACTTCATATTTTTCGCCGTTAACTATATATTCCATTATTTCCTAAGGACTAAATCGTTCAGTCTCCTTATCCACAGGAGTTACATTCCTACATAGCCGGCCACAAAGATACGGAAATTTTTCCTCTGATTCGAGAATTTTCGCTAATTTTGCAAGCACAAAAGCCACAGCCATGTCTCCGCAACCTACCTCAGGCCCCATGCATATCGATCTCGGCGCCGTGCTTCGCTCCAAGCTCGGAGCAAAACGCGCCCGCCGCGTGCCGCGCTTTCTTGTGCGCATGCTCGAGCGCATGATATGCCAGGAACGGCTCAACGAGCTGCTTGCGGCCGCTTGGCCCCGCGAGGGCGCCGACTTCTGCGATGCCGTGTTGCGCGAGATGAACGTGGTGGTGGAAGTCGAAGGAAAAGAAAATCTGCCGGCTGACGGACGTGCGATTTTCGTGTGCAACCATCCTCTGGGCGGCCTCGACGGCATAGCTATAATCGACGCTCTGGCCAAGGTCTACGGCCCCGGACTGCATTTCCTTGTCAACGACATTCTCATGGCCGTAGAGCCCCTGGGCAAAGTTTTCCTGCCCGTAAACAAACACGGAGCACAGAGCCGCCAAGGAGCCACCGAGCTCGAGGAAGCCCTCGCGGGTCCGGAGCCGCTGGCCATCTTCCCCGCCGGACTGTGCTCGCGACGCGACGCCGACGGCCGTATTGCCGATCTCGCGTGGCGCAAATCGTTCGTGTCGATGGCCCGGCGCTCGGGGCGTCCCATCGTCCCGCTCTATTTCGAGGGACGCAACAGCAATTTCTTTTACCGCCTCGCCCGGCTGCGCAAGCGTCTCGGCATAGGCTTCAACCTCGAAATGATACGCCTCCCGCGCGAGCTCGTGCGGGCTTCCGGAGCGAAATTCCGACTCGTGTGCGGCACTCCCGTCAAAATTGAAGAACTCGGTCCGCGTGATGCCGGCGAGGCACAGCGCATACGCCGGCTTGTATATTCCTTAGCTTCTCCACAAAAGCAATGAATCAAAAAATAACCGATCCAGTCCCCACCGAATTAATCGAAGCCGAACTCACTCGCGAGCGCTTTCTGCGCACGAGCAACAAAGGCGGCAACGAAATTTACATCGTCACGGCCCGGAATGCGCCCATGGTAATGCGCGAGATAGGCCGACTGCGCGAAATTGCCTTCAGGCTTGCCGGCGGAGGTACGGGCAAGGATTGCGACATCGATGAATTCGACACAATGGACCCGCCCTGCAGCCAGCTCGTGGTGTGGGACCCCGATTCAAAGCTTATCCTGGGCGGCTATCGCTTTATCCGCGGATGCGACATACGGATCAACGCCGACGGCACACCCCGCATCGCCACATCCCACATGTTCCGCTTCTCGGATAAATTCATAAGCGACTACCTGCCCTACACCATCGAGCTCGGACGCTCCTTCGTGCGGCCGGAATATCAGTCGTCCCGCGCCGGAGCGAAGGCGCTGTATGCGCTCGACAATCTCTGGGACGGCCTCGGCTCGCTGACAGTGCTGTATCCCGAGACAAAATATCTCTTCGGCAAGGTCACGATGTATCCGAATTATACCCGCGAATGCCGCGATATGATCCTATACTTCCTGCACAAGCACTTCCCCGACAATGAAGGCCTTGTGCGCCCGATCACGGCCCTTGTAACGGAAACGCCCGAGGAAAAGCTTGCGAGCCTTTTCTCGGACGATGATTTCAAGAGCGATTACAAGATCCTGAACGCCGAAATACGGCGTCACGGCGACACGATTCCTCCTCTGGTGAATGCCTACATGAGCTTGTCGCCCACCATGAAGATGTTCGGCACGGCCATCAACGACCAGTTCGGCGACGTGGAAGAAAGCGGAATACTCCTCACCATCGAAGAAATTTTCGAATCGAAGAAGGCCCGCCACATCGACACCTTCCACCCCGGAGAATAAGCCCCCGGGGAGGAGGAAAGGTGTAAGTTTAGATTTCGTAGTCCACGCAGGCGCGGGCCTCTTTGTTGGCACCGAGCAGGGCGGCAGCGGCCACATGGGCCGGATGCTTGGCGTAGCGCTCGACATCGGCCATCGTGTCGACCGTGGCCGTGAGCACCACATCCCAGCTTTCGGAAGGATTGGAGTTGATGCCTACTTCGATTGCGCGCAGCACGTCGATCTGAGCGGGCAGCGCCTCAAGGGCTTCCTTGAAGCGGCGGCTCACCTCCAGGCGCTCCTCGGGAGTGCCTGTGAGCTTGAATGTTACAATGTGTTTTACCATCTTGCTTATTTTTTATACAGACGCTCGCGGGCTTCGGCCACCTTGTCGTCCGTGATGTAGTCGTCGTAGTCCATCAGCTTGTCAATTATGCCGCCGGGCGTGAGCTCGATAATGCGGTTGCAGACCGTCTGGATGAACTCATGGTCATGCGAGGCCATGAGGATATTGCCCTTGAAGTTCTTGAGCGTATTGTTGAAAGCCTGGATGGATTCGAGGTCGAGATGATTGGTGGGTGAGTCGAGCACGAGGGTGTTTGCGTCGCGCATCATCATGCGGGCTATCATGCAGCGCATCTTCTCGCCGCCGGAGAGCACCGAAGCCTTCTTCAGCACGTCCTCGCCCGAGAAAAGCATCTTGCCAAGAAATCCTTTGAGATATATTTCCGACGAATCATCCGAGAACTGACACAGCCAGTCCACGAGATTCAGATCCGTATTGAAAAACTCGGAATTGTCCAGCGGCAGATAGGCCTCCGTAATGGTCTGACCCCACTCATAAGTGCCTTCATCGGGCTTGCGCTTGCCGTTGATGATCTCAAAAAGCGCTGTCATGGCTCGCGGGTCATGGCTCAGGAAAGCCACCTTGTCGCCCTTCTCTATCTGGAAATTCACGTCCTTGAACAGCAGCTCGCCGTCGACGGATGCCGTCAGCCCCTTCACCTCCAGAATCTTGTTGCCCGGTTCGCGTGCCGGAGTGAAGATGATGCCCGGATAGCGGCGCGAGGAAGCCTGAATCTCCTCCACGTTGAGCTTCTCAAGCATCTTCTTGCGCGAGGTTGTCTGCTTGCTCTTGGCCACATTCGCGCTGAAACGCTGGATGAACTCGAGGAGCTCCTTACGCTTCTCCTCGGCCTTCTTGTTGGCCTGCTGTTGCTGGCGCAGGGCAAGCTGCGAGGATTCGTACCAGAAGGAATAGTTGCCGGCGAAGAGCTGTATCTTATTATAGTCGATATCAAGCGTATGCGTGCACACGGAGTCGAGGAAGTGACGGTCGTGCGACACCACTAGCACCGTGTTTTCGAATTTCGAAAGATAGTCTTCGAGCCATGCCACCGTGTCAAGGTCAAGGTCATTGGTAGGCTCGTCGAGCAGGAGATTGTCAGGATTGCCGAACAGGGCCTTTGCCAGAAGCACGCGCACCTTCTCATTGGCGCTCATGTCGCGCATCAGCATGTAGTGGCGGTCCTCCTTGATGCCCAGACCGCTAAGCAGGGCGGCCGCATCGCTCTCGGCGTTCCAGCCCTCGAGCTCGGCAAACTTCTCCTCGAGCTCGGAAGCGCGGATGCCGTCCGCATCGGTGAAATCCTCCTTGGCGTAGAGCGCGTCCTTCTCCTTCATTATATCCCAGAGCACTGTATGGCCCTGCAGAACAGTGTCGAGAACGGTAAAGTCGTCGAACTTGAAGTGGTCCTGCTCCAGCACGCTCATGCGCTCGCCGGGACCCTGCGACACACTGCCGTGTGTGGGCGAGAGCTGTCCGCTGAGCATGCGCATCAACGTGGACTTGCCGGCGCCGTTCGCGCCGATTATACCATAGCAGTTGCCGGGTGTGAACTTCAGGTTCACATCCTGAAACAAAGGCTTTTTGCCGAACTGTATACCTAAATTGGAAACCGTAATCATATATTACCTGAATTTTAATCTTAGTTGAACAGAGCTGCGCTCAGGCGCCGGAGAGCTTCGACCTTGTCGTCCTTATGCACGAGCATGGAAATGTTGTAGTTGCTGCCGCCATAGGAAATCATGCGGATAGGAATATTTCCGAGCGCTGCCACGGCGCGGGCCTCGAAGCCGGCGTTATGCCATTCGAGATCGCCTACCACACATATTATCACCATATCGCGGTCCACGCTCACCGTGCCGAAGGCCTTGAGCTCATCGACGATGGCAACCAGATGCGAGTCGTTGTCCACGGTGACGGTGACACCCACTTCCGACGTAGCTATCATGTCTATGCTCGTGCGATGATCCTCGAACGTCTCGAACACCTTATGCAGGAAGCCGTAGGCCACGAGCATGCGGCCGCTTTTTATTTTTATTGCCGTGATGCCGTCCTTGGCGGCGATGGCTTTGATGGTGCCGTCGGGAGCGGTGTTGCAAATGAGCGTTCCGGGCGCCTCGGGCTCCATCGTATTGAGTAGTCGCACGGGGATATTGTGCAGCTTGGCGGGCAACACGCAGTTGGGATGCAGGATTTTAGCCCCGAAATACGCCAGCTCGGCAGCCTCCTCGAAGTGAAGACGACCCACCGGCCGCGTACCCTCCACAAATCGCGGATCGTTGTTGTGCATGCCGTCGATGTCCGTCCAGATCTGAATCTCTTCTACATCGAGCACGGCGCCGATTATGGAAGCCGTGTAGTCGCTGCCGCCGCGTTGCAGATTGGATATCTTGCCGGACGAATCCCGGCAGATGAAGCCCTGCGTGATGAAAAGCTCCGCGTCCGGTTGCTGCTCCATGAGCACCATCAGCTTCTCGCGGATATAGGCCATGTCGGGCTCGCCGGAATCGAATGTGCGCATAAAGCTAAGTGCAGACAGCATGGCGGCACGGACACCGCGCTCCCGCATGTGGGCGAACATGAGTGCCGTGGATATGAGCTCGCCCTGGGCGAGAATCTCCTTCTCCTGCACCTGGGTGAAAGGACGTCGGCGGTCGCCTCGTTCGAAGTAGGTTCGGATGAGCTCCCACGAACGCTCGATGGCCCGCAGGGCTTCCGCACGGGCTCCGAGGGTGCCCAGAAGCTCGCGCACCACCACATCATATTTGGCCTCAAGCGCGTTGAGCGTTTCCTGTGCCCCGGGGATATTGCCCTTGTATAGATAGTCGGAGATCTCCACCAAAGCGTTGGTGGTGCCGCTCATGGCCGAAAGGACCACGATATTGCGACCACGCTCAAGAGCCAGTTCGGCCACATGGCGCATGCGTTCCGGGCTACCGACGGACGTGCCGCCGAATTTCAATACTTTCATTCTTTCTCTGATGCTTGTATGTCCCTTTTGCGTACGCCCGACCGGGCTCGCGCGCGAAAGGCCTGCAAAGGTACTAAAAACTTTCGATTCACACAAACTTGGTTAAACTATGTTAATTTATAGTACTTGGTATTGCATAGTACTATAATCCTTCATACCTTTGCAATGTCCTTCTGACACTCTACAATCTAATTACACAAATCAAACGGAAATGAATATCGACAATCTGAAATCGCAAATGCGGAAAGGGATGCTTGAATTCTGCGTCCTACTTCTGCTGCGGGGGCGCGACGCCTATGCTTCGGAGATAATCGCGAGGATGAAGGAAGCGCGGCTTATCGTCATGGAAGGCACCCTCTACCCCCTGCTCACGCGTCTGAAAAACGACGGGCTCCTCACCTATCGCTGGGAGGAATCGCCCTCCGGACCGCCGCGAAAGTACTATTCCATCACCGAAACCGGACGCAGCTTCCTGCGGCAGCTTCAGGAATCATGGGAGGAAATCTCTCACGCCGTGAACCACCTCAACCACGAGCCCTTCATGCCGCCGGCCATAAGCGAGCAAGTCGCCGACAGCTCCGAGGAGGAAAGCACCATTGAAGTCGTGGCGGTGGAAATCGATGAAAAACTTGACTAAACTACAATCTATTTTTACAACTAAGGCCTATCCATACAGCCAAATCCCTGAAATAAAATGAAAAAGACTTTCGCAGCGAACATAAACGGCCGTATCTTCAACATCGACGAAGATGCCTACAGCCTGCTCCAGAACTACCTGCACCAGCTCCGCGCTTCCTTCGGAGGGGAGGAGGGAGCCGAAATCGTCTCCGACATCGAGGCCCGCATCTCGGAGCTCTTCGACGAACGCGTACGCAGCGGTGCTTCGGTGATTGTACTTGCCGACGTGAACCGCGTGATCGAAACCATGGGCAGCCCCGAGCAGCTGGGCGATGAAAGCGACGAACCCAATCACACCCAGGCAGAATCCCCCGCACAGCCCCAAGCACCGGTCCAGCCGGAGCAACCCACGCGCAAACGCCTGTTCCGCGACATGCAGAATAAAGTTTTCGGCGGTGTCGTGAGCGGTCTGGGTGTCTACACCGGATGGGTCACATGGATCATGCGCCTCGCCCTCGTGGTGCTCGCGCTGTGCACACAGGTATGGCCCTTCGTGATAGCATACATGATAGCCTGGATGGTGATTCCCGCCGCCAATACTCCCCGTAAGGTATTGGAGATGTACGGCGAACCGGTGAACGTGAACACCATCGGCCAGCAGATTCTCAGCAGCCAGCCCACGCCCCCTCCATATGTCCCCGGCAATGAGGGCGTGACAGCGGCACGCATCACCGAGCTCCGCAGAGAACAGAACAACGAGGGAGGCGTGTTTTCCAACATCCTGCGTATCATAGCCACATGCATCATGGGATTCCTGGGTTTCCTGGCCGCAACCGGGGGCATTGCCATAGGTTTTTCGATAATAGCCATAATCGGCGTGCTTATCGCAGGCATATTCATCGACCCGACCACCCTCAATATGATGCCCGACTTCTTCACAGGCGGACAAGTAACCCTTGCCCTGATCTGCTCCCTGAGTATACTTTCCTTCCTGCTTATCGTATGTATCGGAATCATCTGGGGGGCCTGCAGCATGGTGTTCGGCGTGCGCGGCGCCGGCAAGAAAACAACCATAATCCTGTCGTCCATGGCTATCATTCTATTGATTCTCGGCATAGCGCTGGGCTCCATTCTGGCCGCCGCCATGTAACGCAGCCTTAACGGCCGGGGGCACTCTCCGCGAGCTCTATTGCGGCCCGGGCCAAAGCATTGACATCTCCACAGGGCACAGCCCTGACTTTCGGGTGGTCCTCCAGGCCCTCGGTGATTCCGCCGACGGCATAGAGGGCCACCGGTGTATCACAGGCTATGGCTTCGCGCACGGTGAGGCCGTATGTCTCGGCATAGCTGACACTTATGTACACCGCAGCATGGCGATAGTACCACGCCAGGGCCTCCGGAGTCGTCTGTCGGGGCGCACAGTTAATTCCAAGCGGCCGGAGCTTGCGGGCTTGCTTCTCGTCAAGGCCCACGACTAGAAGCTGCATGCCGCGCGGCAGTGCGCGATGCAGGGCCGGCAAATCATCCAGGCCCTTGAACTTCTGCCAGGGATAAGCCACGCAAAGCGCAAATCCAAGGCGCCTTTCATCGGCCCGGGGAGGGGTGAAGGCCTCATCTACAAGCGGCCTATGAAGCTCCATGCGCGCCTGCCCGAAAAAGGATTTTTCGATAAGCGCAGCCTGCCATCGGCTCACAACGCGCACGATGCTATGCTCGGCCAATGGCTCGAGGAGGCGCTTCTTGCGTCGGAAATTGGAGCGGGCACGGCCTGCGAGCGTGCGCGGATAAGCCTTGCTCATCGGGCAATCATGACAGCCGTCGGCCTCCGAAAAACGCAGACAGCCCTCTGGCGGAAGGAAAGCGCAGTGTCCGGTCACAGGCCAGAAGTCATGGAGCATCCACACCAGCTCCACCCCCCGAGCAACTTCCTTCCGCAGCTGCCGTACAAAGATAGCCAGATTGAGATAGCGGCCATGAAGATTATGCATGATAATCCTCGAAGGCCTTAACCTGCGCATGGCGGCCACAAAACGCAGAGTCGCAATCACGGAGCCCCGACCCTCGGCATCCGCCATACCGGCAAGGAGATAATGCATACCGGCATCGACCTTGCCTCCAATACGTATTTGCCCCACGCCTGCCTTGCGCAATTCCTGCGGAAGCTCCGCACGCCCGGATGCCACATACACCGCGAAGCCGCGGGCCAGGGCCTCACGGGCATCACGCGCAACAGCCGCCCCCATGCTTCCGCCGGAGGCAACAGTCGCAACAATCAGACACACAGGCCTACGCTCCATTTCTGACATAGGGACTCTTTTCATTGAATACGTTCAAAAAAACGAAGTTTTTTATATGTTTATTGTTCGGATTTTGTAATTAAATATTTTTGCGTACCTTTGTACCGATGTTAGAAGCTCGGAAATTCGGCTTTCTCCTTTGCGAGGTGGCGGGTGCGGCGTTGTGGCTTGTACTCGCCCTGTTCGTGTGCCCAGCTGCGGGCATAGGCACGGCATGCATGCTTGCATGCATCTGGATTTTCGTGCGCCTTGCATCCCGTGTCCTGCACCTGGACAGCGATGCCGAGCTTTGGGCGCTATTAGGAGCTATGACTATCCTCGGCATCTTGCTGATACTCAACACGGATTTCTTCCTGTATCACACCGGAGCAGGCGATGGCAAACCCTATCTTGCCAATCACGATTCCGCCCGATATTGGGGATTCATAAACGCCTTCATCGCATCACGTCCGGTCCCGTCGGACACATTCGTGAACTACGCCAATCTCATGACTCCGCTTGTCAAGCTGTTCGGTCTTCGGGGAGTGCTTGCGTTCAACACCCTGTGCACCATGCTCACCATCTGCTTCACCGGACGGATTGCCCGCGAATGCAGCCCGCACAGAGGCGCGGAAGTGAGCGCCGTGGCCATCGTGATGCTCACCCTTGCCTTCAACTTCATGGCCCACGGATCGGTGCTTCTCAAAGATGCCCTGGTCGTGGCCTCCTTCTCGGGCACTGCGGCGGCGCTCCTCATCCTCAGGAACAATGATTGCCGGAACCACCCATGGGCGCTTACCGGAGCTATTGCAGCCTGTATCTCCGCTATTTTCGTGCGCTCCCTGTCCGCGCCGATGGTTCTGGGCCTTATCCTCATGCTCATGCCATGGAAAGGCCTTCTCGACGCAAAACAGAAGCGGACAGTCCTGACATTCTGTTCGCTTGCCGTACTTAGCGTTGCTCTAACCATCGTCCTCAACGCAATAATGGACAACCTCATAGTACACCTCAGCGCCGGCGCAATCCGCACGGGCAACGATGTTGTCTTCTCCACCTCTCAGAGAGGCAGTTCACTGAGCTCGTTCATCAATTCGTATCCGCTTATGCCCGTATGGCAAAGGATTGCAGCCTTGCCGCTCACAATGGCTCTGCAAATGTTCCTTCCCCTGCCCTGGACATATCTCCGACATATCGACTACGGCCCCTCCATGATGCTTGCACACATGGGCTATCCGCTGTATATCGAAGTCGGATTCGTAATATATTTCTTTATCTTCGCCCTTAGGAAAGCTCCTCGCAGGCTCGTCACGACGGCAGCCGCAGGGCTCCTGTTCTATATGATGATTGCATATACATATGGCGGCACGGTGAGCCGCTATGCGCTTATGCTGCTGCCGCTCCTGCTTCCGGCCGGAGCGTGGGTAGTAGTGAACCACCTGCGCGAACACCGGTTGAAACTATGGATGACCGCCTATATCCTCCTCATGGCCATGAGCCTGGGGCTTGGCATGTATCTGTACAATCTCAGGCCATCGGGCAACGATCTGCTGTGCTGATATCCATGAAAAAGCTTAGTATCATAACAATAACATATAACGACGGCGATACATTCCGCAAGGCCGTCGAATCCGTGGACGCCCAGACCGCGCGCCCGGAAATCGAACACATCGTGGTGGACAGCAGCAATGTCCCCGTGGCACTCCCGCCCGAATCCGATGCCCGACTCGTCCGTACGGAACCCCGCGGCGTCTATGCCTCCCTGAACGAAGGCATACGCCAAAGCACATGCGATGTGATAGGCATGGTGCACGGCAACGACTGGCTCCCCGATGCGGATGTGGCGCGCAAGGTCATCGAGGCTTTTGACGCTGATCCCGAGCTGGACTTCATTTTCGGTGATGTCGAATATCGCAACCTGAAAACCGGCCGACTCCTGCGCAGCTACAGCGCCGCCCGCTTCCGTCCGCAACTTCTGGATTACGGCTTCACGCCCGGACACCCCACGCTATACGTGCGTCGCAGGGTGTTCGACCTCGTTGGGCTCTACGACGAGAGCTTCCGCATTGGCGGCGACTTCGAAATGTGGCTGCGTCTTTTCGACCCACAAGCCGGGCTGCGATGGAGATACACGGGCGAGAAAATGGCTGTAATGAGCCCCGGCGGCATTTCGCAGCTACTTGTAAATCAGATCAGTGTGACACCTTTGGAAAAACAGCGCGCGCTGCGCATGCACGGCCGCAATGGCAACATGCTTCGCCTGATTGTGCGCCTGCTATATATGTGACCTACAGATGGCATCGCTCGACACCCCACGCAAGCGCGCTTTCGTACAGCTTGAAGGCCGCGACTTCCTCCATCCCTACCTCAAGGCCGAATTCGAACCCGTTTACTCGCTCGAAATAGTGCGGCAGTTGCCTGATGACGCTCCGGAGGACGCTGTCAGGGTGTGTATCGCGGGCGAAAACGACACGCTGCCCGAGACTGATGCTCCTGTGCTGGCAGTGCCTGAGGTAATAGGCACCGGAATGACCGGGATGCCGCGTCGTCTTGCCGAGGACGTGGCCGCCGGACGCTTCTACCTTATCCGCGACACGGACTATCCCCGCATTAGGATTCTACACGCCACAGATCTTGCGTCTGCGGCGCGTATTGCGGCCGAACGCGGCACGTCCGGCATCTGGAGCCTCGACGACGGCAAGAATCCTACGCTGAACGAGCTTGCCGACGCGTTGGCTTACCGCATGAATGGCAAGCGCCTGTTTGCCCTGCCGCGCAAGTGGGCACGACTTTTCGGTATAGGACGCAAATGGATGCGCCACAACTGCGCCCCGGCCCGATTCACCTCGTTCGCCGAAAGCGCAGGCTTCCGACCCAACAGCGTTTGCGAGTATCTGCGCACACACGTCTACGACGAAAATAGCCTTTGAACCATCCATATGGGAGTCCTCGAAAAGATAGGCGCCACTCTGAAGGGCGCGACAAAAGTGCTACTGCTATCCCGCCCTTCCGGAGCCGGGCGCTGCAAGCGCCGCGGGGGACGGATATTCATTCTGGGAAACGGCCCGTCGCTGCGCGAGGCTCTTGAAAAACACGGACAGCAGCTTGCCGGACAGCCGTGCCTTGGTGTGAACTTCGCGCTCAATTCACCGGAAATCACAGCCTTGCGGCCAACGTTCTATGTTCTTGCCGATCCCCACTTCTTCCGCACCCCCGGCAGCGACGCCAACGTGGATAAGCTGTGGCACAACCTCCGCGCCACCGATTGGGACATGCGTCTTTATGTGCCCGCAAGATATGCCTCCGCCGCCCGCCAGCGGCTCGGAGACGGCAGCAAGACTATGGTGAAGGCCTTCAACGCCGTCGGTGTCGAAGGATTTGAGAGCTGGACCCACGCAGTCTATAGCCTCGGCCTGGGCATGCCCCGCCCGCGCAACGTGCTGATTCCATCGCTTATGCTTGCCATCCGTGAAGGGTTCGACGAGATAATAGTTCTTGGCGCCGACCATTCGTGGATGAAGACTATCGGCGTGACGGAAGAAAATGAAGTCGTCAGCATCCAACCCCATTTCTATGCCGAGGACAGTCGCGAGGAGAGCCGCGTGCGACACGAATACAGAGGCTATCGTCTTCACGAGATAGTGGAGAGTTTCGCCGTAGCTTTCAGGGCCTATCATCAGATCGGAGCTTTCGCCCGCAGCCGCGGAGCACTTATTGTCAACGCCACGCCGGGAAGTTTCATAGATGCCTTCCCGAGGACGACACTTGAGAAAATATTTTCGGATACCACGAACAAAACTTGACTTTTTCGCCGATTTTTTGTAATTTTGTCACCTGAAACACATAAATTACCAAAAATCCATGGACAAAATTGACAATCTGGACCTGCATATTCTCAAAATTGTAATGCACAATGCCCGCATCCCCTCGAAGGATGTCGCACTTGAATGCGGTGTATCCCGCGCCGCCATCCACCAGCGCCTTCAGCGTCTTATCGACATGAAAGTCATAACCGGTTCGGGCTACAAGGTCAACCCCAAGACTCTCGGCTATGCCACCTGCACGTATATTGGCGTGAACCTCGAGCGCGGCGCTCTCTACCGCGAGGTCGTGCCCGAACTTGAAAAGATTCCCGAAGTCGTGGAATGTCATTTCACCACAGGCCCCTACACGATGCTCATCAAACTCTACGTGCGCGACAACGAGCAGCTTATGGACCTGCTGAACAACAAGATACAGATGATTCCCGGTGTCGTGGGCACCGAGACACTGATTTCGCTCGACAATTCCATCGACCGCGAGATTCCCGTACGCTTCCTCGACTCAAAAAAACATTGATATACCCCCCCCAACCCGCTGCCATGAAAAAAATTCTTGCGCTTCTGTTTGGCATCTGCGGCACAGCCGTAGCCAACGCAGCTCCCGACACAACAGTTGATCATCCCGACTGGAGCCGCGATGCGGTAATCTACGAGGTGAACGTGCGCCAGTTCACGCCCGAGGGCACGCTGTCGTCCTTCTCGCGCGAGCTTCCGCGCCTCCGCGACCTGGGAGTTGACATCCTCTGGTTCATGCCTATGCACCCCATCTCGCAGGAGAAGCGCAAAGGCACGCTGGGCTCATATTACGCCGTGGCCGACTACAAGGCCCTGAACCCCGAATTCGGCACAATGGACGAATTCAAGAAGGTCGTGGATCAGGCCCACGCCCTGGGCATGAAAGTCATAATCGACTGGGTGCCCAACCACACCGGCTGCGACAACATCTGGGTCAGCTCGCATCCCGAATACTATGCGCGCAACGAAAAAGGCGAGATGTTCGGCCCCTTCGACTGGACGGACACCTACAAGCTGGACTACTCCAATCCCGACACTCGTGCTGCCATGATCGACGCCATGAGCTTCTGGATCACGGATGCGGGCGTGGACGGTTTCCGCTGCGATGTGGCAGGACAGGTGCCTGTGGACTTCTGGAACGAGGCCCGTCCGGCACTTGACAAGGCAGCCGGCGGCCGTCCGGTGTTCATGCTTGCCGAGGCCACAGAGCCCGAGCTGATGGAGCACGCTTTCGACATGGACTACAACTGGCCGATGAAGGACCTGTTCAGCGCTATCGCCGCCACATCCGGCCAGTACACCTTCATCGCTCCCGGCGAGACAGCCCCCAAGAGCTTTCCCGAGAGCCACGCGAGCGACATCGTGAAACTCGTGCGCCAGCAGGAAGCCGAATACCCCGGCGATTCGTATATGATGAACATGACCTCGAACCACGACCTCAACTCGTGGGAAGGCACTGAATTCGAACGCCTCGGCAACCTCTCGCGCGCCTTTGCCGTGCTGTCCTATACCCTTCCGGGCATGCCGCTCATCTACACAGGTCAGGAAGTAGGCCTCAACCGCGCGCTGGAATTCTTCGAGAAGGACGAGGCTCCGGACTGGACGTCCAAGCCGGCGATGACCGAATTCTACCGCACGCTCAACGAACTCAAGCATTCGCGGCCCGAGCTGGCCGCAGGCAAGCATGGAGCTCCGATGGAAGTTTTCGCCACGGACTCCGACGATCTTCTCGTCTTCTCGCGTCGCAGCGGCACCCGCGAAACCGTCGTTGCCGTGAATCTTGGCAAAAAGCCCGAGCTCCTCACATTCAAGGGCGCCACACCGGTCACGGAGGGTGCTGTAAATGTATTCACCGGCGCTGCAGCCACGCTGCCCGCATCCCTCGAGCCCGGCGAAGTCGTGCTTCTGACCATCAACCGCTAAACATCCCCCGGCTATGTCTCCCGACACTCCGCGCTGGACCGAAATCGAACATTTAACTGACTGGGACGAAGAGTTCTACGACATCTACACTGCCCGCAAGCTCGGGAAGTGGGTGATGCTGAAAACTCTGAAGCCTCAGTTTGCTCAGGACCCGAAATATCAGGAAATGATCGAGCGCGAATTCGACGTGCGCTACAATCTCGCGCATCCGAACATCGTGATGATCAACGACTACGAAGACGTGCCCGGCATAGGCCGCTGCATTGTCACGGACGACGTCTACGGCGACACACTGCGTAAGCTCCTGAACGAGGGCAAGGTTACGGACCACCATCTTCAGCAGGTATGCGTGCAGCTCATAAATGCTCTGGAATACATCCAGAACAACCACATCGTGCATCCGCCTCTGCGCCCCGAGAATATAATCTTCACCGAGCACATCGGCAATCTCAAGCTCATCGACGTGGGATTCGAACAGAAGCCCTCGCTCAAGACCCGCGAAGTGTCCGATGACATTTTCTACTACGGGCAGATTCTCGAACTGGTGCTTGCGGCCACCGGTAAGCACGACGCAACCCTGCAGCGCGTGGCACGCAAGTGCACCGATCCGGACCCGAAGCGCCGTTACCGCGATATCCAGGAACTGCGCATGGCCGTGGAGAACCGGCGTAACCGCCGCCTGCTAATATTGATATTCGCGTTCCTGGCCGTGCTCGTGATCCTGCTTGCATGGCTTTCCTCGCCCTATCGCCCCACTCCCCCAATAGACATTAACTGACAACAGGCCGGAACAGCCTTCCGGCCCAGCACATAAAAAACTCATGGTCCACGTCCATCCCATAAGCACCGATCACGACCAGCTTCTGCAGTACGTGACGTTCGGCATCGATCTCTATAAAGATAATCCTTATTACGTTCCGCCGCTGGTGAGCGACGACATCGCCACGCTCACTCCCGAGAAAAACCCGGCCTTTGACTTCTGCGACGCACAATCGTTCATGGCCTTCCGCAACGGCGAACCCGTGGGTACGATAACCGCCATGGTGAATCACGCCGTGAACGAGCGCACCGGCAAGAAGATTCTTCGATTCGGGTTCATGAACTTCATCGACGATGCCGAAGTTGTGGACGCGCTGTTCGATGCCGTGACGGAATGGGGCCGCGAGCGCGGCATGGAGGAAATCGTGGGCCCGATGGGATTCACGGACCTCGATCAGGAAGGAATGCTCATCGAAGGCTTCGAAGAGATCGGCACCATGGCCACGATCTATAACTACCCCTACTATGTGGACCACATGGTGCGCATGGGCTTCGAAAAAGAGGTAGACTGGATAGAATACCGCATGACCGTTCCCGATTCCGTGCCCGAGAAATACTCGCGCATCGCCGAGATAGTGGCCAAGCGCTTCGAGCTCCGCACCAAAAAATACACATCGCGCAAAAAAATCAAGGAAGAATACGGCCGTGCGATATTCGACGTAGTTAACAAGGCTTACGACAATCTATATGGCTTCGCGCCTCTCACTCCGCGCCAGATCGAACACTACATCGACGAATATCTCAACATCCTGCGACTTGAAGACGTGTCACTGGTGGTGGACAAGGACGACAAGCTCGTTGGCCTGGGCATATCCATGCCCTCACTCAGCCGGGCCCTGCAGAAGAGCCGCGGACGCCTTTTCCCCACGGGGTGGTACGGGCTGCTGCGTGCCATACGCGGACATTCCGACACGGTGGATCTGCTGCTCGTGGCCGTTCTGCCGGAGTATCAATCCAAGGGCGTGAATGCCCTGATCTTCAACGACCTCCTGCCGGGCTACATCAAGAACGGCTACAAATATGCCGAATCTAACCCCGAACTGGAGACGAACGAGAACGTGCAGAAGCAATGGGAATACTTCGAGCGACGCCAACACCGCCGTCGCCGGGCATGGCGCAAAGCCATGCCAGAAGCCACGCTGCGCGAAAAAGAGTTCACATCCGAGCTTTAAGAAAGGCATTTTCAGACGTCCCTAAAGGACGCAACTTTTTGATTACAGGCGGGATTCATCCCGCCTGTAACTTTTTTGTAATTTTCTTTATACTTTATAGCAATGGTATTGTATCTTTTTTGTAACTTTGCCCACAGAAAAGACACAGAAGATGAAATTCTCCCGAATACTCCTCAGCCTCAGCCTGATATCCATAATGCTGAGTTGCGGTGGCAATCGTGTTGCAGAGGCCGAATCCGAATCGACCGGCGAGAAGCTATCGTATATTCATCGGCGGGGCAATTTTTCCGCTGACAGCGCCTATGCGCACATAGAGCGCCAAGTGAGCTTCGGACCGCGCGTCCCCGGCTCCGAAGGTCACAAGGCATGCCGCGAATATATCATTGAAACACTGCGCAAGTATGCAGCCGATACAATCATCGTACAGGATGCCGAGGTTGAAGCCTTCAACGGCACCGTACTCCCCATAACGAACATTCTTGCGGGATTCAATCCCGAAGTAAAGCGCCGCGTGCTGCTTGTGGCACACTGGGACACACGCCCCTGGGCCGATCTTGAAAACAGTCGCGAACTGCGCGACCAACCTATTCCGGGCGCAAACGACGGCGGTTCGGGTGTAGGCGTGCTATTGGAAATAGCCCGAAACTTCCAGCTCCGAGATCCGGAGGTGGGAGTGGACCTGCTGTTTGTGGATGCCGAGGACTACGGCAACACCGAAGGCTTTGCGGATAATACGGACACGTGGTGTCTGGGCACCCAGTACTGGGTTAAACACATGCCCTACCCCAAGGATGCGCCCAAACCTGTCTATGGCATACTCCTGGATATGGTAGGGGGCAAAAACGCCCGTTTCCACAAGGAAATGTTCTCAAACCAGAACGCGCCGAACCTGACCAACCGCATATGGGCCGAGGCTGCGCGCCTTGGATATGACAACATATTCATCTCATCGCCCGGCGGCGCCGTGACGGACGACCATATATTCCTAAGCCGGGCCGGCATTCCCACAACCGACATCATTGAAACACTAAACGAGACAACCGGCACCTTCCCTCCCACCTGGCATACGCACAGCGATAATCTCGAGAACATCGACAAAAAATCGCTCGAAGCCGTGGGCCGCACAGTACTGAACGTCATCTACAAGGAGGAAGCAGACTCATGAGCATCGATGAAAAACAGCAGGAAATCATCGACGAGTTCAATGAACTCGACGACTGGATGGACCGTTATGCCATGATCATCGATCTTGGCAATCAGCTTCCGCCTTTCCCTGATGAACTCAAGACTCCCGACCGCATCATCGAAGGCTGCCAGAGCCGCGTATGGCTGGACGGGCAGATTACCCCCGAAGGCGTGGTGCTCTATCAGGCCG
Organism: uncultured Porphyromonadaceae bacterium; assembly: GCA_947175605.1. Taxonomy (GTDB): domain Bacteria; phylum Bacteroidota; class Bacteroidia; order Bacteroidales; family Muribaculaceae; genus CAG-873. Next base: position 27,233 of record CAMWNH010000022.1, read on the forward strand.
ACTCGGACGCCATAATCGTCAAAGGCATCATATCGTTGCTGATAAGCGTGCTCAACGGCCACACTCCGCGCGAGATTCTGGATGCCAAGCTCCGTTTCATCGACGAGATAGGCCTAAGCGAACATCTATCCCCAACACGGGCCAACGGCCTCGTGGCCATGGTGAAACAAATACGAGCATACGCAGCGGCGTTTGACCGCTGACCTATGATCCCGCATAGTACAACGATTAAAACTTCTATGAGAGCCTCCATCCTCCCGCTTCTAATGCTCATGGCGCTATGTTGCGCGGCCAAGAGCGTGACCGTCGTGGATGCTACGGACAAAGCACCACTGGAAATGGCTACCGTCATCGGTCGCAGCGGCATGATAATAGGAGTCACCGATAGCCGCGGAACCATTCAGGTGAACGACAACGAATTGCCTGTCACCATCCACTGTCTGGGTTACGAAACAACAAAGAGCGAAGCCGAAAACGACACGGTGCAGGTGGCGCCTGCCGTGTATGGGCTCAACGAAGTGGTAATATCGGCAGCCGAACGGCCGATAATACGCGTGGTGTGCTTTTGCCGCGAATACAGCACGGGCACATCGGGAAGTGATACCCTCCAGCTTTACAGCGAATATATGACTCAGAGTTTCCTTTCGTTTAAGGAAGTAAAGGGCTATAAGCGCGGCGATTATCAACAGAAAAGGAAGTCATCAAGATTCGTCGGACGGATTATGCAAAACGGCAATGACAGCATTTTCCTTCCGGAGAACGATGATGAGATCACACTGCTGTCGTGGTCCGATTTAATCAACGGGGTGCCCCGAGACACGGGGAAAGAATCATCCGGAATAATAGCAGGACAAGAGACGGATACGATTATGGGGGATTTCGGGCCGAAGGTCATAACCCGCAAGAAGAATGGAGTCTATTCGATATGGAACGACTACCTCGCCAACAACAAGGACCACAAGTGGAGCCCCGGGATACTCAAATTGCTCGGGCTGACTCTGGATCTGACTTCCTTTAATTCGACGGCCGCCTTCGCTCAGTCGGACGATAACACACACAACATATATGACTTTCTCTACACCACGTGCAATATAACCATTCTGGGACGTGGGAAAATATTCAAGAAGATATTCCATGTGGAGAAGCCCATATTGATGGAAAGCTACGTCGAGATATATCCCGTGTCCATAACACATTGCACCCTCGAAGAATACAAGGAACTGCGCAAGGACAAGGAAGAACTGCCATTCCAGAAGCCTCAGGACCTCACTCCGCTCTCGCCGGCCGTAGAAACCCTGGTGGAATATCTGAAATAACCTCAGGTAGCTCGTCACCGAAAAACGCATAGGTAAGCCAGGCTCCCATTGTACTATATGGCAGATATTAAATTAATTACATATCCAACCTATAGTAACTGTCTTTATTTTTCCATTTATCAAATTTTATTATTAACTTTGCAACTGCAGATCAGCAAGCAGAAGCCTCAAGCAAGGGTTCGCGGGCGGGTCGGCAGACATACTAATTAAAACAGCGTTTACTCGACGCTCTTTCTTGACGTTCTGAAACTTCGCAAATTTCAAAATCGTAGTCAAGGATGTAGCAAACAGTAGATGCCTTGTGGATATGTTATATCCATCAATGACAAGGGCGCATGCCTTTGTCATTGGTGCAATACATATTCTGCGTGAGGCTTCTGCAAGTTTGCTCGTTCAACTACGATGGGCAATGCGAAGGCCTCAGAACGTGGAACGAGCAACAAGTATGGCTCTCACGCTTTTTCTTTATGCTTCAGTCGGTCTTGGGAGCTCTCCGACTAACAAATGTATTTATGAACTCCACGGCCCCTACAATTGCCATCGTAATACCCTGCTACAACGAGCAAGATGCATTACCACACACCATTAGGGTTATAGAAAATCTTTTAGACAAGCTAATAGAATCCGAGAGCATTTCTCGCAACAGTTACATATTATGTATTAACGATGGCAGCAAAGATGCGACATGGCCTTTAATTAAGGACCTGAATAAACAAAACGAATTCGTAAAAGGTATTTCGTTAGCTCATAACCGAGGACATCAATACGCTCTATTAGCCGGTTTGATGACCGTAAAAGACTATTGTGATGCGGCAATTTCTATTGATGCCGATCTCCAGGACGAACCACAAGCAATCATCGAAATGATTGCTAAATATAAAGAAGGCTACGAAATCGTATACGGAGTAAGACAGTCTCGGGCAACGGATACATGGTTTAAACGCAATTCTGCCCGTACATTCTATCGGCTCCAATCGATTATGGGACTTGAAACCGTCTATGATCACGCCGACTATCGTCTTATGAGCCGACGGGCCCTTGAGATATTGAGCGAATACAAAGAGAGCAATTTATTTATCAGGGGCATTATCCCTCAAATCGGGCTGAAAACTACAATTGTAAAATACGACCGCAACTCACGAATTGCCGGCGAATCAAAATACCCGCTAAAAAAAATGCTGTTGTTCTCCATAGACGGAATTACTTCGTTTTCTTCACGCCCATTAAGGTTGATTTTCAGCATCGGGCTTATAATGTGGATAGCATCTATTTTCGTAGGAATTTATGCACTTTCGTCCTATTTCTTAGGGAAAGCAGTCAGTGGCTGGGCATCCTTATTGTTGTCAGTCTGGTTCTTAGGAAGCTTGATCCTCATGGCCTTAGGCGTAGTTGGAGAATATATCGGGAAAATTTACACAGAAGTTAAGGCTCGTCCTCGCTATAACATTGAAGAACAAATTGGCTTCTAATATGAAAAAAGCAATTGCATACACAGTTTGTATTGTGACTATCGCCCTGATTTCTGTGTTTCTCAGTATGGGACACGACTGGCCACATACAGATTTCCTAAACCAACAGATTCCATTTATACTTGAAACAAAACGAATGCTTGCGAGCGGCCATCCATGGTGGAGCTGGAATACATTCGTAGGCGATAATTTCATTGGCGGTTATGCTTTCTATACCATCACAAGTCCTTTTGTATGGCTGGTATGCTTATTCCCCGCAAACTTGATAATGTGGGGTATTTTATTAAGTTTCTATTTAAAATCATGCTGCACCGTAGCATTTGCCTATTTATACTTCAAAAAGATGGGCTTTTCACAAGAGCTATGCACTCTCGGTGGTTTATTATATTGCTTTTCATCTTTTTTTATTTGTAATTTATTCTACTTCCATTTCTGTGAACCAATAATGGTATTCCCCATATTGCTATTATCCATAGAAAAAGTTCTGAATAATGAAACACGAGGCTTCTTTTGGTTGGCAGTAACATCTTTTGCAATGGTATTTATCAATTACTACTTTGCATTTTCGTCTCTATTATTGGGCGCTCTATACTTTTTTATCAGAGGTTTCAGTAAAAAAAGACTTAGTTTTCTCTTCGTAATGAAGACTATCGGATGTGTGTTACTTGGAGTATGCATGGCGTCTGTAATATTACTACCTACTATTCTTCATCACATTGGAGCCCCACGATTGGAATCAACAGAAGCTCACCTAAGTTTAAATGGCTTTATTTACCAAATAGTCGGACGAATAAAGAGCTTGATCATGCCAACATCTACAGAAAACGGTTCCACACTACTTGCAAACGCTTGCTGCAGTGTTGAGCCGTATATTACTTTATTTGGCATGCTACCGACTATTGTCTATTGTTTCTCAAAGCGTAATTGGCTTACATCAATTATTATTATTATTTTAATTTTATTCTTTCCACCTTTGAACGGACTATTTTCCGGTTTTACGAATGAAGTGTATTCAAGGTACCTTTATGGCATGGATATATTCCTTATCTTATCCATTCTTTATGTAATCCAGAATAAAATTACTATCACTGGTAAAAACTTTGTCGTCTATATGATGGGATGTGTGGCAATTATAATATTAAGCATTATAGTCCATATGTTGGCCCAGCATAAAGTTGACATAGTACACTTCCGCCTTTCCAAAGCATCAATCATAGATCTGCTTCTATGGGGAATAAATTCCATTTTTCTTGCAATATGGATTTTTAAGAAAACATCTACTTCCAGCTTGATTCTACTTGTTTGCCTTTGTGGATGCATACATTTGTCTACCAGCTTATATCTATACTCCCATCAAATTTACTCTACAGATAAAATGTCGACATTAGGGAATAATGATCTTTTCTATAAGAATATTTTCTCAAACAAACTTGATGGAACACCCACCCATATGGAATATAGGACAGATGCATTTTCAAATTATAGAAATTATTCTCTGCTAAACAACAAACCTGGGTTATACAGTTTCCATTCCTCCATGAACAAAAAACTTGTACCCATCAGATCGACCGTAAGCCCCGGAGTTGCTTCGCCAGAACTTATTGTAACCCGGCATCGGGATTCTTTTGGAGCCTTGTTTTCTGTGAAGGATATCTTGGATTATCGTGATTCTATTACAA
>CAMWNH010000023.1 GCA_947175605.1 uncultured Porphyromonadaceae bacterium
CGTTATTGTCATTTTTCTTTATCTCCTTAATTTTGTCAATATTGTCATTTTCTCTATCGTCTAATAGACATATTCCTGATGCTGTAATATTTTGTTGCATGGCGATTAGTGTCGTCTCATTTGTTTATTATTATAAGGAGCGCAACTGGCTATGGGAAAGAATTGGACATCTAGAAAAAGGATTCAAGGAAAGTAGAAAGTACTTTGAAGATTTACTGGGAAAAGAAGAACTGAAAAGTTTCTTTGATGATAGTGGTGATGATGAAAAAGAAGATGTGAAATATAGGAAGAAGAAAATAAATGAGTTCTCTAAACTTTGGAAATGGACCAATATCATTATATCAGTTCTTCTCGTTGTTCTCCTCTACTTAAACCATCATCATCCTTTACAGGAAATAATTCAATATTTGCAGGAAATATTGATAGAGCTTCGTAATTCATCGTCTTCTATGGCTGAATAAACTTGTCTATTATATACAGGTATTGTATAAATGTCTGAATTATAATATGCATTCTTTTCTTCAACGAAGAGGAATATTGAGTCGCACTGCGCACGATAGTGCAACTTGGACAATAAAACACAAGCGATTGACAAGCATCTGTATAGTCTTGTCAATCGCTTTGTTTTGTTTTCGATTCGAGGATTGAACTATCAGGTCTGGCGGAGAGCTTATTGCTTTACCCAGATTAATTTATCCGTGTCATAGCCTCGCTTCTGTGCCTCTGCAAGGATTTTGGCTTTCACTTCCGAAGAGATCTGCGGGGTACGCGACAGAATCCACAGATATTTGTCGCTACCGCTTCCTACTAGGGCATACCTGTAGTCATCGTCAAGCAGCATCACGCGATAGTCGGAATAGAACGGCCCCCAGAACGACACACGCAGTTTCGCCGGCGTATCAGTAAGCTTGGCCACGCCCTTCGCTTCCGAGTATTTCCCGTTCTTCACACCCGTGTTGAGTACATCCACCTTTCCATCTTCACGAAGGACATAATTGGCCTTGGTCTGTTCCATCCCGCGTTCAAAACTATGGTCGAAACGCGCAATTTCATACCAACTTCCAAGGTAGCGGTTCAGGTCTAAATCAGAGACGACAGAATTGTCTACAGTCGGTTTCGTGCAGCCGGCCAACAGGCAAAGCAGCACGGATAAGGTGAAAATCTTTTTCATGTTGCTTGTATTTTATCGTTACTAATGTGTACTTATCCAACAACCGGTCGGCAAAAAAGTTAGCGCATCGTCAGGAATTCCTTCATTTTTATTTATCCGAACCTGTCCGCCATACAAAGGATCGGTTCTTTAGCAGACCTATAATGAAGATTATACCCAGAATTGCTGCGTTGAGATAGTAAGGAAAATCGGCTGTGTGATTATCGAACAAGCGCTGGAAGAATTCAACGATGAGCGGCACCACCGAGAGGGCGATATAATTTCCTGCAAGAGTGTACGAAAAGTACTTTGTCGACAGCGCTTTATTGGGCGCTATCTGCGTGGTCTTGTTGTAGATGATCGGTTGGAAGAAGCCATAGCCGAGACCGATAAGAAGCACACCGATCACATAGGCCGTCATCGTATGGAAGAATCCGAGCACGAGCAGTCCGGCTGCCATAATCACGATGCACACGTAGAGCCCGACACGTCCCACAAGGCGGATAAAAGGCGACAGAGAGAAACCACCGATCATCGCCGTGACGTAGAACATTGCCGTTGCCATCCCCACCTGCGAAGTAGTGAGTCCGTAATGCTTCATCGTAAAAGGCAGGTAATAGGTGAATACCATTGACGTCGCTGTCAGTGCTATATACAAGCCTATCACACCGGCCAGAATCACCACAGGACGCTTAAACTTCTTTTTAGGTTCGGTCGTGGTCAATGCCGGAATCGTTTTTACGGATTCTGCAGGAGCCTTCTCCTCACGCAGATGCTTGCGTATAAATGTGTTGGTCATGAAGGGTAGCAGGAGCATTGGAATCACCGGCACGAGATAAACGCAGAACGATGTGTGCCAACTGATGTCCGCTGCCCATCCCACGAAAATTGTGGCCAGAATGACAATGCCGTTGGACGTACCCGACTTGAATCCCAGCACCTTGGCATTCTCCGCGCCATAGAACCACTCCGAGAGCTGCCCTGCCGCGATCGGCACTATCAGACCGCAACCCACACCAAGCAGTGCGCCCAGCCCAACGAGCATAGGCATCGAGTCTGCAAATAGATACAGTATGCCCGACAGGAGAAATATAGCCAGACCGGTGGCCAGCACGGCCGTCTGATTTCTTACGGTCGTTATCTTTCCCGCGATCAAAATCATGGGGATGATTACCAGGTTCGGCAGCAGCGTCAGCAACTGAATTTCGAGCTGACTCGCATGCGGGAAAATATCAGCAAGCTTTCCGAGCATAGGCGATACAGCCAGACCCGGAAGATTAACCGTCAGCGAAACAGACAGCAGAGCTATAAGACTTATCAGAGGGATTGCACCCCGGCCATTGGATACGTATTTCATGAACGTGACATTTTATATACTTTATAACTCCCTAACAGCCACCGAAGTTTTTCGCAATGAAAAAATTTTTTCTCAAAAAAAATCAACCCGCAGGTTGATTTTTCGGAAAATATTCCGTATCTTTGCATCATTAAATTTTTAATATTATGGAATTCGATATTTTATATCCGGAGAAAGAGGAGAGCCTCCACAATGCCGAATGCATTGTGGCAGCAACGTATTTTTATGAAGATGAACTGATTGACCTTGGCGTGCCGAAGCAAGCTTATGAAGTGAAGATGCCGTTTTCAGACCTAAACGAATTCGAGAAAGCCTTCAAGCTGTGGGAGTCGCCCTTATATCTAAAAAAATTCTACAACGACAACCTTCCCTATTTCGAGCAGGACTATTGGAAAGGTATCACCGCCGCAGAATTCATTCAGGACGTAACCCATTCCATCAATCAAATCAAGGCCGAGTTCATGAACTTATTTTCGAATAATCAATTACATACTATAGTAGAGCCACTCGATTGCGACGACGAAGCCCGGCGCCTGCATCAGAGCATACGCGTAAAGATCAAGCAGGGATGGATCCACCGCCGGCTGGCCTTTCGCTTCTATGCCGTCGAAATCGAAGAGGACAAATGCTACTTAATCACAGGCGCCGCCATCAAGGTCCACAAGGACATGATGAAAGCACCTAATACCTCAATAGAAAAAGCCAAGCTCGATGCCGTACTCAGAGACTTGGACACAAAAAGAATCGACACGAAAGAGTCGTTCATAAATTACATTACAACAAGTTGAACAACCGACGCAAGATATGGAAGAAAAATCAACGAAAAGACGTCTCCGGCGGATGTCCACATGGATGTCCGATGCCGCCGAGTCAATTGCATGCGAAGAAGAAATTCTTGCCGGGAAAATGATCGTCCTCAAAATAATCCAATACATGGAGGACAACAACATGACGCAGAAACAGCTGGCAGAGAAGCTCAACGTCTCGCCCCAGTACATCAACAAATTCCTTCACGGGCTCGACTGCGACATCAAGATCTCGACAGCCATCAGATACGGACGCATCCTGAATCTGAAGCTAATCGAGATTCCGGGAGCCGAGCCCGCAAGATCGGCCGACAAGGTAGTTGTCTACGCACAACAGACCTATAAGGTCGAGACAGCATCCCGCTCGCCATTCGTCTACAACAGCGTCTACTCTCAACAACTCACATATAATTAAGAAGATGTCAGAGATCCAATATAAACTCCGAGGAGTCACCGTAGAACAGTTCGCAACGGTTTATGAACCCGCCGACGGAAAAATTGAATCCAAACTCACAATTCCCATCAAGACCAACTATGACGAGCGCACGCTTGCCGTGGGCGCCAACATTCAGTTTTCCTGCGACGATAAGCCCTTCCTCATTGCCGAATCATTCTGCCACTATGAAATTTCCGAAGAATGCTGGAATGAGCTCTCCGCCGGTGCCACAAAGGACGTGGAGCTGCCCACCAAATTCATGGACATGCTCGCACGCATTGCCATAGGCACGCTCCGGGGTGTCCTCGCTGCAAAAACCGAAAACACACCCTACTCCAAATACATCCTGCCTATACTTCAGATCCAATCGCCAAAGGATCGGGGAGACTTCATCCTGGCAAAAAACAACTGAATACAAAGAAACCCCAAGCCCGGCGATGCGGAGTCATCCACCCATCGCCGGGCTTGGTTTATCTGATATTCAACGAATTTCAATCGAAAAGTATCCTGTCTATTTCCGAAAGCTCGCTCTCAGTGAACGAGAGATTCCGGAGGCAGCCGAGGCTGTCGTCGAGCTGCGACACCGAACTGCAACCCACAATCACCGAGGCAACCTGACTATCCTTCAGCAGCCACGCGAGCGACATCTGCGTAAGCGACTGTCCGCGCTGCGCGGCAAGCTCATTGAGCTTCCTGAGCTTCTCCACCAATTCCGGCGTAATCTTTTCGGCCTTCAGGAACTTCCCGATCGAAGCCCTCGAACCCGCAGGAATGCCGTTGAGATAACGATCCGTAAGAATGCCCTGCTCCAGGGGCGAGAACGCGGTGAAGCCAACCCCGTTTTCGGCGGCCTGACGCACGATGCCGCTCCGCTCCTTCTCGCGGTCCATCATATTGTATCGCCCCTGATATATAAGGCAAGGCACATCATGCGCCGCCAGATAGTCATAAGCGAACTGCGATGCCTCCAGGGGCCATTGCGAGATGCCGGCATACAAGGCCTTACCCTGACGTACAATATCCACCAGAGCCTGAAGAGTCTCCTCCATCGGTGTTTCCGGATCGAAGCGATGACTGTAGAAAATATCCACATACTCCAGATTCATTCTCCGCAGGCTCTGATTCAGCGAGGCCATCAGATACTTGCGTGAGCCCCAGTTGCCGTAAGGTCCGGGCCACATATCGTGTCCGGCCTTGGTTGTGATGACCATCTCGTCGCGATATGGCTTGAATGACGATTCCATCATCCGGCCGAAAGTTTCCTCGGCCGATCCGTACGAAGGTCCGTAATTATTAGCAAGATCAAAACACGTCACGCCCTTGTCGAATGCGAAATGCAGCATATCTCGACTGTTTGCAAGCGTATTCACATCGCCGAAGTTATGCCACAGGCCCAGCGAGATACGGGGCAGGAGCAGACCGCTTCTTCCGCAACGCTCATACTTCATAGCGCCGTCATAACGGTTGGCCGCAGCCAGGTAAGGAGGATTTATCATATACAGGTCGATTTAAGGTTAGAACTACTATCGGCAAAGTTACACAAATTTCCAAACTCTCCCAACTCGACTGCCGTAAAATTCCAGGTGTGACATGACATGTATATACACACAAAAAGAGCCAAGCCCTTACAGCTTAGCTCTTTTTTGTGTTGCCTTGGAAGGATTCGAACCCTCACAGGCGGAACCAGAATCCGACGTGCTACCATTACACCACAAGGCAATGTGGTTTGCTTCGGCTCGGTTTCCCTCGCTTTTGCGGTGCAAATTTACGGCGTTTTTTTCATTCCTCCAAATTTTTTCGATACTTTTTTGCACATTCCATGAATTTATTTGTTTTACAAATGTCCAAGCCTTGCCCTGTCGCAATATTTGGCCTGATTTTTGCGTTTAATTATCACTATGAAATCGACTTTTTTATACATACTTCTTATACTTCTCACCGCAGTCGGACTTTCTGCATGTACATCCACCGACGAACCTGATCCCGATCCCGGCGTCAAGGAATCCCGACGTACGGTAATGGTGTATATGCTTGCGGACAACTCTCTCGGATCATCGGACTTCGATCATCTTGACCTGAACGAGATGCAGAAAGGCGTCGTGAATGGTGCTTTGGGCGAAAATGCGCGCCTGCTCGTGTTTCACGAGGCTTATCTGGGGGCTACTCCCGTAATGAAGGAAATCACCCCGGAGGGCATCGTTGTTCTGAAAACCTATCCATCCGACATCTCTGGCGTGGAAGCATCCACGATGCACCTCGCTCTCGACGACATGAAGGCTCTCGCTCCGGCTGCAAGCTACGGTCTGGTGCTCTGGAGCCATGCCACAGGCTGGATCGAAGACGGCATTGTCGAGTCCTTGCCTGCCGCCGACATTCCCATGCCACTGTCATTCGGTGTTTCCGGACGAAAGAAAATGAACATCCGCACCCTGGCTTCCGTGCTCTATGGCCGCGACCTGGACTTCCTCTACTTCGACTGCTGCTACATGATGGGCATCGAGACCGTCTATCAGCTGCGCGACGCCGCTCCTGTCATGGCCGGAAGCCCCACGGAGCTGCCTTCGGCCGGCATGCCCTATGACGTTACCCTTCCATACTTCTTCCGCGAAGGCGCGCCTGATCTCGAAGGAGCCGCGAAAGCCACGTTCGACTACTACAATTCGCTCACAAGCTCGTCCCGCACCTGCACCATGAGCGTCATCCGCACGGCCGGTCTCCCGCGCCTTGCTGAAGCCACAAAGGCCATCTACACCCTTTCCAAAGCCGGAATGCCCAAGAACTTTACACCGCAGCGCTATTCGGCCGTGAGCGTCAGCAACTGCAATTACTTCGACTTCGCGCACTACGTGCGCAAGCTCGGCGAAGAGCATCCCGATCTGCTTGCCGACTTCGACTCCGCCCTGGCCGCTACCGTAAGCTACGAGGAAGCCACGCCCTATCTCTGGAGTGCTGTCGAACTGCTGCACCACTCCGGCCTCTCCACCTACATCCTGCCATCGTATGACGACGCATCCGACCGAGGATACAACACACTCGACTGGTGGGCCGACGCCGCCTCTGCACTCGGAGAATAATTAATCAGGACTACAACCCATCCCCCCTCACCCTATGATTCAGATTCCCGACATACAGCCCCAGCTACCCGACAGCATACCTTCCGTACATCAGGAAATCGACATGCTGAAGAGCCTGCCGGTCGACGAGTTGCTGCAGCGCCTCGTCTCAGGCATTGTCTCGCTCGCCATAAACCTCGCTATCGCCGTGCTTGTGTTCTATGTCGGGCGCTTCATCATCAACAAGATATACCGTCTCATAGGCAATATAATGCTGCACCGCAAGGTCGACACCAGCATCACATCCTTCACGCTGAGCATGGTGCGCATAGTGCTGTATTTCATACTCATCGTCACGGTAATAGGCATTCTCGGCATCGAGACGTCTTCATTCATAGCCCTGTTCGCCTCCGCCGGTGTGGCCATAGGCATGGCCCTGAGCGGCACACTCCAGAACTTCGCCGGCGGCGTGCTTATACTGCTCCTGAAGCCCTACCGTATCGGCGACTATATCGAAGCCCAGGGCTACGCCGGCACCGTGCGTGAGATACAGATTTTCAGCACCATCATATCCACGCCCGACAATAAAAGCATCATAATCCCCAACGGTCCCCTATCCACCTCCTCCATCAACAACTACTCACGCGAGGACTACCGGCGCGTCGACTGGATCGTAGGCATCTCCTACGGCGACAGCGTCGACACGGCACGCGAAAAGATTCTTGAAATAATCCGTTCCGACGATCGTATAGTCAAACAATTCGTCGAGGACGATCGCACGATGCGTGGCGTAGCCCAGCCTCCGGTCGACCCCACTCTGGCCAAGATCATACTCGCCAAGGTCGACCGCTCGCCCGTAGTCCGCGTGAACGAACTTGCCGACAGCTCCGTCAATCTCAAAATCTCCGCATGGACCCGCACCTCCGACTATTGGGGCGTGTTCTACGACATCAACGAACGCATCTACAAGGAGCTCCCCGAGGCCGGAATCAACTTCCCCTTCCCGCAGATGGACGTTCACATATCGCATCCCTCCGAATAGCGTCCTACGCCACAGCAAAGGCGCCGTGCCAACCCCAAACGGTCAGCACGGCGCCATCGTTTTTTTCGGACGGATTTATTATTCCGGACGTGCGATGCCGTCCTTCTGCGCGCGCTTGGTCATGCGTGCGATGCGATCGGCAGTCTGCGGGTGCGACGAGAACATTCGGTCCACCATGCTCGACTTCGACGAGCCGCTCATGCTGTCGAGCTTCTCGAACGCCATCACCATGCCCCAGGGGTTCTTGCCATGACTCTTGAGGAACTCATAGCCGAAGTCATCGGCCTCGTTCTCCTGCTTCTGCGAATACTTCGCGCCGGCCAGCGACTTGCCCAGCGAAGCCAGCTGCGACTCCGAGAGAGCCGCGGCAACACCACCGGCGGCAGCCATGCCGTCCTTGAGAGCGTCGGCCATCAGATCCTCCTTGAAAGCCTTCTTCGAATGGTGCTTGGCCACATGGCCGATTTCATGACCGATAACACCCAGGAGCTCATCATCGCTCATGATGTCCATCAGCGAAGAGAACACACGCACGCTGCCATCGGGGCAGGCGAACGCATTCACGTCGATAACCTCATACACCTTGAAGTTCAGAGGCATGCCGTCGGCCTCGGTCAGGCCCTCGGTGAGACGGTTGAGACGCTTTGTATACTCGCTGTCGGCATCCGACACCTTGTTGTGCGTATCCATCCAGTCCACGGATTCCTTGGCGTATGCTGCCATCTGGGCATCCGTGAGAGTCACAGCCTGAGCCACCTTGCCGATACTCGAAGCTGCCTTAGCTACATTGACGTTGATTTTAGCCATCGTGGCCGGTACAGCTGCCCCTACAAGAGCAAGCACGAAAGCACCGGCAATCATTCTCTTTTTCATTTTCCTTTTTGCTTTGGATTTATTATATCGCTAAACTATAATCACTTATCAGAACATCACGCCGATCTTGAACGTGACCATATGCACATCGCGTAACGGTGCGGAGCCCTCCGGTGTCCACGACGCGTCCTGCTGTCGGAAGGTATATGCCAAAAGTATGTGCGAGCTGAATGTCGAGCTGCGCGCCAGATAGAATCCTACGCCCGTGGACGCATACGCCCCCGCATGCGAATTGTTGTCGCCCGGATAATTCAGCGACACACCGCCCTTCACATCCCAGAACACTATCGAAGGCGTGTTCTTGAAATTCGTGCGGAAATTCACGAACAGAGGGAACGCGCGTCCTGAATCGCCTATATTGAACGATGCCTTGGCGCCGAAACCCAGAAAGTTGATCCACTTGCGCGTAAAGCCGAACGAGATGGAGATGTCGTAGCACGACAGGTCCTGCCCCGTAAGGTCCACGGATGCACCCGTATCTGCGCCCCAACGAAAGCGCCCGTGCGGATGATTGTCTATGATATAGGTCTCGTAATGAGCTTCCGAATCGGCCTGCTCCGAGGCAAAGAGCCCGAAGGCGCACATCAGCATGAAAACAATGGTCAGATATCGCTTCATATCACCCTCCGCAATCATTCTTTCACCAGACGCACGCAAGCCCATCGGTCCTGCTCCGCGAAACTCTCCTTGGCCAGTCCGAGCGGCTTTGCGGCAGCCTCGATATGGGGGATGTCCTCAACATAGAATCCGCTCAGCAGCATTACTCCCCCGGAGCGAAGCGTGCGCGCATAGGCCGCGATGTCAGCCGTGATGATATTCCGGTTGATGTTAGCCAGAAACACATCCTGCGAGCCCGCGGCGAGCTCTTCGAGGGCCGATGCATCGCCGTGCACCGCATTCACCTGCGCGGCCACGCCGTTGAGCTTGAGATTCTCCAGCGTATTCTCATATGCGAAACCGTCGATTTCCACGGCAGTCACATCCCGGGCCCCGCACATGGCGGCCAGTATAGCCAGGATGCCCGTACCCGTGCCCATATCCACCACTCGCGCACCCTCCATGGGCAGCGACAGGATGCCCAGTGCCATCAGTGTAGTAGTGGCGTGGTGGCCCGTGCCGAAAGCCATCTTAGGATCGATGACAATATCGTATTCAGCCTCGGGAACATCCGTGTGGAAACTGCTGTGCACGGCCACGCGATTGCCTATCAGGATGGGCTGAAAATAATTCTTTTCCCACTCGGCGTTCCAGTCTCGACCTTCCACAAACTCGCTCCCGTAGCTCACGGCCACATCCATGGGGAGCGTCGCGATAGCCGCATCAATAGCCGCCGTATCGTAGAGCGCCGCGGGCACGAATGCCTTCATCGTCTCGCCCGTTTCGGCCGGTTCGAAGGTCTCGAACCCCGCCTCGCCCAGCGCGTAAGCCAGCAGGTCGCATGCATCCGGGAGTGCCGGATTCAGGCGGAAATCCACTTCGTAATAGTCATTCATCTTTCAGCCTTCGTAAGAGGTGTATATCGGTTTATTGTGCAAAAATACGGATTCCTTGCGAGATAACAAAATTTCGGCCACCTTCAGCCCCTATCTGAAAAAGAAGCCCGCCCGCGCCAGAACCATACGGAGAACCTCATAGTCCTTGTAATCCACGAACAGCATGCCCCCCTCACCGCGCACACACAGGCGGCGCACATCCGCATCGCTCCTTACAAAATTCATCAGCTCGGCATTCTCCATATCCAGCTTCAGGCACAGATACTGACCGATAGCCTTCACTCCCTGCGAACGCCTGCGCACCCTCTCCAGAAGTTCCTGCCACACAGTCGGAATCTTATCGTCCACAAAGCCCCTGAACATCCGTATGCGCTCCTCAAGCTCCGTATAGGAGCTCAGACCGCCCAGAAAAGTCTCCACCGACACGGCATAACGCGTGGGCCCAATCGCCTTGCCGAATTTGCTCACATAAGGCCCGTAGAGCCCTGCCACAGACTCCGGGACGTATATGAAGGGATACTCCTCGTCCAGACGGCACGAAGGCACCACATAGCTCTGCAGCCCCTCCGGCTTCTCCGCCTCCGGGTCGAGAGCATAGTGTCCCAGAGCCGTCACACGCACACTCTGCACGCTGTCGTACTGCGTCCGCACAGTCTGCGTCCACAAAGTCTTCACGCCAAGATCAACGATACCGTAAAGCGACAGTACTGCAAGTACGAACTTCACGGCCGGCACTCCAGCGCGCTCCCACGGGTCGCCGTCAAGCGCCACATAGCGTCGCCTGTCATAGAGGCTCACGCTCCAGCGCGCGAAAAGACGTCCGTTGAACGAAGCCTTAAGCACCGCCACGATAGAATCCACGCTATACCACTTCCCGGGCATGAATGCCGACAGCTCCTTCATAAGCGCCGCCATAATCTCCGCCAGGCCCGCATAATTAATGTCCGAGGCCGTGACCTCGCCCGACTTGAACGCATCGCGAAATATCTCGCCCAGAAATCGCTGGTTGGACATATTTTCCGTAATATCGCGGACGAACTCCGGAAACGCTTCAGCAGTCCTTCGCGACGGGGGCAGATTCTGCAGGACCGATGCGAAGATCCGTGCGTTCGACAACGGTTTCACCGTTTTTTTCCCACCCTGCACCGGAAATTCGAACAGCGGGCCCTGTGCAGCCATACTCTTGTATGCCGACGCATTCATCCGGCTTGCCGAATAGATCCGCATCAGGAAATTGCAGGCGCTAACCACCCTGGCCACAGCCTCAGGCATCATAGCCAGAATCTCATTTTCCGAAGGCACCGACGCACTCTGCTCCACCTTCTCCTCCCGCGCGCTCTCCGACGCATCCCCACGCAGGTCCACCCCCATAGCATGCCTGAGCACATCGGGCATCTGCAGCGAACCGCTCACGCCCTCACCCTCGGCACGGCACAAAGCCGTAAGGCCTTCAGGCTCCGCGAACACATCGGGCCCGAAAAACTTAAGCACGTTAGCGCCCTTCATCACGCCCATGATCGCCAGAGCCTTCAGCGCCCCCGCCTCCTGCTTGCGCATAGCCTCGAGGAGCTTACCCGTATTATGAGGCGTCACGAGCTGACCCAGCAGCATCAGCATCTCATCGCGGTCCACCGGCCGGTAGCTCATCGTGAGCAGTATCGAATTAGCATCCTCGGCCTCTTCCGGGAACTCGCTCTCGTTCTCCCACCCTATAGCTCCGATCACAGGAATGACAGTCTTGAAAAAAGCCCTCAGCTGCGGAAGCGTATAGAACGAAAGCCTCGTGACATTGCGCTCGAGCTCCTCCGGGCCTATAAGCCTCAGATGCTTCAGTGGACCTTTATGCAGGAAATACAACGACATACACTTCTCCTCAGGACAAAATGAAATTAATATCTTCCTCCGTCAGCGCCTTCGACATCGACTGGTCTGCGGAGATAAGCCCGTCGAAAAGCTCCGCCTTCTGCTGCTGCAGCTGACGTATTTTCTCCTCGATAGTCCCGTGAGTAATCATCGAATAGGAAAACACTGTCGACTTCTGGCCTATGCGGTGCAGGCGGTTTATGGCCTGCTCCTCCGCCGCCTTGTTCCACCACGGCTCGAACACATACACGATGTCCGCAGCCGTGAGATTCAGGCCCACGCCGCCAACCTTCATCGTCATCAGCAACACACGACACGAAGGATCCGTCTGGAATCGCTTCACTATCGCCTCGCGGCCGTTGGTCGCTCCCGTCATGGTTTCCGTGCCCAGGCCTGCAGCTCGCAAATGCTCCGCGGCGAGCTCCAGTCCCGCTATGAAATTGAAGAACACGACCACCTTATGTCCGTTCGCTACCGACTGCTGCACCTGCTCCACAAGCAGCTCCAGCTTCGGCGAATTTATGCGTCCGTCGCTTAGGTTCTCCGGGACGGATGCTATCCGCCGCAGCTCGCTCATCGCCTGGAACATCACGAACTGCGACCGGTGCACGCCCTCACTGCGTATCGTATTATTCACAAGCTCCCTGTAGTAGAGCCTTCTGCGCTCATAGAACTCGAGCTGCTTCGAATCCATCTCCACGTACAGTGTCTCGTCCACACGCTCCGGCAGGTCCTGAAGCACATCCCGCTTCAGCCTCCGCAGGATGTAGGGAAATATCTTACGCCGGAGGGCATCCATCGCCTCCGTGTCGCCTTCGCGCTGTATCGGGCCCGTATACCTTATGTTGAATTCGTCAAGCGTCCCGAACATCCCCGGGTTCAGGAAGCGGAACAGCGAATAGAGCTCCGTCAGATTGTTCTCCATCGGCGTGCCCGAGAGGGCCAGTCGCCGACGGCCCTTCAGCACCATCACAGCCCTTGCCGTCTGCGAGCTTATATTTTTGATATTCTGCGACTCGTCCAGAACTACATACTCAAACTCGCAGTCTTTCAGCGCTCCTATGTCATTGCGCACCATAGCGTAAGTCGTAAGAACCACCTGCGACTCCATGGCCTCCTGTAGATCACGTCCGAGACCATGGTACACGGCCACGCTCAGCTCCGGGGCGAAGCGCCGAAGCTCCTCCTGCCAGTTGAAAATCAGGCTCCGGGGCATCACTATCAGCACTGGCAGAGCATCCTTACGCGCCAGCGTCTTCTGCAGCACGGCAATCGTCTGTATAGTCTTGCCAAGGCCCATATCGTCCGCCAAACAGCCACCGAACCCGTTCTCGCCCAGATACTCCATCCACTTCACGCCCTCCTGCTGATAAGGCCGCAGGTTCCCATGAAGAGCAGGCGTTTCGCAAGGCAGCGAGGGCAACGCCTTCAGACCATTGTAGAACCTGCGCGAATGCTCGAAGGCCGGCATCGAATCATTGTCCAGCAGCATCTCGAGTCCCGGGATATCGAAGAACGACACTTCCACACGGCTCCCGTCGCCATCCCCCTCCACAGGCCGGAATATCCGCTCGAGTCTTCGGATATAGGCGTCCTCCACGATAGCCCGCGAGCCATCCGCAAGTTCCACATACTTGTTGCGCCTGTATTGTTTCAGTAGATCGCCAAGCGTCAGGGTCTCCTCGCCGAAAGTCACCGTCACATCTCCCGCCAGAAAATCTATACCCGAACTCAGACTCACGTTCAGCTGCGGAGCCGCAGCCTGAATCTTGAATTCGCGGAGCTTCTCCGCCCCCAGTATCGTATATTCCCGCACCAGACGCGGCACCATGCGCATCAGAAACTGCGATGCCTGCGCGTAGGGTAGCACGTATAGTGTCCCGTCGCGATACACGGCCCGGCGATCCTTCTGCGTGCGAAAAGCGTCGTCCAGCAGGCTCTCGAACTTATCCAGCATCTCCGAGGTCGGACACGTCTGCACCCGCCGCAGATAGAGCGTATCCTCCGTCATACGAGCCACTACGTCTATCTCATAATCGGCCGTGAGCTCGGGCGACACGCCCGGAACCACCGACAGCACGCGCAGGAACAGAGCCTTGTCGAAGTCCACCTTCTCGAATATCAGCCCCGGAAGCGCCGTCTCCTCCGCCTTCCCCTCCACCACCGGAAGCCCGTCAGCATCTACGCGCAGATTGGCCAACGCTGACAGCACCACAGAAAGATAATTGTCCACGAGATCCGCATCGAAAGGAGCCAGCAGAGACTGTGCATAGCGATAGCTCTCGCCCACCGGACGGCAAGGCGACATCACGTCGTCCACGAGCATCATCGACTCCGTAAGGAATCGGGCCGTGCGGCGCGAACCGTCCTCCGTCTCCACCACTATGCGCACGCGGAACTGTCTGCCGTCGCGGCGCAGCTCGAGTATAGGACACAGCAGGCCCGCATCATAGCGCACGGGCCTCATCTCCTGGTCCACGACATTGCCGCACTGCGAAAGCATGAACACGAGCTGCGGATGCTCCGACATCTTCAGCGTCTCATCATCGCTCTCCCAGCCCGAAAGCTCTTCCGCCGGGCGGCGGAAAGCAGCGAGCACACTTGCCTCCACAGGATTGGACACACGGCCCGAAGGCCGGACGGCCTTGCCGTCCTCGTCCACAACCCGCACTCCGGCCTCGCCTCCGGCGTCGAATCTTATCTGAAAGAAAAAGCATCCCGCCGGCGCCTGCTCGCGCAGGCCCGGTATGCTCTTCCTCTTAAGCGCCGATAAAAAGTCTTCTGCCATCTTTCTTTCCTCCCGTAGTATTCACATTTTCCCTTCCGCCGCAGCCCGAGCCAGGCTTATTATCTTCTCCACCGCCCCCTCCGGGCCAAGCCATATCACCGACGGGTCGCGGCGTAGCCACGTAAGCTGCTTCTTGGCATAGACGCGCGTATTGCGTGCGATCTTTGCCGCCGCGTCCGCCAGCGAAATCTCGCCGCGGAAGTACGGCAGAAGCTCGCGATAGCCCACCGTATTCAGCGAATTGGCCTCCTCGCCCGCAAGGGCGAACGCACGGCGCGCTTCCGCCTCAAGCCCCGCGTCAAGCATTGCGTCGACCCTTGAATTGATGCGCCCGAAAAGGACTTCCCGAGGCATATCGAGCGCGAATTTAAGCACCTCGAACGGCCTTTTCTTGGCTCCGCCGGTGCGCAGCGAGCTGTAGCTGCGTCCCGATTGCAGACATATCTCCACAGCATGCATCACGCGTCGCGTATTCGAGCGATCAACCTCCGCATAGTACTCCGGATCCAGCAGCTCAAGCTGCGCCAGCACACCTTCCGGGCCATATTGTGCATAAAGTCCGCGCACATACTCCCGCGTGCTGTCCGAAATCGTGGGCATATCGTCTATGCCGCGCACAAGCGCATCCACATACATCATCGACCCTCCGCACACCACTTCGAAAGGACCGGCCTCGGGACGGCTCCAGAGTTGTTCCAGCAGCGCCAGAGCTTCCTCCTCGTAGCGCGCCGCGCTGTAGTAATCATCAAGCCCGAGCGTGCCCGTGAAATAATGGCGCACGGCCGCCCTTTCCTCAGCGGTCGGGGCGGCCGTCCCAATGGGAAGGTCGCGGAAGAGCTGACGCGAGTCGGCCGAAAGGATATCGCATCCCAGACGGCCGGCCACCTCGATGGCCAGCGATGTCTTTCCCGAAGCCGTAGGGCCCGTGATGACCACGAGGACACGGCGTTTCGGGGTGTCAGCCGACTGCTCTCCGCTCATATGTCAGCGAGTGCGTGTAGCCACGATGCGCGCTATCTCCACTATCGTGTTCTTCGCTGCCTCCATCGACTGGATGGGCACGAATTCATAGCGGCCGTGGAAGTTAAGTCCGCCTGCGAACAGATTCGGACAAGGAAGTCCCTTGAACGAAAGCTGAGCGCCGTCCGTGCCGCCGCGGATAGGCACGATCACGGGAGTTACGCCCGCATCCTTCATGGCCTCCTCGGCTATGTCGATTATATACTTCACGGGCTCGATCTTCTCGCGCATGTTGTAGTACTGGTCCTTGATTTCCAGAGTGCAGCAGTCGGGGAATTCGTTGTTTATCTTGCGTGCCAGATGCTCGAGCTCCTTCTTGCGGCGCTCGAAACGGTCGCGGTCATGATCGCGGATTATGTAGGTCAGCACAGTCTTCTCCACCGTGCCCTCCATGGCCGTCAGATGGTAAAATCCCTCGTAGCCCTCAGTGTGCTCGGGCGTCTCCCAGCGCGGTAGCATGATGATGAACTGATTGGCGATGCGCATCGAGTTGATCATCTTGTGCTTTGCATATCCGGGATGGACATTGCGTCCGGCAAAGGTCACCTTGGCCACGGCAGCGTTGAAATTCTCATACTCGATCTCACCGATCTCACCGCCGTCCATAGTGTAAGCGAAATCAGCGCCGAAACGCTCCACATCGAACTTGTGAGCGCCCAGACCGATTTCTTCGTCCGGGTTGAAGGCTATGCGGATCTTGCCGTGGCGAATCTCGGGATGCTTCATCAGATGGTCCACCGCCGACACGATTTCGGCTATACCGGCCTTATCGTCGGCGCCCAGGAGCGTAGTGCCGTCCGTAACGATCAGATCCTGACCTTTGTAGTGCAACAGCTCGGGAAATTCCGAAGGCGAGAGCACGATTCCGTTTTCCTTGTTCAGCACTATATCCTCGCCATCGTAGCTCTGGACTATGCGTGGCGAAACATGGCGCCCCGACATGTCGGGCGATGTATCCAGATGAGCGATAAAACCCACCACAGGAATCTGCGCAGCCTCCGCCGCAGGCACGTTAGCCGGCAGCGTGGCCATCAGATAGCCGTTCTCATCAAGGCTTATTTCCGTAAGTCCCATACTATCGAGCTGGTCGCGCAGATAGCGCGCGAACTCCATCTGCCCGGGAGTCGAAGGAGTCATATTCGTTTCTTCATCGCTCTGCGTGTCGAAACTTACGTATTTCAAAAAGCGGTCAACTAAATTCATGGTATTATGTATGATAGTTATATTTCACGCCAAGGTATTGCGGCACGCAGTTCCTTGCCCTTGCCGTCTGTCGTAGTGTACACAAATCTGTAGCCGTCGATCTGCAGTGTCTTCAGCATCTCCTGCACGGGAGCTGCAAGCTCGCCCATATTCTGGTAAGCAGGCGTCAGGAAGTGCAGATAGCGTCCCTTGAGACTTCCCTGCGTGAGATTGGCGTAGTTGCTTTCGCGCGAGAAGGCCAGAGTGTAGGTGGCGAAGCCATTCTCGATGTCGAAACTGCAGCTCTGGGCATTGGCCGCATCCTTGTAGAAGTCGCAGCGCGAGGACAGGATTTCAACGACGTTGTTTTTCACATCATTGAAGCTTAGCTGCATGGGCGCGCTCTTGAACAGCTGCTTAAGGCGAGCCCCGCTCATGGCGTAGCTGCGCGTGTGGCCGTAGACATCGCTCATCGTCACGGTCAGCGTGCCCTCATCTGCGCTCATCGTGTTCAGGAACGCATCCAGATTCTTGCCGGGGTTGTCCTTGAGCTGCTGGGCCGTGTAGTACTCCACCAGAGCGTCGGACATCATGTCCACATTGAAAATCGAATCGCAGAACGACACGGCCACCGTCACGTCCGATGTAATCGAATCCAGCGATGCGCTTGCCTCGTTCAGAAGCAGAGGATTATTCTTGGCCATATCGCAGAGATTCTTGTCCAGCATGTTCACGACAGGCACGAGTTCCGACGGAGCCTTTTGCGAACAGGCCGTCGGCAGCGCGCATGCGGCAGCTATTATCGCCGCGCCCGCTATGTTCTTCAAACTAAGTTTCATATTCTTTTCAGGTGTATTGGTTAGTATTATATCTTTCTTCTTTACAAAGCCTCCGCGAGACACGTCTCTATCTGCGGGAGCAGTGGCTTCACACCGTCGTTGGTCAGATGGCGCACATTCGGATGCTCCTGCTGCGGACACATCTTTTGCGAGGCTATACGTGCACGCACCTGCTCGGCGCTCAGTCCGTTGCGCGACATCACGCGCGCCACCCTCAGCGGCTCGGGAGCTTCCACCTCCCACACCTCGTCCACCATACGGTCAAGACCGCTCTGATAGAGCAGGGCCGTCTCCACAAAACAAATGTCCGCTCCCCTGCCCTCGCGTTCGAACCACGCCTCGAGCTCGCGCCTCACAGCTCCGTGAACTATAGCGTTCAGAGCCTCCAGACGCGGAGCGCTCGCAAAAACCACCTCGCTTATGAGAGCTCGGTTCACACAGCCGTTCCTCACGGCCTCGGGGTGTATCTCGGCATTCAGCCGCTCGTGGATCCGGCAGTCGCTGTCCATGATCCGCCGGGCCTCTGTGTCCGTGTCGAACACCTTGTAGCCCATGGCGCGGAGCACTCGGCATACAACCGACTTTCCGCTGCCGATTCCGCCGCATACCGCCACACGTCGCACCCTGCCGCTCATCGCTCTATGATATATTCGGCGCTGTCAGCCGACAGATGCACGTTCACGAGTTCATCGGGCACGTCGCTCAGACGCAGACGCAACTTCTTTGACGAGGGCGACACCAGACGATAATCGGCCTGCACGCGGAAGCGAGGATTCGTCGTGGCATAGAGGCTCATCGGCACCATGTAGTAGACATCGATCTGTGCCGGGAAGGTGATGAGCTTCACGCCCGACGGAACATTCACAGGTTCGATCACAACCTTCCGGTGCTTGATTATCAGCGGCTCTACGTCATAGCTCACAGACACACTGTCCGGAACGACACGTGCGCCCGCCGGAGCTATCACGCGCACACGACGTGTGAACGACGCGCCAACGTCCGTCAGCCTGAGCGGTTCCGTAGTCAGATAGCGAAGGCTGTGAGGCAGAGTCTTGCCGCCGGGGAAGTACACCCGCACGGAATCCGTCGACATGCGCGGACGTCCGATTATCGATGCATTCGGGCCCGTTGTCACCTTGCTGTCAAGCCGCAGCGGCAGGCGGTAGCCCGGATGGGTCGTATAAGGGATATTGATAGAGTCCGGTATCACAACGCCCACCTGCGAGCCATCCGTGGCCGTACGCACAAGGCCCTTCAGATCGGCCGACGACAGCAGCAGACGCCCCTTCGAACGGTAAGCGCGGAAATCCACATTCACCGTAGGCGTGTGGCTGAACTGCAGGCGCAGCTTCTGAGTGCCATGGGTCGTCAGACTGACGCTCAGGGCCTCAGGCCCCGGACTTATCAGCGTCACCGAATCCGGAACATGCGTGATCTGGACCGGCAGACGCATATCGAACTGCTCCTCATCGCTCATCGACATCACGAACCAGAGGATCGTGCTCACTGCGAGGAAGATTAAAAACATCAGCGTATCATTGCCATAGCGCGAATGCCCAAGGTCAACGACACGCCCGATGATAACTTTTATTCGATCTGCTAACGACACGGACTATATATTCATCAAATTTTCTTTTCAGGGACTCGTCGGCCATCGCTTCCGCCCTGTACGGACGTGCCTCCGGCACGTCTCCGGCGGATAAACTCGCCCTCCGATCGATTCAGGAAAAACTCCCGCCCTGTAGGGACGTGCCTCCGGCACGTCTCCGGCGGAAAGTATCGAGTTCTGTCCTTGAGTTCCTGAAAAAAAATTCTATTACTTTCCGTTCTCCTGCGAAGCCTGGTTCGCATCCTCGGCCGAGGGATATACAGAGCCCTTATCCACACGGATGCTCACACCCGGGGTGACCTCAACCACGAAATAGGTTTCCTTCACCTCCTTGATTGTGCCATAGATACCGCCGGCCGTCACAATCTTCGAACCACGGTCGAGGCTCTCGCGGAACTTGCGGATCTCCTTCTGACGCTTCTGCTGAGGACGGATCATGAAGAAGTAAAAAATCACGAACAGAGCGACAATCATCAGAATGCCACTCCAATCTGCGCCGGCGGCGCCGGCCTGTAGAAGGATGTTCATCGTATTCTTTGTTTTAAGGGTTATTCTTTATTATTCTCCTTGCGGGCCGGGGGCAGCGGCTTCAGCAGGCGCCCCTCCTCGCTCAGAAGATGCATCACCGAATAGAGAACGCCGTTCACAAACTGGCCGCTCTTGGGCGAGCAATACGTGTTCGCAATCTCGATGTATTCATTTAAGGTCACAGCAACAGGAATCGACGGATAGTTCAGCAACTCGGCGATGGCTGTCATTATCACCACGACATCCATCAGCGGAAGACGCTCCGAATCCCACTGGCGCTGGTCGATGAATCGGTCGATCAGTGCGCGGTATTCCTGCTGATTGCGGGCCACGTACTCGAACAGACCGGCGCCGAAACGCTCGTCGTCCTCGTTCATGAAACGCGGAAGAAGCTCAATCCGGCAGTCGGCCGATGTGCCCGTACGTTTCAGGGTCTTAAGCGCGAATGTGCCCATCGTCTCAAGGTCATCGTTCCAATATACCGACTGAGGCTCGAGCGCAAGGGCCAGCTCTTCCGAGGGCAGCAGCTCAAAGCGGAGCATATCACGCCAGAAGCGCGTATCGCCCGCAAAATCAGGCATCGACCGCTCCATATAATCCTTGTAGAGTTCGCTGCCCGTCACCACGTCCAGCAGCTCCCCGAGCAGCTCGTCGCCGCGACGCCACTCCGCAGGATCGGCCTGAGGATTCTTTTCGAGATACTCCCGGAACTTCTCGTCGGCCGACAGTGCCGACACAAATGTATTGTCCACGAAGCGCACCGGAGGATTCAGATCCTCGGGCGTGGGAGCATACTTGTGCTTAGCCTCGTCGTAACGGCGTTCTTGAAGCTGGGTCAGGCGCAGCGGCAGCGCAAGAAGGCTTATGTAGAGGTCATATGCACTCGCCAGCGAATCGGCCAGCGCACGCCGGGCGTTCTGATAGCTTCCGCGATCGCTCTCAAGCGAGGCTATGCTCTCAAGAAACATTCCGATGCCGGCTTCAAGACCCTTGCGGCTGTAGCCCTTGTCGAGGCGGAAAGCCTTGTCCACATCCTCGCTCTTTTCGATAATGCTTTTGAAAACCACACGCCAGAACTGAACCTCGGCTGCCATCTCCGTACTCTTCTGCTTCTTGAAGTCGGCAAACACGGCCGAGTCATAGATCTCGGGCACGAGGCGCTCGGCAAGGGCGTCCATAGCTCGCGTGTCTATCCGATTGGACACAAGCGTGTCCCGCACCAGCGAATCATCAGCAAGTGCACGGCCTATCTGCGATGGAAGTGTGATGCGCTGACGGCTCGACACCTTACGGCCGGCAAGCTTCGTCAACAGGGAGATCAGTTTTAGATAAACCTCATAGGCATATAGCTGGTCGCGAGTGCTTTCCGACGGAGTCGGTGCGGCCATGAGTTTGAAATCATTGCGCGTCAACAGATACGAATAAAGAATCTGGACTGTCTTTATGCGGATTAAACTGCGGTTTATCATCTGAGAATGTTCGTCTTTATTGTTTTCGCTGCAAATTTACGAATTTCCCGCGACCTGACAAAATCATCATTCAGCTTCCGATGCGCCGGGCGCGTCTTCAGCCGTCCCTTCTGTGCCGTCGGCAGGCGCCGTTTCGTCTTCCCGGTCACCTGCAAGCGAGTTCCAACCCTGAGCCTTCAGTGCTATCTCCGCGCCGTCGCGTGTCACGAGCGCGCAGCCCAGCTCGGGCTTCGTTATGTGGCCGATAAGCTTTATGCCCGGAATCTTCTTGATGCGTTCATGATCCGTCAGCGGAACGGTAAACAGCAGCTCATAATCCTCGCCGCCGTTCAAAGCCGCCGTCACGAGATTCATGTTCAGCTCCTCGGCCATGATAGCCGTCTGATAGTCGATAGGAATGCGGTCCTCATATACGCGGCAGCCAGTGTTGCTCTGCTTGCATATATGCATCAACTCCGACGAGAGACCATCGCTCACGTCCATCATCGCCGTGGGATGTATGCCTTCCTTGCGAAGGAACCCGATAATATCCTTGCGCGCCTCCGGCTTCAGCTGGCGCTCGATCAGATACTCCTTGCCCGCGAAGTCCGGCTGAAAATCCGACTGCCCGGCAGAGGCCACCTTCTCGCGCTCCAGAGCCTGAAGTCCCATATAAGCCGCACCCAGGTCGCCGCTCACGCATATCAAATCCGTATCCTTGGCGCCGTCGCGCATCACGATGTCGTCCGCCGGCGCATCACCTATACACGTTATCGAGATCACCAGCCCCGAATGCGAGGCCGAGGTGTCGCCGCCCACAAGGTCCACGTTGTAGATTTCGCACGCACGGCGGATCCCGGCATAGAGCTGTTCCAGATGCTCCACCGTGAAGCGCGACGAGACTCCGAGCCCCACCGTGATCTGTCTCGGCGTGCCGCCCATGGCGTAAATATCCGAGAAGTTCACCACTGCCGATTTATAGCCAAGATGCATCAGAGGCACGTACGTGAGGTCGAAGTGCACGTTCTCGAGCAGCAGATCCGTTGTCACCAGCACACGCGTATCCTTATATTCCATCACAGCCGCATCATCCCCCACGCCCTTGAGCGTGGAGGAGTTGCGGATGGGAAATTCCTGTGTCAGCCTGTCTATCAGGCCGAATTCGCCGAGTTGCGATATTTCCATAGTTTGGGAGGAGAGAGGGGGTTATGATCTTAAAAGAGCACGCCTTAGCAGCGGGCCACCATTTCTTTCATCAGTGCAACGACCGTGGGCTGTGCGTTCACGGCTGCCTTCTGCACCTCTTCGTGCGACGGGACGTCCGTGATATCCTTGCCGCCCAAGTCCGTTATAACCGAAATGCCGAACACCTCCATCGACATGTGCTTGGCCACGATCACCTCCGGAACGGTGCTCATTCCCACGGCGTCACCGCCGATGATGCGGAAGTATTCATATTCGGCCGGAGTCTCGAAGGTCGGGCCGGTCGTGCCCACATACACGCCGTGCATCAGGCGCAAACCCTTTTCCGAGGCTATCGCATCGGCCAGACGCACCAGACGGTGGTCGTAGGGCTCCGTCATGGCCGGGAAACGCGGGCCCAGCTCCTCGTAGTTCTTGCCGCGCAGGGGATTCTCCGGGAAGAGATTGATGTGGTCCGTGATGACCATCACATCGCCCACCTGGAATTCCTTGTTCATGCCGCCGGCGGCATTGCTCACAAACAGCGTCTTCACGCCCAGAGCCTTGAAGACACGCACCGGGAAAGTCACGGTCTTCATGTCATAGCCCTCGTAATAGTGGAAACGGCCCTGCATCGCTATCACGCGGCGGCCGCCCAGACTTCCGAAGATAAAGTTGCCGCTGTGTCCGGCAACCGTGCTTTCAGGGAAATTGGGAATATCGTGATAGGGAATCACCTGCTTGTCAGTGATGTGGTCCGAGAGAGGGCCCAGCCCCGTACCGAGGATTATTGCTATTTCAGGCATGGCGCCTTCCACCTTCGAGCGGAGGAAGTCAGCGGTTTCTTTGATTTTTTCGAGCATGTCTTGTGTTTCTATGGGTTATGTTAGATTCTCTTATAACGTCCCGGCAGCCCGCCGGGTTTAGTCCTTGTGTTTTATGATTCACTTTATCAAGTCGCGAAGCACCTCCTCGAGGCTCTTGTCTGTCGTTGCGGTGCTTGCGTTGTCCACGAGCTCAACCTCGATGGGAAGATAGTACGTCACCGACTTAAGCTCATGCGGATAGTACGGATTATTGGCCATGCGCACGGCATCCTTCTCCGTAGTGACTATTATCCGCTGACGCCCCTTCATAGCCTTGTATCGGGCCAGCAGATGATCGAAATCCTTTCGCGTGAAGTTGTGATGATCCGGGAACACATCCACCTTCACAACCGCCGCGAACGACTTGAGATACCGCACGAAAGGCCTCGGATTGCCTATCCCGGCCACGGCAAGCAGCGAATCCTGAGGCTTCAGATAGTCCAGATAGGGCACCGAAGTCGTATTGTCCGGGAACACCGGACGCAGAGGCTTGTAGGCGAAACGCGAGAAAAACAGATGCTGGTATGGGTAGAGATCGTAGTTGCGCGTCTGCACACGGTAGTCAAACGGACGCAGCCCCTCCGGACATTTAGACACCACGAGTATATCAGCGCGGTAAATCCCGCGGCGGTTCTCGCGCAGACGGCCGTACGGCAGAAGCTTATCCTTGTACACCGGATGCCTGTATTCCGCCACCAGCACACTGGCCGTTGGCTTAACATAGCGGTGCTGGAAAGCATCGTCGAGAACTATAAGGTTTATTTTCGGGTCCAGCTCCAGAAGCTTGCGTATGCCCGCAACACGATCCTCGCAGACTGCCACTCGCACCCGGCCGTCGAACTTATGATAGATCTGATACGACTCATCGCCTATGGCCCGTGGGGTCGACCGCGCATCAGCCAGAACAAAACCCTTCGTCTCACGCTTATAGCCTCGCGAAAGAACAGCCACGTGATGCGTACGCTCGAAAAGCGACACCACATATTCCACATGCGGCGTCTTGCCCGTGCCGCCGGCCGAGAGGTTGCCCACCACTATCACGGGCACATCGAACTTCACCTCCTTCAGCACGCCCCATTCGAAGAATTTATTGCGCATATAGGTCACCGCCCCATAGATTTTCGAGCAGGGCAGCAACACCGTCTTCGCGAACAAATCCTTCGCCTTCACACTTTTATCTCAGTTTCCGCGCAACCTTTTCACCCGCGCTTCAGTTAAACAGATACAGCTCCATACGCGCCTGGATAGGCGACTGCATACGGAGACGGTTCACGTATTCCAGCAACGCACGCGTCTCGGCATCGAACTCCTCACGGCTGCACTGTGCCTTCACGTCGTCAAACGCACCGCTGCGCACAAGCATCGTCAGGAAATCATCCTCAGCTTCAGGATAGTAAACAGTTTTAATCGCAAGATCACCAAGCTGATTTTTGATGGCCGACTCGGCAAGGACAAGCGAACCCAGTTCATCCACAAGGCCCAGCTGTAGGGCCGACGTTCCGACCCACACTCGACCCTCGGCAATCTTCTTGACATCTTCCTGCGACATGCCGCGACCCTGCGCCACACGCTTGGTGAACAGATCATAAGTATGCTCCACGCTCTCCTGCAGCGCCGAGCTCTGCTCATGCGTCAGAGGCGAAACCATCGACGGCGGAAGCGCATTGCTGTTCGATTCTATCGCACTGAAGTTCACGCCGAGCTTGCCCGTGATCAGTCCCGATGCGTCAGGTATCATTCCGAATACACCAATCGAGCCCGTCAGCGTCGTCTCGTCCGCAAAAATCCGATCCGCGCCACACGAAATATAGTAGCCGCCCGAAGCCGCATAATCGCCCATCGACACGTAGAACGGCTTGCCCTTGCTCTTGAAATACTCCAGCGCCTCCCAGATCTGCTCCGAAGCGAAAGCCGAGCCGCCACCGGAATTCACACGCAGAAGCAGGCCCAGCACGTCATCGTCGTCAGCCAGCTTCACGATCTGAGGCACCATCTCCGAGCCCACGATACCGTTGCCCGAATCGTCAGTGATATCTCCCGTAGCATACAGCACGGCAAGATGTTCGCCGCGCAACACTTTGTCCGGCTTGTTCTTCCCGCCCTTCATGGCCTTAAGTATCGCGGCAGGATCAGCTTCGGTCTTCTCACCGAGGAGGCGCGCCGGCGTCACGTAGCGCAGCTCCTCATCACGATCCAGATTCGTGAGCGAACGCAGCATATCCTCGAACTCGCGACGATAGATCAGTCTGTCCACCAGGCCGCCCTTCACGGCAGCTTCCGCGCCGCGCGCCACCAGAAACTCCGATGCCAGCTCCGTCACCTTCTCCTGGCTCATATTGCGCCTGCCGGCTATCACACCGCGCATGTAGCCCCAGATGGAATCCACAAAAGTCTGTGTCTGAAGTCGCGAGGGCTCGCTGGCACTCGTCAGTATGTATGGCTCCACTGCGCTCTTGAAGGAACCAACCTTCACGATCTGCATCTTCACGCCCACCTTATCCAGAAGGCCCTTGAAGAAAGGAATCTGGGAGGCCACACCATGAAGGTTCACACCCCCCAACGGATTCATGAAAATGCTGTCCGCACGGGCCGCAGCCAGAAGATAATCTCCCTGCTCATAGCCGTCCGAATAAGCGTACACCCACTTGTCCGGAGTGAAAATTCCCAGCGCATTCACCAGCTCCTCACAAGTCGCAAAGCCCATCGACGCGCCCTTGCAGTCCAGCACAACGCCATCGATGCGATTGTCGGTACTGGCCAGACGCAATGCCTCGATTATCTCTCGCAGGGTCGGAGCATCCGACACATTGCCCTGCATCAGATCCGACACACTCGGTTTGACGGCACGCTCTTCAATCGCACCGGAAAGATCAAGATAGAGTATCGAATTTTTCTTGATACCCTCATCGCTCTCCGAGCCGGCGAACATGCCCACGAGCATGAGGCCACCGAAAACAATCAGAAAAAACGAGATCCAAATCCCGGCAACCGTACCGAGGAGGGAAATAAAAAATCGCTTAAGCATTTGCTATTGTGTTGGTTGGGTTAATGATTCTGTATAATCGGCCTCGCAGCAGCCGCAAATCCACAGCCGGTGGAAGGCTATAATTCACGCAAAGATACAACAAAAAACTCACCCGACACAAACTTCCTCCCCACTTTTTTCATACAAAAACAGGGCCGACAACTCTTGTCTCTACTCTCACTTCTTTGGATTCAGCACTGCTCTCATAAAAACATATTCTTTATTCGGACTTAAAAAAGGCCTCCAGTATTTAAACATGTAATGGTGTGTTGTTTCTATCGGAACCGATATTTCTGCAACTATCTCATTAGCGTTATTTTGTATCTTCGTTATATGCGCACTCGTTGTCTGAGTAGTGCCGGTTTTTTCAACATCTGAAGTAAGGAACAATGGACATGCAGGCAGAAAGATCGCCCGTCCGTTTGGACCAACCACCACATATCCTGTATTTTCTCCGATAAACACATATCGCCATGTACACTCATTCCTTAGCTCACACCATTGCGCCCATGAAGGCACGCAATCGTCACACAATCTATCTTCTCTGACTACAAGATGTATATCTTCCGCATAGTATACCAGCTCTTTGGTTGGTACAGCTTTTCCGAACTCGCTCATTCCTTTCGCACCTACATTTCGTGCAGCCCACAAAGTGCCGCTCGGCAGTCCTAAATCCACAAAAACCTGACCATCTTCTATTTTCTGCAAGGTATCGTTCAGCACAGTCTCTCCATTATATAGAAGCACGAAATAGTTTTTTGGTTCATAACCGTCCTTATAGATATTCACGGAATGGGTTCCATCTTCCACGTCACGTATAATACACGGTGTGTATCCCTCAAGACGCCCGTCAATATATACTTCCGCAGATTCAGGCAGGCAGCTGACTTTAATAGAATTTTTTCCGGGAATTGGTTCCGGTAACGTGTAGGTGAGAGTCTTCTTCTCCCCCCTTCGCTTAAAAAAATAATCTTGAACGGGACAATGATTGGGCAGATATAGAAATACACTGTGGTTTCCCTGAGGAAGTTCCGACGCTACAAAAGGGGTTCTGTCAACATACCGGTGGTCCACAACCACATATGCCCCTTGTGGTTCGGAATTTATTATTACGTCTCCCTCTTCAATGTGTTTACCTTTATTTTTTATTTCTGGTGAAAAAACAGGTCGCACGGACATACCCGTTTCCCTTTCAATCTCCATGATTCCCAAAGGTCCGGTGGTTCTATTCGAAAATGACAGATATGACGATCTATTCTTACTCGGACTGTCAGCTGGAAACATGAAATAATTCCACGTTGTCGATGTCCATAGGCATCCGTCCGTCCCGACTCCTGTATTTTTCCTGCCTTTCCTGCAACCGGCGGCAGGAATAAAAATACTATTTCCACTCTTTCCTTCTACGATATAACCATATTTTCCTCCCACCATACTCCACGTCCAGTTGCATTTGTCAATCAGCTCCTGCATTTCGTATTCTGTAGGCATACGCCACTGATCACCCCAAAGTCTTCGTGCCGCATCAAGATCATCAGAACCCGATATGTCTTTATATACCAATCCATATACCTTACTTTCATCCTCAAGAAAATAATTACGCTTTACCTCATCTTCTCCCCATGCATAAAAATTACCTCCCTCTGATGGACTGTCCGCCCCAATATTACATGAAGCCCACATCGTTCCACTCGGCAATCCCAGATCCACATAGTCATGTCCTGCCAGAGTTCCGGTAGATCTGTTAACGAAGGACTTGACATACGGATGCTTTTCCATTTCCGACATTTCGTCTGAAACGAAGCCATCATCATAGACCACACTTCCGTCCACAACCGGCCTTATGGGAAGCGTCATTCCAATCTCCATTCCCTCCACGCTCTTGAATATCTCAGGCTTACTTATATCCCCCATGAAGCAATATGCCGTACCCCCTGCTTCCGGCATCGGACTTGCACTCCAATACAGGAGCATGTATTCAGCCGGATCAACTCCTATTCGAGTTACCATACCGTTTGTCATGTTTATTTCCGAGGTGATATCTCGGATATCTGTGCCGTCAGCACAAAAAAAAGCTTTTGACATACCGGGAAAGAAAACAGCTCCTCCACTCGGCCCGATAGCATATAACCCTTCATGAGATTGCTGTGACACATATTGCCAATTACAACAGCGTATCAGCTCCTCCCATTCCTCTCGCGTTGGTGTGCGCCACGGTCCGCGCCAGGCAGCAGTAGCAGCATCGTATTCCGCATTACCGGATATCTCGCCCATGTCTTTTAGCCCCGGAATGATATCTGGATTACTTAAAGCCGCCGGCGTAGTCTGACTCCACCGGAAATACACTCCGAAATCCGATGGTGTGTAAGCGCCGACATTACACGTGGCCCAACACGTGCCGCTGGGTAAACCCAGATCAACATACTCATGCCCGTTGGCAAGGGTTGCCTTTCTCTTTTGAGAAAAACATGGTGACGACACCAATGCCATCACCATTATCAGTATAAATTTTCGTATCATCTTTTATTTTCGCAATACAGGCCGAACCGACAGTCCGAAATGCCTTTCAGAGCCCGCCATTGTTCTTGAATCCTCATCCGATTCCTCTCCCGTATCCGCATCCCACGGATCTCTAAAGCCCACAGCATAGGCCAGATGAGTATCCTTGCCATACGGAGTTGAAGTCCAGTATGAGCCGGTTGTTCCGTCTGCCGACAGCCCCATCTCGTACACGATTCCCCCACTCGGCAAGAACATTGTCTTCCCGTTCGGACCTGTAAGCTCATAGCCTTTCATACCGTCCTCATATACATAAGTCCACTCACAATAATCCAGCAGCTCCTCAAAATCTTCTTTTGTCGGGAGCTGCCATGAATCGCCCATCGCGAACGTTGCAACATCGTACGCTTTATCTCCGGAAATATCCTTGACCTGTTTGTTATTAAGACGGCATTGCTGATATGAGTAATCCGATCCCGTGAAAGGCGTCAGCTCCCCCCACTGATAATAATTTCCATAGTCGTAGGGCGTACTTGCTCCTACGTTACAGTTCGCCCATATCGTGCCGCTGGGCAACCCGAGATCGACAGATTCGCTTGCGGACATGCTTTGTGCGCCCATTCTGAGCGCACAAAGTATCATGAATATCAAAACAGCTTCGGTTCTATTCTTTTTCATCCCTTTATTTTACTACAGGACGAACGGTCATCCGGAAATTCATCGTGCCATTCATGTCCGTCACATAATGAGTCGGACGGCCGTATGTTTCATCCATTTCGTCCAGCTCCTGCCCGCAGTAAAGATTGTACGCCACGTATTCTCCCGAGGGTGTTGACGACCAATAGACACCAGCATGTCCGGTTAAATACAAATACTCGCTACCATAGTAGATTCCACCGGCAGGAAGGAATATGGAATTACCGTTTGGCCCTGTAACACGATAACCCTTTTTTCCACTCATCGGCACCCAGGACCACTTGCATTTTGTCTGCAACTCATCCAACTGGGCCTTGGTAGGCATCTGCCAACCTTCGCCCCAGCGTGCCGTTGCCACATCATACTTCGCATTTCCGTTTATCGGCTGCACAGCCGACTGCCCGTCAAATGGCGTACTTGCATCCTGCTTCAGCGCACCGAATTGAAAATATTCGCCATAGTCCCAAGCCTTGTCAGCACCCACGTTGCAGGTAGCCCATTTTGTACCGCTCGGAAGTCCGAGATCCACATACTCATGCCCGTTCAGTTCCGAAGGAGCCTGTGCTGTCATAAATTGCGTTGCAATGACGATAAAAAGTAAATAGCTCAGAATTTTTTTCATACTTTCCTCGATTTTTATGTTGTTATCTTATTTTGGATCTTTATTTTTTAGGAGCTCCTATGGCATCCTCAAATTCTTTTTGATTGTCATGTATCTTGCCCTCAAACACCTTCCTGTTTTTTCTTTTGGCTGCGGCCGGAAATATACGTTTGTTTAGAAGCACCATAACCTGTGGATGATTGTCATACTGAACAATATATACATCCACAAGTTCCCCTCCGTTTTTCAATATCTCCGATGCAGTGGGAACATAGGCCTTCCAATATCTACAATATAGCTTGATCGCGTCTTCAAGGTCTTCATCTTCATCCAGATCATCTCCACTATTCACAAGATCCGAAATCTGCGTGTAAATCTCGTCTAACGTCGACTCGTTAACAGCCCAGGTCTGCGACCCATTGTCCGAGTCTGCTCCATTTGCCTCGCCTCCTGCCCGGCCGGAACATGACGAAAAATGCAGCATCAAAGCAATCGCTACAGATGCAATTAAAATTAGTTTTTTCATTTTGTTACTGTTTTATAAGACTTAAATGATTGACATCGCAAATATACATAATATTGTCGCAAGGGCGCGGTTGTGGGGGGGGGACGCTACGCAGATGGCGGAGAGACACGAGGGGTGAGTGAGCCGTGGGGGAGGCAGATGTGTGGCGCGGGGAATGCTGGAC
>CAMWNH010000024.1 GCA_947175605.1 uncultured Porphyromonadaceae bacterium
ACCAACGACCCTCTGATTAACAGTCAGATGCTCTAACCGACTGAGCTATTGAAGCAGGTGCTTTTTCTATGTCTGCATAAAGCCTTTCGCCTTTTGCGTTGCAAAATTAGTGCATTATTTTGGAATATGCAAGAATTTTCGGCGGAATTTTCAAAAAAAAATCCTTCCGCATCGTGTTGCTGCGGAAGGATTGTCTCTTTCTTTGGAGGTGAAACTGCTGTGCGTGAGCTGTTTCAGGGCTCTTACTTTTTGAGGCGACGCTCCTTGATGCGAGCCTTCTTGCCGGTGAGGGCACGAAGGTAGTAGAGCTTTGCGCGACGTACTTTACCGTACTTGTTTACGGTGATAGAGTCGATGAAGGGCGATTCGATGGGGAAGATACGTTCAACACCGATATTGTCGCTCATCTTGCGCACGGTGAAGCGCTTCTTGGCGCCTTCGCCGTTGATGCGGATTACTACGCCGCGATACTGCTGGATACGCTCCTTATTACCCTCTTTGATGCGGTAAGCCACCGTAATGGTGTCGCCGGGGCCGAATTCGGGGTGCTGCTTGCCGGTGGCAAATGCTTCTTCGGCAATCTTGATCAGATCCATTTTCTTGTCTGGAAATTTAGTTGTTAACAATCCGCAACATTCGCAGGCTGCATGTCCTGCCAGAGGTTACGCTTTTCGGCCGCAAAGTTACTGCTTTTTTTTAATACGGCCAAATTTTTTCACCACAAATTGAACCGGTAGCCCACGGCCGCTTCCCCCGAGAGAGTACCTCCTGCATAGAAGGTCTTCTTATTCGAGATCAGGGCGGCATCGAAGCGGGCTGTAGCGCCTGCAAACCAGCGTCCGTGGTTCCATACCACCGACAGCTTGAAGCGGTTGTAGGCCGACATGGACCACTTGCGGTTGGCTTCATTTATATATCCTTTACGGGCACCTATGATAGGTGTCTCGCTCACGCCCAAAAGCCAATCGCGGTGGAACACCCAATTGTAGCCGTAGCCAAGACGCAGGGCGTAGTTATTGGTGTCGACCTTGTAATGATAGTTTTCCCAATACGTCGGGAGCACCTGCAACATTGATTCCGGAAGGGTGCCGAAGTCGAAGTCCAGCTTCTGTGCATAGATGGACACGCCGGCCAGCCATGAGCCCTGACTGCGCATCTGCACGCGGCTGTAGTTGAATGCCGCCGCCTCGGAGTACCGCTTGTTGTTGAAAAAATAATACATGTCGATGCCCCAGCTCCGGTTGTTTATGCCGTTGAACTGCAGGTTGGGCCGCAGGTTTCCGAACTTGGTCATCTTGGCCCCCACGTCATTCTTCGACATATATCCCTCCACGGCGAATAGGGCGCAGTTGAAACCCAGACGCAGTCGTTGGCGCGAACGGTCCGGCCCCCCGAAAATCTTACTGAAATTCACGTCGTAGCCCACGGACACGGCAAGATACGTGAGATATACGCCCATCGACGTCGATGGTTGCGAGTGCATGTAGATGTTCATATTGTCCGGGAGGCGGAAGTTGTAGACATCCATCCAGGAATCGGTGGTAATCTTCGCATTGAACTTGCATCCCGTGCCCTTTACATAGGTCGTGTCGTAGGTGTTGAAAAAACGGTCGCCCCAGCGGTACACGCCAACGCAGAAGCGAGGGAATTTACCCCATTCCGCTATCGAGTCCAGTGCGAAGGACATGGCGTTGCCGGTCTGCATTCCTGAAATGAGAAATACAATGCTGATTATGAAAATTCGGAGGCGACGTAGCATGGCGCGACAGTGTTGAGTCGTGGTTGGTGGAAGGAACCTATGGAAATCGTTTTCGAGCCGCAAAATTACGAAAAAAAGCTCTAAAATCCACACTTCTCTCCCTCAAATAGGAAATATTTAGTAACTTTGTGGCGGAAAAGAATAATCCTACCTACACCTTTTTATATAACATGCAGGAAAAAATCATTATTCTGGATTTCGGTTCGCAGACCACGCAGCTTATTGCCCGACGTGTGCGCGAGCTGAATATCTATTGTGAGATTCTGCCCTATAATAAGTTTCCCTTCGGCAACGAAGACGGAATCATTGGCGTGATTCTCTCCGGCAGCCCCCTGAGCGTCTACGACAAGGATGCTTTCCGTGTGGACATTCCCGCTCTGGCCGCCCGCTATCCGCTCCTGGGCATCTGCTATGGCGCGCAGCTCATGGCTTACACCTTTGGCGGATCCGTCGAACCCGCCCCCTCCCGCGAATACGGAAGGGCCCATCTTTCGGAAGTTGACTCGGCCGATCCGCTGTTTCGTGACATCGAGCCCGGTGCGCAGGTGTGGATGAGCCACGGCGATACGATCACGGCTCTCCCCGAGGGCTTCCGTGTGCTTGCATCCACTCCCGAAGTGCGTTTCGCCGCCTTCCGCGCCGAAAATCAGCGCATGTGGGGCGTGCAGTTCCATCCCGAAGTGTTCCACAGCACATGCGGCATGCAGCTCCTGCGTAACTTCACCGTGGACATCTGTGGAGCACACTGCACCTGGAGTGCTGAGTCCTTCATCGACTCCACCGTCGAGGAACTTCGCCGCCAGCTTGGCGATGACAAAGTCGTGCTTGGCCTTAGCGGTGGTGTGGACTCGTCCGTAGCCGCCGTGCTGCTCAACCGCGCCATTGGTTCGCGTCTCACATGCATATTCGTTGACCATGGCATGCTCCGCAAGGACGAGTTCGCATCCGTGTTGCGCGACTATGAATGTCTGGGACTCAACGTTGTCGGTGTCGACGCGTCCGAACGATTCTTCAAGGACCTCGAAGGCGTAACCGAGCCCGAGCGAAAGCGCAAGATCATCGGTGCCGATTTC
Organism: uncultured Porphyromonadaceae bacterium; assembly: GCA_947175605.1. Taxonomy (GTDB): domain Bacteria; phylum Bacteroidota; class Bacteroidia; order Bacteroidales; family Muribaculaceae; genus CAG-873. Next base: position 2,833 of record CAMWNH010000024.1, read on the forward strand.
ATCAAGGTATTCGACGAAGAAGCCCATAAGATCGAGGATGTGAAGTGGCTCGCCCAAGGCACTATCTATCCCGACTGTATCGAGTCGCTTTCGATCACCGGCACCGTCATCAAGAGCCATCACAACGTAGGCGGCCTCCCCGAGAAGATGAATCTTCGCCTGTGCGAGCCCCTGCGACTGCTGTTCAAGGACGAAGTGCGAGCCGTAGGCCGTGCATTAGGCATGCCCGAGCATCTCATATCGCGCCATCCCTTCCCGGGCCCCGGACTCGCCGTGCGTATTCTTGGCGACATCACTCCCGAGAAGGTACACATACTTCAGGAAGCCGACCATATCTTCATTCAGGGCCTGCGCGACAGCGGCCTGTACGACAAGGTTTGGCAGGCCGGAGTGATCCTCCTCCCCGTGCAGAGCGTAGGCGTCATGGGCGATGAGCGCACCTACGAGCGCGCTGTAGCACTCCGTGCCGTCACATCCACCGACGCCATGACAGCCGACTGGGCACACCTTCCCTACGAATTCCTCGCCAAGGTCAGCAACGAGATCATCCGCAAAGTCCGCGGCGTCAACCGCGTTTGCTACGACATCTCCTCCAAACCACCGGCAACAATCGAGTGGGAATAAAATCTAAAGCGATAAAGCCTTTCCACCACACATCACTTTTATGATTACGATGTGTGGTGGATTTTTTATTTGCAGGAACACATAAATTGACGTATATTTGTGAACCAGACTTCATCTGAAGGATACTTTTAATAACGCTCTATACATGAAGATCAAACTATTTCTTTTACTTTCTGTGTTCGCGTCTTTTTCAACAAGTGCGCGTTACTTCCAGTACTCTTATGAGGGACAGACTCTTTACTATGACGTTCTTGACGAGGATGCGAAGACGGTTCAAGTTTATTTTGACGGTCCATGGGCAGCCCTTAATGGAAGAATAGATATTCCACAAATTGCTAAAGATGGAGATGTAGAATACTCGGTAGTAAAAATTGCGTCATCCGCCTTTGATAATAATATTAATATTACAGCTGTTGTTATTCCTGGTACTGTAACGGAAATTGGGCAAAATGCATTTTACAATTGTACGAGTTTGAGTTCTATTGAAATTCCTAATTCTGTTATAAAAATTGGAAATGCCGCCTTTGGATCATGTTCAGCACTTACTTCAGTAGAAATTCCAGAGTCTGTCGAACTTATTTCGGAAAATGCTTTTGGGGGATGTAAGTCTATGACTGCGATTAATGTAGCGGATTCGAATCCAAATTATAAAAGCTATGCCGGCTTATTATACAATAAGTCACTTACAAATCTAATATCTGCTCCCGGCGGAATTTCGTCGGTCGAGTTTCCTAATACTATAACTGAAATTGGGAAGAATTCTTTCTCCGGCAATGATAATTTGAAATCAGTTGTACTACCCAATTCTGTTTCAATAATTGGGAAACATGCGTTTAGTTATTGTAATAGTTTGGAAAGGGTAGAACTATCTAATTCTGTTTCGGATATCGGAGAAATGGCATTCTATTGTTGTGGTCGTTTAAATACTGTTTCAATCCCGGCATCTGTTAAGACTATTGGAACATATGCATTCAGTTGCTGTGAGTCTTTAAATGCAATAAATGTTTCGGAGTCGAATACGAATTACAGGAGTATCGAAGGTGTATTATATGATAAAGCGTTGAAAACTCTTATTTGTGTACCATGTAGAATATCGTCTGTTCAGATTCCTTCCACTGTTACACGCATTGATGCATATGCATTTTGGATTTGTACCGATCTAACATCGGTAGTTATTCCCGAATCGGTGGAAGTTCTTGGTGGTGGTGCTTTTTGTGGATGTTCCGGCTTGACTTCGGTAAAAATTCCAAAAAAAGTAATGGAAATTAATTACGATACTTTCTATGGCTGTTCCAATTTGGTGTCGGTTGAAATTCCTAATTCCGTTTCTTATATTGGCCAGGGTGCTTTTCAGTTTTGTAGTAGTCTTTCCTCGATTATTTTGCCTGAAGCCATTTCGGAAATCGAGTCATACGTTTTTAATGAGTGTAGTAGTCTCATGTCAATTGAGATTCCTAATTCGGTTACAAGAATCCATAACAAGGCATTCGAGAAGTGCAGCAGTCTTTATTCGGTAGTTATTCCGAGTTCTATTGAGATTATAGATGAATATGCATTCAAGGGCTGCATCAGTCTAAATTCCCTTGTACTTCCGGATTCGATGGAGAAAATCGGTAATGGTGCATTCGAGGGATGTTGTAGTCTGTTATCATTAGATATACCTAATTATATTGAGTTTATTCCTCCAAGACTTTGTTATGGATGTTCAGCTCTTGAATCAGTTGTAATTCCGGAGTCGGTCATAGAAATATATTGGACTGCCTTCATTGGTTGCGAGTCGATAAAAGATGTATATTACTATACGACTGGTAGACCAGCCGATTCAATTCCGAAACTTTTTAAATCGTCGGTGTATGATACGGCCATTTTACATATATTTGAGGGTAGGGCCGAGGCCTTCATGCGAGTTTCTCCATGGGATTTGTTCAGGAACATAGTGGAGGATAAGCAAGATTCTGGCGTTGAGAATGTTGTCGCTGAGGAACGGTCTCATGTTGATTTTTCTGCTCCTTACGAGGTGTATAATCTTGGCGGCCAATACATAGGGAATTCTATTGACAATCTCTTGAGAGGGATTTATATTATCCGGCAAGGTAGAATTGCAAAAAAATTCGCCCTAAAGTAGCCGGCGGAGATATTGTCACAAATATGCGTACGGAGCAATACTCAGTTCTGAGTATTGCTCCGTAAGTGGTTTATTGCTAACTTTGCGTCTGTTATGGGTTCGATACATCTCTACAAGCCTCATCACACCATGAGGCAGTTGATTCGCGACAATAATCTCCTGCTTATGGCCATAAGCAGGTTCAACATTGCATTCGGTTTTGGCGAAGGCACGGTCAGCGAAGTGTGTGCAAGCAACGGTGTCCACACAGACACTTTTCTCGCCGTATGCAATCTGCTTAGCGGCAATGACTTCAGAGACTTCGAGATAGACCTTCGTGAAATGATCCGCTATCTGGAGCGTGCCCATAGCACCTTCCTCGACCATTCCCTGCCGCAGCTCCGACATAAACTCATAGATGCCATAAATTATTCCGCCACCGATGAAGTTGCCTTTCAGCTCATAAAGTTCTTCGACGACTACGTCGAGGAGGTGCGCAGGCACATGCAGCACGAAAACGACGTGATCTTCGTCTATGTAGCCCGCCTCCTCGAGGGGCATATTGACGACACCTTCTCCATTTCGGATTTTTCGGTGAACCACGGACACATGGCCACCAAGCTGCGCGAGCTCAAGGACATCTTCATCTACCATTACAAGCAGAAGGACAATACGCGCCTCAGCAGTGTACTGTTCGACGTGATTGTCCTTGAGAAAGACTTCCTAAGCCACTTCGAAGTGGAACGCACCATTTTCGTGCCTGCCGTCGAACGGCAGGAAGCCGGATTGCGCTCCCGCCTTTCGCCTGAAGGAGTAGGGAACGACACGGCGCAAAACGAAGAGCCTTCTCCGGCCGATGCCCTTAGCCCCCGCGAGAAGGATATCATAGTCTCCGTGGCAAAAGGTTGGGCCAATAAAGAGATCGCCGACCGTCTGTGCCTGTCGGTCAATACCGTCACCACCCATCGCCGTAACATATGCGCCAAGCTGGGCATACACTCCGCCGCGGGCCTCACGATCTTCGCCATACTTCATCACCTCGTGAATCTCGAGGACGTGAATCCGCAAGGCGCCGACCTCTGAATCCTCTCCGGGAGGATCACATATAAGAATCCTTGAAGCCCAGGAAGTAGAGCACACCGTCGAGTCCTATAGTCGAGATGCTCTGTTCCGCCGTAGCCTTCACCTTTGGCTTGGCGTGAAAGGCAATGCCCAGGCCCGCGGTCGCAAGCATTGGAAGGTCGTTGGCGCCATCGCCCACTGCAATAGTCTGCGCTATGTCTATTTTCTCCACCTGTGCCAGTATGCGCAGAAGTTCGGCCTTGCGTCGGCCGTCCACCACATCGCCCACATACCGTCCCGTCAGCTTCCCGTTAGGTCCCACTTCCAGTTCGTTGGCATACACGTAGTCAAAGCCGAAACGTTCCTTCAGATAATTGCCGAAATACGTGAAACCGCCCGAAAGAATCGCCGTCTTGTAGCCCGTGCGTTGCAGCTGCTTCATCATCCGCTCCAGCCCCTCCGTAATAGGCAGATGCTCGGCGATGTCCTGCATTACGCTCACATCCAGACCCTTCAGCAGAGCCACACGTTCGCGGAAACTTTCCGTAAAGTCTATCTCCCCGCGCATTGCGCGTTCCGTTATAGACTTCACTTCCGCGCCCACGCCCGCGCGCATAGCCAGCTCGTCGATAACTTCCGTTTCGATTAGCGTCGAGTCCATATCGAAGCACACCAGGCGGCGGCAACGGCGGAACACATTATCCTCCTGCAGCGAAATATCGAATTCCTCCTCGGCAGCCACGCGCATGAAGCGGTCCTGCATCGCCTGCTTGTCCGATGGATTGCCGCGCACCGAAAACTCCACGCACGACTTCGACTTGGGATTCTCGTTTTCCTTCAGAGGCATGCGGCCGGTCAGGCGCTTTATCGAGTCGATGTTCATGCCCTGACGTGCTATCTCATCCGTCACCAAAGCGATGTGACGCGCCGTCAGCCTGCGTCCGAGAATCGTGATCACCCAACGCTGTTTGCCCTGGCGTTCCACCCATTCCTCATACGCCTCGATCGACACGGGCGAGAAGCGGATCTGAACATTCAGTTCCGAAGCCTTGAAAAGCAGGTCTTTCATTATATTGCCGCTCACATCGGCCTGCGTCTTGAACAGAATGCCCAGCGACAGCGAGTGATGGATGTCCGCCTGGCCGATGTCAAGAATCTGTGCGTTATTACGGGCGAGGATTTCCGTCAGCGCAGAAGTCACACCCGGGCGATCCATGCCCGAGATATTGATGAGGATGAGTTCGATGTCGTTCATATTCCTGTGTGATTTTTGTGGCAGCTCTCGCAGTCTTTGCGGGAGTCGTGGCGTGCACAGCCCGGACATCCCTTGTCGCGGTGTTCGCAGCAGTCGCATCCGTGATTCTTTTTGAAGAACACGATGCGCACGAACGCGGCCACGGCCAGTGCGATGATTACGTATACCGCAGCGAGTTGCCAGTTCATTTCTTTGACTTCAGTTTTTTTGCGAGTTTCGAGGGTGTCAGATCCTCCGGATATTCCGAGAAAGGCAGAAGACAGCGGCAGCCCTCCGAATATCGGCTGCAGCCGTATGCCGTACGCCCTTTCACGATATGCCCCTGCCCGCATTCGGGACAAGCAATCTGTTCGAATTTGCGTATGGCCGGTGCTCGCTTGGGCTTCTCTGTGGCCGCCTCCTTGTCTTTCGCGGACTTTGGCGCATTGTCCGGCCCCTTGGCCGTGCCGGTCTGTATGTGAGTGTCGGATTGGTCGCGGAGCACCGCCAGCACAATCTCGTGTATCATGTCCGAAAGCTCCTTCACGAATGTCGACGGCGAGTACTCCCCTCGCTCAATTCTTCGAAGCTTGTTTTCCCAGATGCCCGTCAGCTTCGCGCTCTTCAGCAGCTCGAAGTGTATCGTGGCAATCAGAGCCTTCCCCGCCTCCGTAGGCAGCAGATTCTTGCGCTCGCTCCGTATGTAGCCGCGCTTGAACAGAGTTTCAATGATGTTCGCACGCGTCGACGGCCTTCCGATTCCGTTTTCTTTCAGGGCCTCGCGCAGGGTCTCGTCCTCGATGTTGCGTCCGGCTGTTTCCATCGCTCGCAGCAGTGTACCTTCAGTATACGGCTTGGGCGGCTGACTCGTTTTCTTTGCCAGCGAAGGCGTGTGCGGACCGCTCTCCCCCTTCGTAAACACCGGCAGCACGCCGTCGTCCGCTTTATCGTCCGCCGATGCGTCGTCGCTCTTGTCATAGAGCACGCGCCAGCCCGGATTGCTTATCACCTTGCCCGAAGCCTTGAACTCGAAGTCCCCCGCTTGTCCCAGCACCACCGTCTGCATAAACTCGCAGTCGGGGTAGAACGCCGCGATAAAGCGGATCGCAATCAGCTGATAAAGCCTTTTCTCCTCGCCCGAAAGTCCCCCGGGGTATTCTCCCGTCGGAATGATTGCATGGTGGTCCGTAACCTTCGAATTGTCGAATACCTTCTTGCTCTTCGGAATGGGGCCGGAAAGCAACGGGGCCGTAATCGAGGCATAGGGCGTCATCTTGCGCAGGATTTCAGGCACCTTAGGATAGATGTCGTCGCTTAGATAAGTCGTGTCCACGCGCGGATATGTCGTCAGCTTCTTTTCGTAGAGCGATTGTATAAGCTTCAGCGTCAGATCGGCACTCCAGCCCCAGCGCTTGTTACACTCCACCTGAAGCGATGTCAGGTCGAATAGTCTCGGAGGCGCTTCGCGACCCTTCTTCTTGCTCACGTCCGTCACCGTGAACGGAAGCGATGCTAGCTCTTCCACAACCTTCGAGCCCGCACCCTCCGTTTCAAAGCGCTCGCCCGTGTAAGTGAAGATCACATCGCGGTAGAGCGTGCGGAGTTCCCACGAATCCTTGGGCACGAACTTGTCTATCTCCTCCTGACGTTTCACAATCAGAGCCAGTGTAGGAGTCTGCACCCGTCCTATCGACAGCACCTCGCCGCGGTCGGCATATTTCAGTGTATAGAGCCGCGTGGCGTTCATGCCCAGGATCCAGTCTCCTATCGCACGCGACAGCCCCGCATAATACAGCCGGTCATAATTCTTTTGCGGGAGCATATTCTTAAGCCCGTCGCGTATGGCCTCGTCCGTAAGCGACGATGTCCAAAGACGCATCACGGGGCAATCGGCCCCGGCCTTCTTCATCACCCAGCGCTGGATCAGCTCGCCCTCTTGCCCCGCATCACCGCAGTTTATGATCTCATCTGCGTTGCGGAACAGCGATTCAATTACCTTGAACTGGCGCTTGTAGCTCTCGTTCTCGATTAGCTTGATGTCGAATTTCTGCGGAATCATAGGCAGGGCGCTCAGGCTCCAGGCCTTCCAGCCCTTGCTGTAGTCGTGAGGCTCGAGAAGACAGCACAGATGGCCCACGGTCCACGTCACGGCCATGCCATCTCCTTCGAAGTAGCCGTCCCTTCGGGTCGGTGCGCCCACAATCTGAGCTATTGTCTGCGCAACGGAGAACTTCTCGCACACGAATACCTTCATACCGTCCTTCTGATTTCCGCTCTTGGATGTTTAAAGCTTCTTAGCCTCCTGCCAGAGGGCCTCCATCTCTTCGAGGCTTAGGTCCTTCAGGAGACGCCCTTGCGCCTTGGCGGCCTCTTCGATATGGTTGAAACGCTTGATAAATTTGCGGTTGGTACGCTCGAGCGCGTTCTCCGGATTCACCTTATAAAGCCGGGCAGCGTTGATCACGCTGAACAGCAGATCGCCGAACTCCGCCTCGATGTCCTCGGCCTTGCCGGACTCCACTGCCTCCTGCACCTCGCCTATCTCTTCGCGCACCTTTGCCCACACATCGGCCGGTTCCTCCCAGTCAAAGCCAGCGTTCGCGGCCTTCTCCTGCACGCGGAAAGCCTTTACAAGTGCCGGCAGAGCGGCCGGCACGCCGGCCAGAATCGAGCGGTTGCCGTCCTTTTCCTTGAGCTTTATCTGCTCCCAGTTCTGTTCCACTTCGTGAGCGTCATCCACATGCGTCTCCCCGAATACATGCGGGTGGCGGAAAATCAGTTTGGCGTTCAGCGCGTCAGCCACATCTGCTATGTCGAAGCTCCCCTTCTCATCGCCTATACGCGAGTAGAAAAGCACGTGCAGCAGCACGTCGCCCAGCTCCTTGCGGATCTCATCATCCTTGCCTTCGAGCAAGGCCTGGGCCAGCTCGTAGGTTTCCTCGATCGTATTGGGTCGGAGGCTCTCGTTGGTCTGCTTCGCATCCCAGGGGCAGTGCACACGGAGGATGTCGAGCGTGTCCAGTATGCGACCCAGGGCCTCAAGTTGTTCCGCACGGCTGTGGCGCGGAGTGTAGTCGTAGCTTATTTCGGGTTTCATTTCTGTGTCTTGTAGTTTTCAATGCCGCTCTGCAGCCATTCAAGGAACGCATCGATACTCTCGTCGTACACGCGGGGCGCGTTCAGCGGCCGTCCTTGATTGTCCAGCAGAACATAATATGGCTGCGAATTGATGTCGAATTTATAGCGCTCCAGATAGCTCCACTTGTCGCCCACGGTGCGCAGCGTCACGGTCTTGCCGCCTTCCTCCACGCGCATTGGCTGGGGTAGGGGTGTCTTGTCGTCGACCATGAGTTTTATCATCACATAGTTCCCCTCGATCATGTCGCGGACAGCAGGTGTGTCGAACACGGCTCCCTCCATCTTGCGGCAGTTCACGCAGGCATACCCCGAGAAATCCAGTAGCACGGGCAGCTTCTTTTCGGCAGCAACTGCCATGCCTTCCTCATAATTGTCATATTCTTTAAACTCGCCCCCGTAGAGATTGAAGTCCTGCGTGTAGAGCGGTGGCGCGAAAGCGCTGATGCCCTTCAGTGGGGCGCCCCACATTCCCGGCAGAAGATACACCGCAAAGCTCAGCGAGCACACCGCAAGGAAGAAGCGGAATATGCCCGTACGCTGCGGACCGGCCTCCATATCATCGTGCGGGAAGTGAAGCTTGCCTAAGAGATACATCCCTAACAGCACGAAAAGCACAATCCATATCGCAAGGAATATTTCGCGGTCCAGCACGCCCCAGCCGTAAGCCAGATCGGCCACGGATAGGAACTTTAGCGAAAGGATCAGTTCGATGAATCCAAGCACTACCTTCACCGTGTTCAGCCACGAACCCGAGCGCGGCAGCTCCTTGAGCATCGAGGGGAAGAACGCGAATAGTCCGAACGGAAGCGCCAGACCCAGCGCGAAGCCGCCCATGCCCGTCAGAGGCCCCATAATCTTTCCTTCAGCGAATGCCTCCACAAGCAGGGTGCCTATGATAGGTCCCGTGCAGGAGAAGCTCACGAGCACCAGCGTGAAAGCCATGAAGAATATGCTCATCACACCCGTGGTCTTCTCGGCCTTGGCGTCCATGGCATTGCTCCATTTTTCTGGGAGTGTAATCTCGAAGGCTCCCAGGAAGGATAGCGCGAACACCACGAGGATCAGGAAAAAAATCACATTGAATACAGCACTGGTTGCAATCTCGTTCAGTTTGCCGGGTCCGAATATCAGCGTGATGACTATGCCGAGAAGGAGGAAAATAACGATGATGCTGAGTGCGTAGCACACCGCGTCCGCTATCGAGCGCCGGCGACTCTTCTTCCCTTTGAGGAAGAAACTCATGGTCATGGGAATCATAGGCCACACGCAGGGCGTAAGCAACGCCACAAGGCCGCCTAAAAATCCGAATATGAATATGAGCAGATACGACTGCGAGCTGCTGTGCGACTCCGTCTCTACCGGTGCCCACCATTGCTCCACAAGCTCCCGGGGAACTGAACCCGAGCCTCCGATAAGGCTCGCATGGTCGCTCCCGCTTTTTTCCACGGCTGTAGTATCGGCAGTCGGCTTCACCGTGCCGAAGGGCAGGGAGAACTCATATCGCGATGGCGAGATGCAGGCCGTAGCGCTGCAGCTCATGTAGCCCACTTCTCCGCTTATCGTCGCACCGCTCACGCCATCCTCAAGTTCGAAGCGCCTGCTTAGTGTGAACGTGCCGGTGAGCCACGGAAGATTCAGCTGCATTATCGCATCGAAGCTCGTCACGGCCTCCTGCGAGCAGGCGGGAGCTTGATCGGCATCAAGCACTTTCACCCCTTTCGTAGGATTGATTGTCAGCGTGGTAGGATCGGGCACAGCCGCTTGTTCATCATATTCCGGCATCACCGTCCCGTAGACGTGCCATCCCTCCTCGACCGTTCCTGTCACCTTCACCACGCCTTCGCGTTCCGAAATTTTCTCAATCTCGGCGCTCCAGCTCACGTGTGTGCTCAGAGCTTTCTTGCCCCAAAGATTTGGAGCGACGACTGCAAAAAACAATATCAGTGCAAGCGCACGCACGGCGCGGAGTCCCTGTTTCGTCTCGGCGTTCATAGTTTACTTTTTGTATTCAGGCACCTTGGTTGTGAAATTCTCCGTCTTGGGCGGACGACAGTTGTGATTGTCGCAGCTCATGTACCGCACCTTCACAGCCACCTTTGCCTTATCCGCAGGCCCCGCGAGCTTGAACTTCTGTTTGACTTCGAAATTTCCTGTCCATTGCGCGAGCTTCATCCCGAACAGCGGGTCATCTATCTCCTGCGCGGCAGGACTCGCCTCGGCGTTCCCGATCAGTTTTATGCCTTCACATCCCGAGAATTCAATTTCAGTAGCGATTGGTCCGCCCTGCGGAAGTTTTGTACCGTACACGTGTGTGCCCTCTGTGAGAAGACAGCGCACGATGATTGTTCCCTCCGTTGGCGAACTCATTCTCACCAGCGTACGCCATCGCACCGGGGCCGGGGCCTGACCCTGGGCCGATGCAGCTAAACACATTATTGCGCAAAGGACCACTGCAAACACTCGTCCCGCACGCAAAAAGTTTTTATTTGATTTAGTCATGTTCCGTTCTTTTGTAGGTTTCAGCCTACAAAGATACGAAATTTTATACATCAAGTCAACCCCGGCCTGTCAGTAAGGTCCGAGTGTCAGTACAGAGCATTCATCTGCGAGTCGGCCGGCCAGTTTGGCAAGGTCTTCTGCACTTACCTTGCGGATTGCTTCCGCCGTCTCCTCGAGGCTCGATGGTCGTCCGTGGAATAGCGTGGCGCGAGCTGCGCCCAGAATACGCGTTTCGCTGTTCTCACCGGCTATGAGCAGCTGTCCCATGTATTGCTTTTTTGCAGCCTCGAGTTTACGAGGGCTGATCTTTCCGTCGCGCACATCCGCGAAAACCTGATTGCAGAGCTTACGGCAGAGTGCCGAATCATCAGGGTCGCAGCCGTAATAGATACACAGTGCGCCCCCGCCGGCAAACATTGCCGTCGATGCCTCCACGGAGTAGACAAGCCCGCGCCGTTCGCGCAGTTCCACATTCAGCAGCGAGTTCATTCCCGGGCCTCCGAGCATGTTCGCTAAAAGTGCCACGGCAAAACGTTCCTCGCCGTAGATGCCCTCCACGCGCGTGCCCAGAACCGTGTGGGCCTGATGGCTGTCGATAATGCGGATTGTATTGAAGCGTGGAGCCGCGAGCAACGGCATCCCTGCCTTCCCCTCATTCACGCACCCCTCCGGCACCATGCTGAAGTGTTGCTCTACGAGTTTGCGGATTGCACTCAGGGAGCGGCTTCCGCAGTAGAACACCACCATGTTACGTCTCACGTAATTGCGCTTCAGGTACTCGCGGCATATTTCAGGCGTGAAGCCTTCGAGACTGGCCCGCGACCCTAATATGTTGTGGCCCACAGGCGTCCCGGAGAACATCATATCCTCGAAATCATCGAATACAGCCTCGGAGGGTGTGTCGAGATACGAGTCTATTTCGTCGGCCACGACCTCGCGTTCCTTCGCAAGCTCCTTCTCCGGGAAGCGCGAATTCACGATCAGGTCGGCCACGAGCTCCGCGCCTCTCGCTGCCTCGCCCGATGGGAACACCGTATACACCACGGTTTCTTCCTTCGTCGTGTATGCGTTCAGTTCGCCGCCCACGGTCTCCATGCGATTGATGATATGCCATGACGAGCGTCGTTCCGTGCCCTTGAAAATCGTATGCTCCACAAAGTGGGCCAGGCCTTCACGCCCTTCGCCGTCATCGGCGCTTCCTGCGCGCACGGCCACTCCGAGTATCCCCGCGAGTGCTCCGCTTCGGTGGCTGTACACCAGTCGCAGACCTCCCGAAAGTTCTTCTACCGCGATTTCTCCGGGTTTCTTCATGCGTCTTTCCAGTCGCCGTTGGCCTTTATGAGTTCGATAAGTCTCGGGAGAGCTTCGGTTTCAGGAATGTTCTTTGCCACGCATTCCTTGCCCTTATAGAGGCTCACATGGCCCGCAGCTGCGCCTACATATCCGTAGTCCGCGTCGGCCATCTCGCCGGGTCCGTTGACTATGCAGCCCATAACGCCGATTTTCAGGCCCGTCAGATGCGAGCAGGCCGCCTTGATGCGTCCAAGCACGCTCTGCAAGTCGAAAAGCGTGCGGCCGCACCCGGGGCAAGCTATAAATTCCGTTTTGCTGATGCGTGTGCGGGTTGCCTGCAGTATTGTCATAGCCACATTCCTGCGTTGCTCCTTGCTAAGTCCGGGGGCGTCGAGCCAGATGCCGTCGCGGTAACCTTCAAGGAGCAGAGCACCGAAATCCGTAGCTGCAGCCAGAGTCACCTCTTCCGCATTCATGTCGGCCGGATACGAAAGACGTATCACCACTGGACGCTTGTCCTCCGCACCTAAAGCGTCTATCTGAGCTCTTACATGTCCTATGCGGTTGTCGTGCGCGGAACAGATCGTCACTACCTCGTCCCCGAGCTCCTCGCTCCGGAAGTCCACGCCTTCCACTACCGGAACCTGACCGCCGCCTATCTGTCCTACGGCTTTGGATTCGCGACGCTCGCCATACTTGCGTCCTTCCGGAGCCCCCGGCCCTTCGATTCGGGCTGCGGATGAGATGCGTGCGATGTGTTTCACCAGTTCGCGGGCAACCGGCAATTCAGCCTCCGGAGCCTCACTCAGGCTCACACGGATTGTATCTCCGAGCCCGTCAGCTAATAGCGAACCTATACCTACTGCCGATTTAATGCGGCCGTCTTCGCCGTCGCCTGCCTCGGTCACGCCCAGATGCAGGGGGTAATTCATGCCTTCGCTCTCCATGGCTCGGGCAAGAAGGCGCACCGTGTCCGTCATGACCACCACGTTCGAAGCCTTGATGCTGATTACGATATTGTTGAAATCGGCTTCGCGGCAGATGCGTAGGAATTCCATCACCGATTCGACCATCCCTGCAGGTGTATCGCCGTATCGGCTCATTATGCGGTCCGAAAGCGATCCGTGGTTCACGCCAAGACGGATTGCAGTCCCGTGTTCCTCGCATAGCTTGAGGAATGGCACCAGCTTCTCGCGTATCTTTTCTATTTCTCCGGCGTATTCCTCCTCCGTGTAGCTAAGCTTCTTGAACGTACGTCCGGGATCCACGAAATTACCGGGATTGATGCGCACCTTTTCAACCTCCTCGGCTGCGGCAAAAGCTGCCGCTGCATTGAAGTGGATATCCGCAACTAAAGGCGTCTCTACTCCCTGCGAACGGAGCTCGCGGCGGATATTCCCGAGATTGCGCGCATGCTGCACCCCCTGGGCCGTAAGACGGACCAGATCCGCTCCTGCCTCTGCGATGCGTCGGGCCTGATCCACGCTCGCCTCTGTGTCCAGAGTCGGCGTATTCGTCATCGATTGCAGACGTAGTGGTTCGTCTCCGCCGATAGCCGTGTTCCCGACGGGCACACGGCGGCTCATACGACGCTCGTAGTTATATCGTCCCATGCTGTTATACCTTGAATTTCCAATCCGATAGAGCCCCCAGCTCAGCATCGGCCTTCACCACTTTTTGCGATAGTTTCGAGCAGAACTCCGCGTAGCGCGCTGCTATTTCGCTATCGCCCAGAGCGAGTATGCGCACAGCTAACACTGCTGCGTTTGCGCCCCCGTTGATACCTACGGTTGCCACCGGAATCTGAGGAGGCATCTGTACTATCGAGCACAGCGCGTCCACACCGGAGAGGGTCGACGCAATAGGGAGTCCTATCACGGGCAGCGGCGTCAGTGCTGCGATTACTCCTGGGAGGGCTGCTGCCATGCCGGCGGCGGCGATTATCACTTTGATACCTCGTCCCGCTGCCTCAGTGGCGAATTTTTCCACCTCGTGTGGCGTGCGGTGCGCACTTAGTGCGTGCATTTCAAAGGGTATCTCGAGTTGTTCAAGTATATCTGCGCTTTTGCGGAGAATGGGAAGATCGGAGGTGCTTCCCATGATTATGCTCACTAATGGTTTCATTGCCGGAATGTTTTTTAGAATGTTTTCGAATGTTTGCCCTCCTCATAATGCCTTATGAGTTCAGGGCCGGAGTGCCCAACAGGGCCAGAAGACCGAATTCAATGCTCGCGCCGAGCAGCGCGCCCGCTGCCGTCTGTCCAAGTGTGTGGTGTCCCAAAATCAGACGTGCCGATGCCATGCAGCCTAAGAGCACGATCGCTATAGTCACGACAGCCATGGAATTGACCACGAACAGTCCACGCCATGCCATCCAGATTATGGCGCCCGTCAATCCCCCTAATCCCGAAGTATGAGCGCTGATCTTCCACCAGTGCGTTATCAGCATGCACACGGCCGTCACAAGCGCAGCCCCCAGGAAAAAGAGCATCAGCCAAATCGGGGCATGAAGCGTGTAGACATACAGCGCAGCCCCTATATAGCAGAGCGTCGTACCCACGAATGGCAATGTCCGTTCGTCTGGATTCGATATGGATGTATCCGACACTCGTCCGAGCTTGATCAGAACGAATATCAGAAGCATCGGCAGAAGACAGGTTATGAAAAATATCCCTAAGGTCGATCCCAGACGTGTTGACAGGGGAAGAACCACCAGACCCGTAAGCATCATGGCGATAATCATGCCTATGGTAGGCACAAGCATTGGCGAGAACACATCGCTCACGATGTGTGCCGCACGTCGCAGTCCCTTATTGTCGCTTGCCGGAGTAGGGGCGGAGATGGCCTTGATTTCTTCGTCGGTCATTTCTGTCATGTCTTTATTTTGATAGGTTGGTGATTTAAGCTCGTGTTTAGAAACTCTTGCGCAGGCGTCCCACGGGAATGCCGAGTCGCTCGCGGTATTTCGCCACCGTACGCCGCGCTATGTCATATCCCTTTGCCACAAGCGCATCCTTTAGCGCCTCATCGCTCATGGGTTTGCGCTTATCCTCGGCTTCGATTATCTCTCGCAGAGCCTCGAGTATCTCATGCGTCGATGTATCCGCCTCGGCTTTCGGACGTTCGTTGAAGAATAGTTTCAGCGGATAGATGCCGTGCGGCGTCATCACATACTTGCCTGACGTGGCTCGCGATATTGTCGAGATGTCATAGCCCGTATCGCCTGCAATGTCTTTCAGAATCATCGGACGCAGGTCCGTGATCTGGCCGCTGGTGAAGAAAGCAGTCTGACGGGCCACTATAGCCTCCATCACCGATACAAGCGTACGGCTCCTGTCGGCAAGCATCTTGATGAACAGCGCGGCATCGTCGTGTTTGCGACGTATGAATTCCCGGGCCTCCTGCAGGCGTTTCCCGGCAGCCCCTTTTGGAGTGCTTTCCCCCGGGCTCGCAGGATCTGCCGTGAAATTACGCTCTATCGCCAGCTCGGGAGTGCGGCTGAGGAGCGTTATCGTAAAAGGTCCCTCGAGGCCCTGACGCTCTACGGCGAAGTCGGGGATGATATGGCTTGCACGGTCAGCAGCCGAGCTTCCGCCGAGCAGTGCGCCCGGTTTCGGATTCAGTGTTCGGATCAGATCCAGAGCATCCTGCACTGTAGCGCTGTCCACACCCAAGCGCCCCGGAAGCTTATCGAAATGATTCTTCGAGAATAGGTCGAAGTTATCGGCTATGATCTCCCGCGCGGCTCGCTGTGGTAGGCTCTTGTCCATTCGGTCCAGCTGTAGCAGCAGGCAGTCCCGTAGATCCACAGCCCCTATGCCGGCCGGCTCCAGTGTGCGAATCTTGGCGAAGACCTCTCGGATCTTACCCAGGTCCACATCCCTGCCTTCCGCGGCAGCCATGTCTGCGGCAATGGCCGTGAGTGTGCGCGGAAGATAGCCGTTATCGTCCAGATTGCCGATTATATATTCCGCGATCAGCCTCTCATCGCTGTCAAGGTCGAGTTCGCTTAGCCGGGCCGTCATGGCCGCGTTCAGCGAGCCCTCGTCCGGAGCATCGGCCTCCACTATGCTC
The DNA here is from genome assembly GCA_947175605.1 of uncultured Porphyromonadaceae bacterium. GTDB lineage: Bacteria > Bacteroidota > Bacteroidia > Bacteroidales > Muribaculaceae > CAG-873. The sequence continues at coordinate 18,861 of CAMWNH010000024.1, forward strand.
ACCGGATCGAAATCCGGATTCGCATGCCCCCGCCGCGCATTATACTGTTGCTCGTAGAATGGCACCTCCTCGCTGCTGCCGTAGTCAGCGCGCTGCAACTCCTCGGCGCTCTCCCCGAAATCGTTGATTTCGCCTTCCGGCCGGTGATCCACAACCTCCAGCGCCGGATTGTCGTCCACTTCGCGGCGCACCTCATCCTCGACTTCCGGCGCAGACATCTCCAACAGGCGCCCGAACATCACCTGCTGGGGCGACAGCCTTTGCTGCAGCTTTTGCTCTTGTGTGAGCCTTAGAGAGGTCTCTTCCATTGTTCAGCCCGCGGTCCCTCCCCGCGGTGGCATCAATAGAACTTCTTGAATCCCATTATTTCCTTCATCTCGGCCAGTGTCTTCGACGCACGCTCGCGGGCCTTCTCGGCGCCGGCCTTTACAACGCGACCGATGTAGGCATCGTCGTTCGAGATGTCCGTGATGCGTTCGCGTATCGGTGTCGTCACAGCTAAGATATCTTCTGCAAGCTGCTTCTTCAAGTCGCCATAGCGTATCGAGCAGTCCGCATATGCATCGCGGAAGTGCTTCACGACCTCAGGCGTTGACGTCAGTTCCAGAAGCGTGAACAGATTGGCCACGGGTTCGCTCATGGGCGAATTCGGTTCCTGCGGGCCCTCGTCCGTCACCGCGCGCATCACCTTCTTGCGCAGAGCCTTAGGCTCGTCAATAAGGTATATGCAGTTGCCCTCGCTCTTACCCATCTTGCCCGAGCCGTCAAGGCCGGGCACCTTCACAGGCGCGCCACCGAAGTCGAAGTCCGTAGGCTCCGGGAAGAAATCCACGCCGTAGAACGAGTTGAAACGCCTTGCAAAGCGACGCGTAAGTTCCAGATGCTGAAGCTGATCCTTACCCACAGGCACCTTCGTGGCCTTCTGGATCAGGATATCCACCGCCATGAGCGTGGGATAGGTCAGCAGACCCGCATTCACGCGCTTGTTGGTTTCGTTGCCTATGATCTGCTTTTCGAATGCCTCGTCGTCGTCCTGCCCGTCGCCGCTGGGAGTGATGCCCAGAGCCTTGCGCGCCTTGTCCTTGAACGATGGCGTACGCATCAGTTCGCCCACGCCCGCATGCATGTTCATCAGCAGATACATTTCCGAAATTTCAGGGATATCGCTCTGCACGAAGATCGTAGCCTTCTCCGGGTCTATGCCTGCCGCAAGATATTCTGCCAGAATAGTCTTCACGTTCGCATGAAGCTGTTTCGGATCCGGATGCGTCGTCAGGCTGTGGAGGTCGGCCACAAAGAAATTGCAGTCATAGTCGTCCTGAATCTTCACAAACTTGCTCAGGGCCCCGTAGTAGTTGCCTAAATGCAGATTTCCGGTCGAGCGTATTCCGCTCAGAACTATTTCGCGTTTGGGTGTCAGTATTTCGCTCATTGTCGTCTGTGTCTATAAAAGTTTTTTGCTTCGGAGGCGGCGCCTTAACGCTTGCCTCCCTTCTTCTGCTGGGCGCGCAGCGCTGCTTGCTGTTGGCGCTGTGCCTCCTCCAGGCGTGCCATGAAGCCCGTCTTCTTGCGAGGCTTCTTGGCGTTGGCTGCCATCTCCGCACGCACCTTGTCCTCGTTCACGAACTTCCGCGTAAGCCAAGTCTGCAGAATAGTGATCAGAAGGCTCAGGAAATAGTAGTAGCTCAGACCCGACGCATAGTCATTGAAGATGAACAGGAACATCACAGGCATTGCATATGTCATCACCTTCATGCCCGGCATCGACTGGCCGCCCGGTTGATTCTGCATCGAGATGTGCATGTAGATGATGTTTACCGTTGTCATCAGCAAGCAGAAGAGGCTCACGTGGTTGCCGTAGAAAGGAATCGTAAACGGCAGCGTCAGGATCGAATCCGGAGCCGACAGATCATGGGCCCACAGGAAGCTCTGCCCACGGAGCTCGATAGCCGACGGGAAGAATGAGAACATCGCGATAAGTACAGGCATCTGAAGCAACATCGGCAGGCAGCCCGACATCGGGTTCGCTCCCGCCTTGCTGTAAAGCTCCATCGTCTTCTGCTGCCGCAGCATCGCATTCTCATTGCCCGGATACTTCTCGTTGATTTCCTTGATTTCAGGTGCCAGCACACGCATGCGCGCCTGGCTCTTGTAGCTCTTGAACGTGAAGGGGAAAAGGATCAGCTTGATAAACACCGTCAGCAGGAAGATTATCAGACCGTAGCTCGAGATAAAGCGGCCCAGGAAGTCGAATACCGGAATGATGAGGATCACGTTCACCCAGCGGAAGATGCCCCAGCCCAGCGGAATGAGGCGTGTCAGCGACAAGTCCTCGTCCGGGCAGATCTTATCCTCGAGCTTCGACAGCAGAGGATAGTCGTTCGGCCCGAAGTAGAAGTCGAAGCGCGCAGCTGTGCCGTCGCCGGTAGTGTAGGGGAGCGACGCAGCCATGCTCATGTCCTTCAGATACTCCTTATTGTCCTTCAGCGGATTGGACACGAGAAGCGCCTGCGTGAAAGGCTCGCGGGCAATCAGCACCGACGAGAAGAATTGATTCTTGAATGCCACCCAGCGCACCTTGCCGTTCAGGTCCTTCTTGGCGTCCTTGTTGTTGCTGAGCTCGTCAGGGCTGTCCCCGAGATACTTGTACATGATCGACGAATTACGTTCCTCGAATGTCCGTCCCTGCTCGTTGCGAACCATCTTCTGACGCCAGTCGAAGTCTATGCTCGCTGTGCTTGCGGGCAGTACTTTCGACATACCCTCCTGCACAAGTTCCATACCCACGAGATAGCTGTCGGGCTCGAGCGTATATCGGATTCCCCAGCTTGCGCCGGCTGCCGGTTCGAGCGTAAGCATCACCGCCGTATCGCTCTCAGCCGTCACATTGAAGTTGAAGTCGCGCGTGTCTATCCGCTGGTCAGCCGTGTAGAAACGGAAGGAATAGTTGTCCGTGGCAGGCGTGAAAAGCGTCACGAGCGCCGTGTCTCCATGCACTTCCGAGCGATATTTTTTCAGCGTAACCTCGCTCACCATAGCGCCCTTCGTGTTGATTTTCACCTTGATGAGCTCATTCTCGAGAGTCAGCTCCTTGCCCTCGCCGCCCAGCTGGCGCGCGAAGCCCTGATACTTGGCCGTCTTGTCGATGAGCTTGCGCACGGCGCGCACGGCCTTCAGTTGCGAGGGGCCTTCCAGAACCGTACGGCCGCTCAGCAGCGCACGCACGTCCGTGGCCGTGCTGTCTGTCTTCACCGTACCTTCCAGACCTCCCTCGGCGCTGTAGCGCAGGTTCAGATCCTGGTCCTCATAGCTGTAGCTGCCCTCGTTCTCCGTGCCCGTATTGCGGATTGCGCTCACGAGCGCGGCGCTGTCCCCGGGAGCGAAGGCCAGGAGCTCGGCCGGCGTTTCGCTTGCCAGCGCCTCTACGTCCTGCGCCCCTTTCGGTGCCGCGTCCTCTTTGGCCGGCTTGTTTAGATACATGAAGCCGAACATCACGGCAGCCATCAGCAGCAGTCCGGTAAGTGTGGATTTATCCATTTATCTTTTAGGTGTATGTGTTAACGAATGGTTCTCTCTTTCAATCTTATTTTGCGGCTTTCTCCTCGTGATAGGCCACCGCGGCCTCCATGAACGAACGGAATATCGGATTCGGCGAAAGCACCGTCGACGAGTACTCCGGATGATATTGCGTGCCTATGTACCAGCGCTTACCCGGAATCTCAACTACTTCCACCAGCTTGGCATCCGGATTTTCGCCCACGCATGCCATTCCGGCAGCTTCGAATCTATCCCTGTAGTCGTTGTTGAACTCAAAGCGGTGTCTGTGGCGTTCGCGGATCTGTTCCGAGCCGTATGCCTCCGCGGCCTTCGAGCCGGGGCGCAGTGCGCAGTCATAAGCCCCCAGTCGCATGGTGCCTCCCATGTTCGAGATGCTTTTCTGTTCCTCCATCAGGTCTATCACGTTGTGGCTCGTGTTGGGATCCATCTCCGTGGAATTTGCGTCGGCATAGCCCAGCACGTTGCGCGCGAATTCAATCACCATGCACTGCATGCCCAGGCAGATTCCGAACGTAGGCACATCATGTTCCCGACACCATTTCAAGGCCGTGAACTTGCCCTCTATTCCACGCTGTCCGAAGCCCGGAGCTATTATCACGCCGTCCTGATTGCCGAGCTTTTCCTCGACGTTTTCATCAGTTAGCTTTTCCGAGTGCACATAGGTCAGATTCAGTTTCCGGTCCGCATACGTTGCTGCATGCAGCAGGCTCTCGCTTATGCTCTTGTATGCATCCTGAAGCTCCACATACTTGCCCACCAGAGCGATATTCACCGTCTCGGTGGCATTGTCCATTTTGTGGATGAAATCCATCCATGGCTTCATGTGGGGTTCGCCCTCGGGCGTCACCTTCGTCTTCCGAAGCACGATCTCGTCCAGATGCTGCTCATGCATCTTCAGGGGCACCTTGTAGATCGAATTTACATCAATGCTCTGTATCACCGAATCAGGTGCCACGTTGCAGAAAAGTGCTATCTTGCGGCGTACATCCGCCGGAATATCCCGCTCGGTTCTAAGCACCAGGATGTCCGGCTGTATGCCAAGCTCCTGAAGATTCTTCACGGAATGTTGCGTGGGCTTCGTCTTAAGCTCCTTGGCCGCGGCTATGTAAGGCACGTAAGTCAGATGGATGCAGAGGCTGTCACTGCCGAGTTCCCAGCGGAGCTGGCGCACGCTCTCGAGGAACGGAAGCGACTCGATGTCGCCTACCACGCCGCCTATCTCCGTGATCACGAAGTCATAGCGTCCCGTCTTGCCCAGAAGCTTCACGCTGCGTTTGATTTCGTCCGTGATATGAGGCACGATCTGCACCGTCTTGCCCAGATAGTCCCCCCGACGTTCCTTGTCGATCACGCTTTGGAACACTCGACCCGTCGTCACGTTATTGGCTCGCGAAGTGTGTTCGTTCATGAAGCGCTCGTAATGCCCCAGATCAAGGTCTGCCTCATGTCCGTCTTCAGTCACGTAACATTCTCCGTGCTCGTAAGGATTCAGCGTGCCAGGATCGACATTGATGTAGGGGTCAAACTTCTGGATCGTCACCCTATAGCCTCGGGCCTTGAGCAGACATGCCAGCGATGCCGAGATAATGCCCTTCCCAAGTGAGGACACTACGCCGCCGGTAACGAATATATACTTGGTTTCCACGCTATTCTCTTTTTATTTCTTATTTCTTGCCCTTGAAGACAACAAAATTACCTGCAAAAGTACTAAAAAAAACAGCCTGAAGCAAGTCCCAGGACAAAAATCCGGACCAATGCTTCACCGGCGCGCGCGCTTTCGCACCGGGTCGCAAGTCAGATCCACGCCCAACTTCTTGAATATCTTGCGGTCAACCTCCGAGAGCATCACCGTCGAATGAACCTGACAGCCGCGCATCTGCGGCAGAACCGACAGCGCCTTGCGGCAGTTCTCATCCGCCTGCGAAACCACCGACAGCGCCACAAGCACCTCGTCCGTGTGGAGCCGCGGATTGTGGCCGCCCAGATACTTCACTTTTGTCATCTGGATGGGCTCGATCATATCCTGGGGAATAAGCTTCACGGCGTGGTCTATGCCGGCCAGATGCTTGGCCGCATTGAGTATCAACGCTGCGCTCGGGCCTAACAGGTCAGAGGTCTCAGACGTGATGATCGTTCCGTCCGCAAGCTCTATGGCTGCACAATTGCGCCCGGACGCCTCGCGTCGCTCGCGCGCCGCCACAGTCACGCGGCGGTAGTCCGTCGTGAGCTTCGACTGGTTCAGAAGCAGTTTTATCTTCTGGATCTCCGCCTCGTTGTTTGCCCCGTTCGCATATTTGTTTGTCGCCTCGTAATAGCGGCGTATGATCTCATTGTTGGATGCCTTCATGCACACCTCGTCGTCGCTGATGCAGAAGCCTACCATGTTCACGCCCATGTCCGTGGGCGATTTGTAGGGGTTCCGCCCGTAGATCTGTTCAAACAGCGCGTTCAGCACCGGGAAAATCTCGATGTCGCGGTTGTAGTTCACGGCTATCTTTCCGTAGGCCTCCAGGTGGAACGGATCTATCATGTTCACGTCGTTCAGGTCGGCCGTCGCCGCCTCGTATGCCACGTTCACCGGATGTTTCAGCGGCAGATTCCATACCGGGAAAGTCTCGAATTTCGCATATCCGGCCTCTATCCCGCGTCGGTGCTCATTGTAGAGCTGCGACAGGCACACGGCCATCTTGCCCGAGCCCGGGCCCGGAGCCGTTACAATCACCAGCGGCCGTTCCGTCTCCACATAGTCGTTCTTGCCGAATCCGGCGTCGCTTGCAATCAGTTCCACATTTAGGGGGTATCCGTCTATCAGATAGTGGATATACGACTTGATGCCCATACGCTCGAGGCGTTTGCGGAAGTCGTCGGCCGCGCTTTGGCCATTATAGTGCGTGATTACAACAGATCCCACCTTGAAGCCTCTGTCCATGAATGCATCACGCAGACGAAGCACATCCTCGTCGTAGGTGATTCCAAGATCCGCGCGCACCTTGTTTTTCACTATATCCTCCGCGCTTATCACTATCACGATTTCAATCTGGTCGCTTATCTGGCTGAACATGCGCAGCTTCGAATCCGGCTGGAAGCCCGGAAGCACGCGGCTCGCATGGTAGTCGTCGAATAATTTGCCGCCTAATTCAAGGTAAAGTTTCCCTTTGAAATGTGCTATGCGTTCTTTGATGTGTTCCGACTGGATACGGATGTACTTGTCGTTGTCAAAACCCTGTGACATAGTGAAACTGTGATTCGTATGAAATTTGAAAGCGCAAAGTTACTAATTTTTTACGAATATTCAATGCTCAGAACAGCCGCGAGCATATAGCTGTCAGCACAAGAAGCAGTGCCACGATCACCATGAATATCGCCGTGCGGCCTAACCACGGATTGAGTTGCCGCCCCTTGAGTTTATCCATCTTGTCCGCGGCGCCCCAGCCCCATGCGATCATAGCTCCCGTGATGATATAGCCCCAATATCCTAAGACAGTAATGAAGCCCGACATCAGTAGTACAGTCGCCATAAACACGTTGATGCGGTAAATCCACATCATCGGCTTGCGCCCGAAGCGCACGGCCAGTGTGCGCTTGCCTACCGCCCGGTCGTCAGGAATGTCCCGGTAATTGTTTACCACAAGCACGTTTGCGCCCAGTAGCCCTATGCCTATGGAAGCCATCAACACATCTTCTGAAATCATACCCGTAAGAAGATAGAACGTCAGGCTCACGGGCACGATTCCGAAAAATACCACAACGGCCACTTCCCCGAGTCCGTGTGTGCTCAGAGGCCACGGCCCCGCGCTGTAGGCATACACACCCGCGACAACAGCCGCTCCCACGGCTATCATCCACCATCCCCCGCGCAGAATCAGCGTCAGTCCCAGAGCGCATGCCACAACCAACAGCACAAACGTGGCCACCTTCATCGCCCGAGGACTGATGTCACCCTCCGTCACGCCTCGTCTCGGCCCCTCTCGTCCCGGCGCATCTCGCCCGGCCTTATAGTCAAAGTATTCATTGGCGAAGTTCGAAGCTGTCTGACACATAAGTGCGAATGCCATACACACCCAGCCCGGCCAGCCTATGGAATATCCTGCCTCTATCGCATATGCAAACGCACACAGCACCCCCGCTATGCTCACAGGCAGTGTCCGTGGGCGCATGGCCTCTATCCAGGCCCTTGTCTTCTTTCCTTCCATGTTGCAAAATTACACATTTTTCCCTTTCCTCGTGTCGTCCGTCTCAATTTTAATTCGTATCTTTACGCCCGGAAAATCACACACACCGCAATGTACAGAAAAGGCAAACTCTATTTCAGATACGGCACAATGGGCTCCGCAAAGACAGCCCTGCTGCTCACCACCGCATATAACTTCGAGGAGCGAGGCATGGCATATAAATGCCTCAAACCCGTCATCGACACTCGCGAGGCCCGCAACGTCATCCGTTCGCGCATCGGCATCGAGCGCGAATGCGCGTGGATATACGGCCACACCAATCTCTACGACTTCATCCGCGACCTTTGCCGCACGCAGGAGCGTGTGGTGGAGTGGGTGCTCGTCGATGAAGCGCAGTTCCTTACGTCTGTTCAGGTCGATCAGCTCTCGCGCGTAGTCGACGACTTCGGAATCAACGTTATCTGCTATGGCCTGCGCACCGACTTCCAGAGCCATCTCTTCGAAGGCTCCCGTCGCCTTTTCGAGATAGCCGATACCATCGATGAGATAAAGTCCACATGCAATTGCGGACGCAAAACCATCATAAACGCCCGTATCGATGCCAATGGCAACTTCGTCGAGCAGGGCGAACAGGTCGAGATCGGTGGAGACGACCGCTACGTATCCGTGTGCCGCAAATGTTGGCGCAATAAGCGCATCGAGCAGAGCCGCCGCGCCCAGCTTCCCTTCCTCGAAGAAGAACTGACTCAGTAGTGCGCTATATGAAGATCTCCAGGTTCATACTCTTTTGCCTTTTGGCAATGCTTTCCCTTGCCTCTGCTTCCGCTGCAACTGAAGGCTACAAGCCCGATGGCAGCGAGACGCTCAAGTACAAGGTCCTCTTCAAGTGGGGGCTCATCAATAAACAAGCCGGCTCTGCAGCCCTTACGCTTCGTCCCGATGGTAAAGGCGGATTCATCACCAAGCTCACGGCGGCATCGGCACCTTGGGCCGATAAATTCTACTGCGTCCGCGACACGCTCATCGGCCACCTCTCGCCGGGCGAGTGGAAGCCCGTCTACTACGAGAAAGTAGCTCACGAAGGTGGTGAATTCACCCACGACAAGGTGTTCTACGAGCGCACGGGCCCCCGCGTAAAAGGCCGTTGCTACCGCAAGGAGTGGGACAAGAAAGGCAATCTGAAGGCCGATGAGACGCGCGAGCTCGATGCATATGGAACGACTGTTGACATGCTCACGAGCTTCTTCTACATGCGCTCTCTCCCGTATCAGGACTGGCAGCCCGGACACACCATGGCCGTGAATCTTTTCTCCGGAAGTAAGAAGGAGCTGCTCACTATAAAATACCAGGGCAAGGATAAGGTGAATCTTGATGGCGTCGAACGCGAATGCTATCGTATCACATTCCTCTTCACGTCCAATGGCGGAAAGAAATCTTCCGACGACATGGAAGCCTGGATTAGTGCCGATCCCGCCCGTATACCACTGCGGCTCGAAGGGAAGTTGCCTGTCGGCAAAGTGCATTGTCTATACGTGCCCTGATGCTGCGCCGCGAACTGGATCTTGACCTTCGCGAATTCGCTCGCGACTATCTCGACACCGAGGCTGTCGGAGCCGCATGTCGCTCGTGTCCGCGCTATGGCGCCACGTGGGCATGCCGTCCTTTCGATTTCGATGTTTCAGATCTGCTCGGGCGATATTCAAGGCTGCGATTGTTTGCCTGTACTTTCGAACCCGGAGGTGCCGACGTTAGTTTCGAGAGCCTTCGCCCTGTGCGCGATGCCCTGAATGCAGAGATTCTTGCTCTCGAACAGTCCGAGGGTGGATTCGCCACCTATTTCGGAGGAAGCTGCACCCTGTGCCGGGAGTGCACGCGCCCCCTGGGCTTACCTTGCAGGCACCCCGAAAAGATGCGTCCCTCGCTCGAAGCCTTGGGTTTCGATCTGTGTAGAGCTCTTGAAGATAAGTTTCACATCCGGCTTGACTGGTCGCCGTCACCTCGCGAAATCACCCTCGTTGCGGCCCTCCTTCACAACTGAGCTCACGCCCCGGCCGTGGCATTCATGTGGGCCTTGATGTAGTCCACCATAGCTTTTGGATCCTCGCAGCCCAGCACATACTTGTCCCCGTTCTTAAGGCGTATCAGGAAGCAGTCCGAAGCCTTGCCGAAGGCACCGCGGTAGTTGCCCACGTCTCCTTCGCGGAAATAGCCCCAGTATCCCATGTAGCCTCCGGAGGCGAAGAGTCTGCGAGCTCCCATCGTAGGCTGAAACAGTTCCACGCTCACTATGTCCTTGACCGGTATTTTTATGCTGTGAAGTATACTCTTGGCGCGAACCGTCTTGGGGTCGGCAATGACATATAGCGGACTGAAATATAAACCGAGGAATATCAGCACCAGATACACGGCCAATACGTAAAAGAACGTGGGCTCGTCACGCACGGAGAAGATAAGGATTGCAAAGAGTGCAAGGGAGATGATACTGGTCAGTATGTAGGTGTACGTACTGAAATTTACTTTTGATTTCATCATAATTTTGATATTTAAGGTTCCGGAATTTCTTCGTTTGATTCAGAGGGGGTAGCTGACGCGCGATGGTGCCTTCGGAGAGAATCCGCTATTATCCATTGCAGCTGCCCGTTGAGCGAGCGGAATTCATGTGTCGCCCAGGCCTCCACCTTTTCCATCGTGGAGGCATCCAGACGCAGGAGAAAGCTTTTTTGCCCTTCTTTTTTCGCCATGGGCGCTCGCTTAGTTGTAGAGACTGCCCGTATTCACCACTGGTTGTGCCGGTTCGTCTGCGCACAGAACCACTAAGAGATTGCTCACCATCGTGGCCTTCCGTTCTTCGTCAAGCTCTACCACGCCCTCCGACTTCAGCTCATCCAAGGCCATCTTCACCATTCCTACGGCACCCTGTACTATCTTCTCACGCGCCGAAATTATGGCAGACGCCTGTTGGCGGCGAAGCATCACAGCCGCTATTTCCGGGGCATATGCAAGATAGTTCAGCCGAGCCTCCACTACCTCTATGCCCGCCATCGACAGGCGCTCGTTCAGCTTTTCCTCGAGTCGTTCCACAATCTCGTGCGCCCCGCTGCGCAGAGTTATTTCGTCCTTCGAATTCTCCTCATTGTCGTATGCATAGTGGCTTGTCACCTCGCGCAGGGCCGCATCGCTCTGTATGCGGACGAACGACTCCAGCGCACTCTGCTTGTGGCTCACGACCTTCACGTCCGAGCCTTCGCCTATCACCTCGTCGGGCTGGGCGTCAATGTCGAACACCGAGCGGTAAGTATCCTTTACTTTCCAGACAAGCACCATTCCTATCATCACCGGGTTGCCAACCTTGTCATTCACCTTGATTGGAGCGACATCCATATTTCGGATACGAAGCGATATTTTCTTAGCAGTCATGAAAGGGTTGCGCCACCAGTAACCGGTTCCACGGTAAGTCCCTCGGTACTCGCCGAAAAAGATCATCACACGCGACTGATTAGGCTGCTGCACGAAATACCCGAACAGCATTATAAAGAAAATCAGCCCCAACACAGCGGCCGGAACAATCGCGGCAGCAGAAAGAGGGTCGGGGAGGAAGACAAATAGCGCAGCGATCAGTAGAGGGATGAACACAAGGTTGATAAACAAGATGATAAAGCCATTGTAGAGCGCACCCTTGTATTCATACTCGTGGTTGGACATAGTGTTGCTCATAATAGTTGAAATTTAGGAGTGATATTATTTTGATATTACTTTTATATTGCAAAGGTAGGAATAAAAACAATATAATCCAAAAAAAAGACCACCACCCCACCAGGTAGTGACGAGCCTCCGGCCCGTCCACAACGGCCGCCG
>CAMWNH010000025.1 GCA_947175605.1 uncultured Porphyromonadaceae bacterium
CTTATGGAATTACTTCACTGGCTGTTGGACACACTACGGGAGAATCCGGCTATTGCAATCTTCCTGACGCTGGGCATAGGTTTCTGGATCGGGAAATTTAAGTATAAATCATTTTCATTGGGCACCGTCACGTCCGTGCTCCTCGTGGGAGTATTGGTGGGACAGCTCAATATCCCGATTCCGGGCCCGATGAAGCAGGTCTTCTTTTTGCTTTTCCTCTTCGCGATAGGATATAGCGTGGGGCCGCAGTTCTTTGCATCTCTGCGCGGGTCGGGGTTAAAGCAGGTGCTTTTCGCCGTGGTGATGTGTATTGTGGTGCTTGCCACCACGCTCGGCGTAGCAGCCCTATTTCACTATAATAAGGGCGAGGCTGCCGGCCTCTTTGCCGGTTCACAGACCATATCCGCGGTAATAGGAGTTGCCGACGATACGATACAGAGCCTGGGTGTATCCACCTCCGAAAAGACCGACTGGACAAATATTATCCCCGTGGCTTATGCCGTGACATACATATTCGGAACGATTGGGTCGGCCTGGATTCTCGGCACGCTTGGGCCGGCCATGCTTGGAGGACTCAAGAAAGTGAAGCAGCAGACCGAGGACCTGGAACGCAGCATGAATCAGGATCCGGCCTCGTCCGACCCTGCACTCGTGAGCGCATGGCGTCCTGTGGTCTATAGGGCTTACAAGGTCGAAGGCTCGTGGTTCGACACGCCTCGCACGGTCAAGGAGATTCTGGACAATCTTGAGAAGCAAGGTCGCCGCCTGTTCATAGAGCGAGTTCGAAGCGGAGCAACCGTCACTACGAATCCCGGGCCGGACTTCAGCGTCAGCAAGGGCGATGACATCGTACTTTCAGGACGTCGCGAGTTCGTGATAGAAGATGAGTCGTGGCTCGGACATGAAATTTCCGATGCGGCGCTCCTGTCCTTTCCCGTCGAGCGCATTCCGGTGATGGTCGCATCGAAAAACACTGTAGGCATTACCGTGGCCGATCTTCGCGAATCATCACAGATGAAGGGTGTGGCAATCGACGCCATTAAGCGAGGTGGAGTTGAAATTCCAGTGGCTGCATCTACGCGCCTGCAGCGCGGTGATTATCTCACGATAAGCGGCGCGGTTGGCGATGTGAATTCCGCCGCCACCTATATAGGTTATCCGGATAAGCCGACGACGGCTTCAGATATGGTGTTCGTGGGAATAGGTATCGCTATCGGTGCGCTCATCGGTGCTATAACCCTACATCTCGGCGGTATTCCCGTCAGCCTCTCTACAAGTGGCGGCGCCCTTATCGCCGGTCTCGTGCTGGGCTGGCTCCGCTCCAAGCATCCCACATTCGGCCAGATTCCCGAGTCGGCTGTGTGGATTTTCAATAACGTTGGCCTCAACATGTTCATAGCCGTAATAGGCATTACGGCCGGACCGACCTTTATCTCAGGTCTCGCGCAGGTCGGATGGCAGATGCTCGTTGCCGGTGCGATAGCCACGACGGTGCCATTGTTGATAGGAATACTGCTTGGCGACAAGGTGTTCAAATTCCATCCTGCAATCACGCTGGGATGTGTCGCCGGCTCGCGAACCACTACCGCCGCCCTGGGTGCAATTCAGGATTCATTGCACTCCACGGTGCCTGCAATGGGATATACTGTCACCTACGCCATCGGCAATACGCTGCTCATCCTGTGCGGACTCGTCATGGTGCTTGTCTAAAGTAACAATCAGCAATACGGAAACAATTAAAACATCTAAGATATGAACTCGAATCTAAAGTCCAAGGAGAAGGAACTCGAAAAGATGAGTCCCTTCGAAATCAAAAACACGCTTATAGACCTTGCCAAGAAGGACGCCCGTAAGTCGACGCGCCAGTTTCTGAATGCCGGACGCGGTAACCCCGACTGGATTGCAACAGTTCCCCGCGAGGCTTTCTTCCTGTTGGGGCAATGGGCGCTAACCGAATGTACCCGCAACTATAAGGCCGAGCCCGGCATAGCGGGGATTCCGTCCAGCAAGGGCGCTATGGAACGCCTCAATCATTTCCTGATGGTGAATTCCACGCTTCCCGGGGCCCTGCTACTGCACGATGCCATAAAGTATTGCACGGAGACGCTCGGCATCGAGCCTGACTCGCTGGCATATGAGTGGGCCGAAGGTATCATTGGCGATCAGTATCCCACGCCTGTCCGTATGCTCGAGCATTCGGAGGAAATCGTGCGTGCGTATCTGGCGCAGGAGATGGGCAACCGCGCCCCCGGCCTTGGCAGAGATTATGACCTCTTTGCCACGGAAGGAGGCACGGCCGCGATGTGCTATATCTTCGACTCCCTTCAGGCTAACCACCTGGTCAACAAGAACGACCGCATTGCCTTGATGACGCCTATCTTCACGCCCTACCTCGAGATTCCCGAGCTTGACAGATATGAATTCGACGTCATCAATATCTCCGCCTCGCAGATGGATAAGGACGGTCTGCACACATGGCAATATCCCGATTCCGAGCTCGACAAGCTCCGCGATCCATCGGTAAAGCTGCTATGCCTCGTCAATCCCTCGAATCCGCCGTCCTATAAGCTCGATGCCGAGTGCATGAAGAAGATCGTGGACATCGTGAAGAACGACAATCCCAACCTCATGATCGTGACGGACGACGTCTACGGCACCTTTGCAAAGGACTTCAAGTCGCTCATGTATGAGCTCCCGCAGAACACACTCTGCGTATATTCCTTCTCGAAATATTTCGGGGCCACGGGTTGGCGTCTGGCCGTAATAGCGCTTGCCAAGGACAATATCTACGACCGTCTCCTCTCAGCCGAGCCCGAAATCCAGCGCAAGGACCTCAGCGGTCGTTATAGCTCGCTCACTCCGCAACCCGACAGCATCAAGTTTGTCGACCGTCTGGTGGCCGACTCGCGCGCCGTAGCGCTCAACCATACGGCCGGCCTCTCCACGCCTCAGCAGATACAGATGTCCCTGTTTGCCCTCATGTGCCTCACCGACAAGGACAACGCCTATAAGAAGGCCATGCAGGATATGATCGAAAAACGCCTCCGCGCTCTCTGGAAGTCCGCAGGCCTCACGCTCGTGGAAGATTCCGACCGTGTGGGATACTATTCCGAAATCGACATCATGGTCTGGGGCAAGAAGTTCTTTGGCGACGAATTCTGCCGGTGGCTCAAGGATAATCACGAACCCCTCGACATTGTGCTGCGCCTGGCAAAGGAGACCTCCGTCGTGCTTCTCAACGGCAGCGGTTTTGCCGGACCAGACTGGAGCGTGCGTGCATCGCTCGCCAATCTGACCCGCGACGACTATACGAAGATCGGCGAAGCCATCCGTCAGATTCTCGATTCATATCACGAGGAGTTCCTGCACACGAAAGACAAGAAGTAAAACACAGCTGTGATAATAGCGTTTTGTAATCCTCATCGGAGGGCTCTATACATGGCCGGATAAGATGACTGGGTAAAACCACAATTCTTATTCGGCCTTGATTTTTTGACCCCTGACACTTGGAAGTAAATAATATGAAACGAGACTCGATAGATCTTGGAAGCGTCCGGATTCCGAAGCTTTTCCGGGCATACTTTATCCCCACGCTTTTCGGCATGCTTTCCCTGTGTGCCGTCACTGTAACTGATGGAATCTTTGTTGGCCGAGGTCTCGGCAGCGATGCACTGGCGGCCGTGAACATCTGCATCGCTCCCACAATGCTCATCATGGGTATAAGCCTCATGCTGGGTGTCGGTGCCTCGGTTGTCTCATCGATTCACATGGCCAACGGCAATGTCAAGGCCGCGAGGCTAAATATCACACAGGCCCTTGTTTGTGTCACGCTTGTCGTGGCCGTCTTCCTCTCGCTCACCCTCGCATCGCCAGAGGCCACAGGCCGGCTCCTTGGCAGCTCCGATTCGCTCCTGCCTCTTGTCCGAAGCTATATGCCCTGCGTTTTCGTGGCCTGCCTTTTTCAGGCCTGGTGCGGCATAGGCTTGTTCATCGTCAGGCTCGACGGCTCTCCCAAGTATGCCATGTGGTGCAACATCTTGCCCGGACTGCTCAATGTTGTCCTCGACTATCTGTTCATCTTCCCCTTGGACATGGGTGTATTCGGAGCCGCGCTCGCCACGTGTATAAGCTGCTTTGTCGGAGGAGTGATGGTCGTGCTATATCTTCTTGCCTTTGCCGGTAGCCTGCGCCTCATCAGAATTAAGATGTCAGCCAAGAGCCTTCGCCTGTCCCTGCGCAATCTTGGCTATCAATGCAAGATCGGCATCTCCGCCCTGCTCGGAGAGGCAACGATGGGAATGCTTATGCTCATGGGCAATATCGTCTTCATGAAATATGTAGGCGACTATGGGGTAGGGGCTTTCAGCATTGCCTGCTACTATTGTCCCTTTGTGTTCATGATCGGAAATGCTATAGCCCAGTCCGCGCAGCCCATAATCAGCTATAACTACGGACTTGGAAGCAAGAGTAGGGTAGTGGCCACCGAGCGGCTTGCCATTCTTTCCGCAGTAGCGTGCGGACTGATTGTCACCATGGCTTTCACCCTGTTCCCTTCCGGGATGGTCCGATTGTTTCTGAGCGGCGACAGCCCTTCGGCAGCCTTTGCCGCTGAAGGGTTCCCCTTGTTCTCACTCGCATTCGTGTTCTTCATTTTCAATCTCACGGCCATCGGTTATTTCCAAAGCATCGAGAAGGTGGTTCCTTCGATAGTCTTCGCGCTGCTTAGGGGCGTGATATTCCTTGTGCCCTCGTTCCTGCTCATGCCCGTGCTTGCCGGTGTGGCAGGAATATGGCTGGCCTTGTTCGTCTCGGAGTCGCTCACCTCCGCCGCGATAATAGGCTATTACTTCGCCCGCCGCAGGCCGAAAGCACAGCCTTTATAAGCATCTTGAATGACCGGGTCCTGTCATTCGCTTTCGTGATACTCCTTTTCCGTGTTCACGTTCCATACATTGTCTTTATCCGTGATGCCGTTCAGGATATTGTCGGCTGCCACCATGGCCGTGAGCATGGAATGATCCATATTGTTGTAGCGGTGCTGCCCGTTGCGGCCGATGCAGTATAGATTCGGAATGGAATTCAGAAACGCCTTTACCTTCCCCAGTTCATAGTACGAGCCGAAGTACGACGGATAAGCCTTCCGCACCTTGATGCGAACAGCATCAAGAACATCCGAAGCATTGATCATGCCCACATGCTCAAGCTCGCGTTTGGCCATCTCGATAAAATCCGAGTCGCTCATATTCCACATCTCATCGCCTTCAGAGCAGAAATATTCCAGCCCTATCCACACCGTATTCTCAAAATCCTTCACCATGTAGGGCGACCAGTTGTTGAACACCTGAATGCGGCCCAGCCGCACATCGCGCTCCTGAACGTAGATCCATGTGTCCGGTATCCGTTCATTCACAGTCTTGAATTCCGAATGGTTCTTGATACGCAGTTCCGGCACGAGCAGTCCCACAGTTATGAAATCGCGGTAAGGCAGTTCCTTCGCTATCCGCCTCACCTCCTCCGGCACATCAATCCCGTCAAGAGCTTTGATAAGGTCGCACAGTGGCATCGAGGAAATGAACATGTCGCAGTCCGTGCGCTTCATCTTTCCGTCTTTGGTCACGACGCTCACAGCCTCCACCCTGCCGCTACGGCCGATGTGCACCTTTTCCACGCGGGAGGACACGACAATCTCCGCGCCAGACTCCGCTGCTCTCTTCGCCGTCAGCTCCCACAGCTGCCCGGGCCCGAATTTCGGATATGCGAATTCCTCGATGAGCGACGTCTCCACTTTGCGCGTGCGCGAGATTCCAAGTTTCTTAACGAACATATCCCGAAGGATGGCGGATATCGACAGTCCCTTTATCCGCTGCGCGCCCCAGTCTGCACCGAGCCTCGAGGGATGCACGCCCCACACCTTTTCCGTATACCCCTCGAAGAACATCCTGTAGAGAGGCTTGCCGAATCGGTTGATGTAGAAGTTCTCGAGCGTTGTGTCGGGGAGTTTACGGAACTTCGACGCGATAAACCCGGCGGCGGACCTCATCGAGCGGAAAAAGCCCATGGAGCGCAGCGTGCGCAGGCTCAGTGTCACAGGATAGTCGAAAAATCTGCGCAGATAGTATATGCGCGATATCCTGCGGCGCAGAAGCATCACCTCGTCACTTTGCTCCGGATCCGTCGCCCACGACGTATGCTTGGGTGCGGACACTCCCCACAGGAGCTCGTCTCTGGCAGGAGAGCCCTGCATAGGCATGATTTCATTCCATCGCGCCCTCACACGAGCGTTCTTGCTGAAGAACCGGTGGCCGCCTATGTCGATTCTGTTTCCATTGTGATCCACTGTCCGAGATATGCCTCCGAGCATATCCGAAGCCTCGTATACAATAGGTTGGATTGTCTCGGACCGGTGGGCGAGCTCGTAGGCCATGGTCAGGCCTGCCGGACCGCCTCCCGCTATCACTGCCACTCGTTTTTCACTGCATCCATCCATATCGCTATACGAGCATCGTCACGATAAGGCCCCCGATAATCATCGAGATACTGCCCACGGCATACGTCACCGTATATCCCGTCATCGGCAGCGTGCTGTCGAGATTATCCTGAATCGCGCCCAGCGCGGCCACGGCATTGCGGCTGCCCGCTACGCATCCCAAAGTTATCGCCGCCGGGAATCGGAATAGCTTGTTGCCTATAAAGATACTTAGAATCAGAGGAATCGTAGTGCACAGAATCCCGAAGAGGAAAATCGAAATGCCCACTTCCTGAAGTCCAAGCAGAAACGAAGGTCCTGCCGCAATACCCACCACGGCGATGAAGATATTGAGGCCCGCATTATCCATAAACCATATCACGGGCGACGGTATATGTCCGAAGCTTGGTCGCCGCGAGCGGAGCCAGCCCAACACAAGACCCGCCAGTATCGCACCCCCGCTCGTACTCAGCGAGATCGGGATACCGTGAACATAGATCACGATCGCTCCGAGCAGACAGCCCAGCGCTATACCCAGACTGATGAACACGATATCGCTATCGTCAGTAGCGCGGTCGCTGTATCCTATCTCCGGCACAGCATTCGCCACCTCTTCAGGCAGCCCCACAAGCGTCACGACATCCCCACGCTCCAGGCGCAGCGAACGGCTCACGGGAAGGGGAATCTCATTACGGATTACCTTGCTTATCATCACGCCGTGCATGTAGGGCTCCCGGCGAAGCTGCCCGATGGTCTTGTCTGCCCCGGATTTCGACACCGTCACAGCCAGATTCTCCGAGCTAAATGTCAGCAGCTCGTGGTCCGTCACCTCCGGGCCCACCCAGTCTGAATCCGCCACGATGCTCGACCTCCGCCCGCTCAGCACTATCGTATCCCCTTTGTGGATACGCAATTCCGGCGAAGGATCCATTATCTCATCCTTGATTCTTACGCGCACCACAAACTGCCGGATATGCTTCATCTTCAGATAAGCTTCGATTTCCTTAATAGTCCGTGAATGGTCGAAAAAAGCGGATTCCACCTTGTACGCACGGTAGGAGATCACCCTGTTGGCAAGAATCGTGCCCGCCTCAGGCGTAAAGTCCCCCGAATCCATCTCCTCCTCCAGCCGCTTAGTCTCGGCCTTCACCTTCGCGAGACCGCCCAGCAGAATAGGCCCGAGATTGGCAATGATCCATGCCGAACCGATTGTCCCGAAAATGTATGTCACTGCATAGCAGGCCGGAATAAGATGAATCATCTTCTCCGCCGCCCTCCCGTCGGATATGGAAGCGCGGATCGTATCCGAACCCACACCTATCACGGCCGACACCGTCTGCGAGCCCGCATAAAGCCCCGCCGCGATACCCTTGTCGAAATTCATAAGCTTGCTAACGCCCGCCACCACGGCTATACACAGCACACACTCGATGAGCGCGAACCATATTTGTTTCAGCCCCTCGCCTTTAAGTGACTTAAAGAACTGAGGCCCCACACTATATCCTATTGCAAATAGAAACAACATGAAAGCCAGAGACTTCACAGTTGGCGAAATCTGAATGTCCATCTGCCCAATAAGAACGCCCACGATGAGCGTCGCCGTGACAGGTCCGAGCGAAAACGATTTAATCTTAAGATTGCCAAGCCAAAAGCCGATACCCAAAGTAAGAAATATAGGTATCTCCTGATTGTTCCTGAATATTTGAATCAGCCAGTCCATAGTCAATTGTTTAAGGGTTCCAAAGGACATCCTCATCCCAAGGACTAAATCCCCGTACAAAAATACATATTAAAACCAAATCCCCCAAAAAATACTTTCTCGCCAAGTCAGTATTCAGGACGAGACAACCTCCCAGTGACCACCTTTTTTAGATCCGACGTAGCGGATAATGTCAGAGATAGCTGCTAGTTCGCGCTCAATTGTTTTGGTGGCGACACCGAGACCATTAGCTATTTCAGCTCTTGTGGTTTGTGGATTTTCAGTGATAAGTGCTATGATTCGTTGCTGACGGTCGGTTAATTTTTTAGCGACATTTTTAGCGACATTTTTAGCGACATTTTTAGCGACATCCGTTTCGCGAGTCTGGAGGTCAAATATTACCTTAACCGAATTAATACTTGTCTCAATGTGCATTGGTCGGCCGGTAACTTCTTGCCAGCGTTTTAACTTGCGTAGTCCATAGCCAAGATTTTCAGAAATATGCGCCAATCTGAACAACTTTGCGATTACAGGGTTGCGAGGCTGGGATTCAAATGATTTTTCCATCACATCCAAAGGCATTGGCATACCTCCGGCATTCAAGAACTCGATGCGGTCGTCAAAAACATGGATACAGCTTCGACGTGGACTGAAGTGATCAGCATGAGCCATCTGATTTGCCATTGCCTCACGCAGTATGTCGTATTCGGAGAAATCCTCTACAGATTGTCCTCGTTCGTTTATGCCAACCATTGGAGTATTTACAAGTGTGCGCAAACGGCGGAGGATAATGCGGCTCGCTTCCCACAGATTCTGCTGCTCTGGAATACGATATACATAATTATTTGTCATTGCCTCCAAGCCGGTGCCGGGTATCTCAACATAGTCAGCACAGAAAGTGGGAACAAAACTGAATGTATATGGATTTTTACCAAGCATTATTAATCCACCGTAAGTCAGCTGTCCGACATGATCAGTGATGCCTACACCCTTACAGAATTCCTCATCGGTTACACTATCAAGATGTGGAACTAATCCCCAATGACGTACCTCGCCACGAAAGTCGGTAAGGGCATCACGGTTGTGCATGTCAATATTGGTATCGGGAATGGATTTTTGCGACTGAATGCCGAATGATTGGTCACGAACCATCGACATTATTTCTTGCTGCGTGGCACGCTGATCTCCACTACCCATTCGGATAAAAGTATTTTCAAGCGCCCCGAAATATACAGGCTTGACCTCAGATGACGGAAGATAGAAGGCAAGAATGTTTTTCCCGTCTATCTCGTAGCGATGTGGCGTGGCAAAGAGAGGAACATTGAATTTTCTGGACCTTAGAGTCCCGAAAAAATCCTGTTCAAGTTTTTCAATATTATCCACCCCTGTAACCTCAAACGTCCGTCCTGACTGTTTCACTCCAAGCACAATCCATCCGCCGGAGCAATTTGAAAAAGCACTGACTGTTTCCCAAATATTCTTCGGCAGATCGGACTTCGCTGCTTTGACCTCGAAATCATCCCATTCAATTTCGCGCAGCCTCGCTACAAGTTCATTCTTTGTCATATCAGATACAAAATTAATAAAAATTATACTGCAGTGCAATAATCTTTAGAGGGTAGGCTATTTCGGCAATTGTTTCTTGTCAAAGACACTACCCCCTCCTCCCTTCCGAAGAACTCTCTGCCTGCTCCATGTGTTTTCAAGATATGATGGACGGACTTGTTATTGGCTTGGTATTGCCATTCCTGGGAACTGCGCTCGGCGCGGCATGCGTCTTCCTGATGAAGAATAAAATTGTGCCGCAGCTGCAGAAGACGCTTACGGGCTTTGCCGCAGGCGTCATGGTTGCCGCGTCCGTCTGGTCCCTTTTGATTCCCTCCATGGAGATGACCGGTAAAGAAGGCCTTCTTAGCGTCCTCCCCGCCATAGCCGGTTTCATGGGAGGCATCCTCTTCCTGCTCTTCCTCGATGATGTTATTCCTCATCAGCACATCGACAGCGATCAGTGCGAAGGCCCCAAATCCCGCCTTTCCAAAACCACAAAGCTCGTCTTTGCTATAACCCTGCACAATCTCCCCGAAGGCATGGCCGTAGGTGTGGCCATAGCCGGAGCTATGGACGGAAACACTCACATGTCCATGGCCGGAGCGATTGCCTTGGCTGTCGGTATGGCAATACAGAACTTCCCCGAAGGTGCCATCGTCTCAATGCCCTTGCATGGCGCCGGAAACTCGCGCCTGAAATCATTTGCTCTCGGAGCCCTGAGCGGCCTGGTCGAACCCATTGGCGCTGCTCTCACAATATTGCTCGCCTCCGTTGTCGTCCCCTTGCTTCCTTATCTCCTGGCCTTCGCTGCCGGGGCTATGATATATGTCGTTGTCGAAGAACTTATCCCCGAAACACAAGAAGGACGGCACTCCAATCTCGGTACGATCGGATTTGCCGTCGGCTTCTTGCTTATGATGATTCTTGATGTAGTGCTTGGCTGACCGCGCTTACTCGCCCGGGCGCACGAGCACCTTCTTGTGGCCGTGGATGTAAATGCCTGGCACGAGCGGACGCGTGATGGGGCGCCCGAACAGATCGTACCACGGAGCATTCGCATCATCACCTTCGATTACCACGCCCTCTATGCCCGCGGGGTCGAGATTCGTATAGAATTTCGCGTGCTCCTCGCCGTCGGTCACGTCAAGCGTCACTGTCAGCTTGTCCACGCCCTCCAGCGTCTTGCCCGGGGCCAGATTGATGTTGCCGTTATCAATTCCGTTAACGCTCTGACCGCGGCCCAGCACGAAAAAATCGCCCTCGTAGCTCACCGTATAGCCCTTCCATTCGTCATTGCTCCCGAACTGGCCGCCGCTCCAGCTGTTCTGTGGCATGAACTTGAAGTTCACCCAGTTCGGATCCAGATCCAGGCCCACCGTGAAAGTGTGCGAATGGCGGTAGCCGTCCTGCTCCAGCTTGTAGCAGTATTTCCAGTCCCAGCCGTCATCATTAGTCCCGATGAAATCAGGCCAGATCGAGTTCTTGGCTCCGATCAGATAGTAGTCCTTCTTCTCCGGTTCGCCTTCCTTCCACTGCACCTTGAGCGTACCTTTCGAAGCTCCCTTCGAGAGGTCCAGCGTCATCGTCAGCTCGTCGTTGTTGCGCAGATGGGCCTCGCTTTTCGGAGTGATCAGGCCGTTGGCGTCCATTTGCAGGAAGTCATTGGGCTCCATGACGATGCGATATTCGCTGCCCTCGGGCGTAAAGGCATGTGCGCCCGTCGCGTCAGTGCAGATCTTGAATTGGCCGCGGGTAGCGTGCAGGCTCTTGCCCACGATGAAAGTCTTAGTGTAGACCTTGTCCTCACCCTCAAGGACGAAATAGTTGTCCTGCCAGCTCTTGAAAGTCGACGAAGGCACGATTCCATCCTTCGCAACACCATTGTACGGACCGTGAATATATACCGCACCCGAGCCGTCGGAAGCTGTCGAGCCATTATCCGGCAGCTGATATACACGCACGTAATCCACCTCCATGCTCACGGGCAGCACGTTCTCGTCCGTACCCTTGGCGCCGCCCCAGTCGCCACCCCATGCAAGGTTCAGCGTCAGATAGTACGGGCGGTCATATGGCCAGTTCACGAAGCCGTTATGATCATTACTGTAGCTGAGGATGCGCTGACCGTCGGCATACATCGAGATGTTATCCTTATCCCAAAGCATGGCATAGGTTATCCAGCCGCCCTCCATGTTGTCCACATGCTTGCTGGCGCTCACCTGGGTGCCCACGGCGTGGTAGTGACCCTCTGCATGCAGCGAGCATACACATTGGTTGGGGTCCGAGCCAACTTCCTCCATGATGTCGATTTCGCCGCAGCGGGGCCAGTTCTCATCCGTCCAGTTCACACCCTCCGGCATCATCCAGAACGCCGGCCATGTGCCGCGTCCCGACGGAAGCTTGATGCGGGCCTCCATATAGCCGTAGCGCCAGGCGGCATAGCCGCTGTGGTTGGCCGTGGCATCGTGAGAGTCCATTCGCGCCGAATAGATCTTGCCGTCCGAGCCCTTGAAGCAATTGATAACCAGCTTCCCGTCCTTGATTTCTGCCGTGTGCATCGTTGTGCCGTTGGCAGCTGTGATTGCCTGCGAGCCCGGGCGATAATTCTGCTTCTCATTGTTCACGTGACCCGAGTTCCAGTTCATCTGGTTCCACTTGCTACCCAGCGAGTTCGTATCGAAATTGTCCTCCCATACCAGCACATATCCCTCGGGAGCGGCTGTGAGTTCGCGCGGACCGCCGGTCTGCTGTCCCAGCTCGTCCGCCGACTGCAGGACAATGTCGTAAATCTCTATGGTCGAGCCGATCTTGGCACCGCCGGCATCGAACATCAGCTTCACCTCGTCGATGGTCATTTTCGGCGACGCATTGTGCAACACAAACAGCAGTTCCTTGTTCGCGGGAAGAGTCACATACGTATAGCCCATATTCTTGTTGTTGGGGTCAACGGTGTCCTCGATTTTTACCGTGAACTTATTTTCTGCCGTCGACTTCACGTGGAACGTCAGGTCGTATTTCTTCGAGGGCTCCATGCTGTAGTTCGTCTCGAAGCACATCTGGGCCGTCCACTGGTTGTTACCGCGGCCTTGAGGCGCAGTGTAAGTGATTTTGCCCGTAGTGAACTGATTGCCGTCATAGCTCACGGCTGCGCTGCCCTCGGTGGCGAGCGTTGCCCAGCTGTCGTTCATGATATACGCACGGAAAGTCGAGCCCTGCAGCATATTGTTGCCGCCGGGAACCACGGGATTGGTAGCGTCAGTGTAAGTTGTGAATTCAGGCACATCGGTCCATGCGCTTTGGGCGGGAGCAGCCGTATACAAGAGCGCGCCGAAGGCTAAAGCAAGAAAGTATTTTTGCATTGTGAGAAAGTAATGGTTTGTGTATCAGCACCATCCGCACTCCGGGACGCTGCCTGTAAAGAATTAAGGATTTTTCAGCTGTAAAGATAGTGATTTTTTCGCCAAATGCAGCATAATTCTGCCATTTTCTCACCAATTAACTTTCATGAAGATAAAAAAATCGGGCCTCAAAATAGAGGCCCGATTGCAATATCAATCTTATTACCTTATGATTGCATAATTAGAGGTGCTGCTATTAATAGCCGGGGTTCTGAACGATGTTGGGATTCTGGTCGAGCTCTTCCTTGGGGTAGGGGAGAAGTTCGTTGCGACCGGCCTTGAAGCCGTACGAGGGGCTCGAGGCATCGTCGGGAACGAGAATCCACTTGCCGTTTGCATCGACGTCGAGTTTCTCGATGTTCTGGCCCTGGGTTGCGAGCACCGTAGCGGCATCGCCCCAGCGTACGAGGTCCATGAAGCGCTGGCCTTCCATGCAGAGCTCAACCTGACGCTCAAGCTTGATCTTGGCCATGTCGATGGACGTATAGCGCTGGGCCTGTGCACGGTCGCGAACCTGGTTCACATATGCGAGAGCCTTGTCTGCGTTGCCTGCCTGCAGATGTGCTTCAGCTGCGCTCAGCAGCACTTCTGCGTAACGCATGTAGCGGAAGTTGGTGGCAGGGAAAGGCGACCAGCCGCCCCAGTTCATGGAAACGTCGCTCCATTCGTAGCGGTTCTTCCAACCGCAGTAGAGGCCGTGGCCGTGGGCAGGTGCATTAGGCTTTTTGCCAACGCCCATCACGTTCTCAACGTAATCCTGACCCTTCACAACCGAAGTCGTGCGGTAGCCGTTCTCGCCGTCGCTGGCGATAAGAGCCTTCACGAGTGTGCCCGTGGGATTGAAGAAGCCGTAGCCCGTCGTGTTGAAGTTCTCGAAGCCCGATTTCAGTCCGGAGAAATCGAAGTGATCTTCACGCCAGCCGGCATAGAGATAGACGTAGCTCATCAGCTGGGGAGCCGTAGCGTCGGTCTGGCCGGGAGGACAGTTGATTTCGAAGATGCCTTCGTCGCTCCAGTTCGAGGGAGCCTTGATGATGTCGGCATAGTCGCCGTCATAGAGAGCATACTTGCCGCCGTCGATGATTTTGTCAAGGATAGCTGCTGCTTCAGGATACTTTTTCTGGAAAAGATAAGTCTTGCCGAGGTAGCCCTGGGCAGCGGCCAGCGTGCAGTGTGCGAGGTTCGACTTGTCGCCGAGGGCTGCCTTCTCGGGCAGTGCCTTCATGTCGATGGCATAGCGGAAGTCCTTGGCGGCCTGTTCCAGCATTTCGCCATATTCCGAGTTCTTCACGTTGTTGTATTCATCGGGCTGCAGAACGTGGTCCACGATCGGGGGATTGCCCCAGAGCACGCCCAGATAGAATTCAGCCCAACCTCTCAGGAAGTAGGATTCGGCCACGCACTGCTTCATGTAGGGCGTTGCATCTTCCTTGCCTTCCACGTTTTCGATGAGCGTGTTGGCGAAATAGATCAGACGGTAGCAGAACGAATAGATGTTCTTTACCTTATCGTTCTCCGTCGAGATGTAGAAGCCCGAGAACTGGTGAAGACCGGGCTGGTCGCCGGCGTTGGAGCCACCGGGCCATACATCGTCGCTAAGACAGTTGATGGACTCGATGATTTCGAATGCCATATTGTTGATATACGACATCTGGAGAGCGAGAGCGCTGGCAGCCTCTTCGTCAGTGGAGTAGTACTTGTCAGTCTCGTACACACCCTTCTGCTCGATGTTGAGCTCGTCGCTGCAACCTGTGGCGGCGAGGCCGAGGCAGGCTGCCGACAGCAATGCATATATGGTTTTTTTCATGATTGTGTGCTGTTTGGATTTAGAATGTGATGTTGAAGCCTACGCTGACCTTGCGGGTGATAGGATAGCCGCCCATGTCGAGGCCCTGGCTGGAGCCTGTGCCCGCGGATACTTCCGGGTCAAGGCCTTTGTACTTGGTGAAGGTAAAGAAGTCATCCAGCGATACGTATGCGCGGAAGTTCTCTACGAACGCCTTGCGGGTGATGTACTTGGGAAGCGTGTAGCCCAGCTGGATCTGACGGATCTTGAAGAACGATGCGTCCGTGACCATAGCCGAGGAGAACAGATAGCGTTCTGCGTCCACGCCCTGGTTGATGGCTGCGGCAGAGGGGATGGAACCGGTCTTGTTCGACTCCGTCCAACGGTCCGTGAAGAACACGTCCTTGATGCGGTTGGAGGTCAGACGGTCCTGACGCTGCAGACACATGTAAACCTGATTGCCGAACTGGCCCGAACCGCTGATGTTCAGGTCGATGCCCTTGTAGGCGAGGCTGATGTTGAGGCCGAGGGTTACGTCGGGAATTGCATCGCCGATGTTGGTCTTGTCGCTTTCTTCGGGAGCGTCGGTCTTCACGCGCTCGCCGTCGCGTTCCACCCAGTAGAGGGCGCGACCCGTTTCCTTATCCAGACCGGCATAGTCATAGCCATAGAAGTGCCATACCTTTTCGCCTACCTCGAAGCGGGTTACTACGATGTTCGAGAAGGAAGTACCATTGATGATGGGCACCGTGGGATGCAGCTTCGTAACCTTGTTGCGGAGCGTCGAGAGGTTAGCCGATACGCTGTAGGTGAAGTCGCCTACGCGATCCTTCCAGCCAAGGTCGAATTCAACACCTTCGTTGAGCACGCCACCGGCGTTGATGGGCGAGGTTACGCCGCCGAGCGACAGCGTGGGAACTACACCGCTCACGAGCAGGCCGTCAGTGGTCTTGTGATAGTAGTCGAAGCCGAAGGACAGACGGTTGTTGAACAGACGTGCGTCAAAACCGAGGTCCCACTGAGTCATGGTTTCCCATGAGAGTTCGTTGTTACCCATGGTCGTCGGGCCGTTGCCGCTTACCCATGTGTAGGAGCCGTTCTGAGTCGTATCCCAGGTCCAGACTGCGTTGTTCCACTGGCCCCAGCCATAGTTGCTGGCAGCGAACGGGCCGATGATCGAACCGTAGGAGAAGCCGCCCAGAGGAGCCACGGAACCGTTCTTACCCCAGCTGAAGCGAATCTTCAGGAAGTCGAGAGCGGGACGGCTCCAACCCATGAAGTCTTCCTGGCTGATAGTCCAGCCGGCGCTCACCGAAGGGAAGTAACCCCAACGGTTGTTCACGGGGAGCTTGGAGTTGTCGTAGGCGTCAGCACGGAGCGAAGCCTGGATCATGTACTTGTTGTCGTAGGTATAGCCCACGCGGCCGAACCACGAGTACTGCGTCGATACGTTCTCGTTGCCGCCGATGCCCTTGGCTGCGCCTGCGTTAGCATAGTCGAGGAAGCCCCAGATTGCGGGGTTGTTCACGGGAATGGCAGGTACATCGCCGTCCTGGTTGGCTGCGCCGTATGTCCAGGAGTAGATGTCCTTCTGGAAGGAGATACCGGCCATGGCCGTTACGTTGTGAACCTGATTGAAAGTCTGGTTATAGTTGGCGAAGTTTTCCCACTGGTAGTAGATGCCCGTGGAGTTCTGGGCGTTGATGGAGAGGTTGGGGCTCGTTGCCTGCACCGAACCGAAGTAAGGAACTTCGTAGTGCGACTGATGCTGCGAGGTGAGCTTGTAGCCGAAGCGCGAGGTGATCGACAGGGGCTTCCAGGGGTTGAACAGAGCGTAAGCCGAACCGGTTACGTTGAAGCCGGAATACTTGTCGGTGGAGCGGTCGCGCATGATCATCGGGTGAACGTTCTCACCGGTGTAGAAAGCGGAGATACCATAGTAGTCGCCTGCCTCGTTGGTGAGGAGCTCGTTCTTGTGAGCCATCATGTTGGTATAGTTGCCGATCTGATCGGGGCTGACGGTGTTGGGCGTCAGAGGATCAAGAGCATAGATCGAGGTCAGCATCGCACCCCACTGGTCGGAAGCGGATACCGAACGGGTCTGCCAGCGTTCGAGGATGGCCGTCGTGCCCACCTTGAACCAAGGCTTGATCTGATAGTCGGCGTTGATGTTGCCCGAGAGGCGCTTGTAGTAGTCGGATTTGCCGCGTACGGGACCGTCGTTGGTCAGGTAAGCCAGCGAAGCCAGAAGCGAACCGCGGTCGTTGGAACCTTCGAAAGTGAAGGTGTGCTTGAGCTGTGTGCCGTGGCCGAATGTTACGTCGAACCAGTTGGTATCGGTCTTGCCGTTCCAACCGTTGGCTGCGAATGCGTCCTGTGCGAGTGCGCCGGCTTCAACCATGTAGGTCATGTACTCCTGTGCGTTGAGCATGGCGGGACGATGGCCGATGGTCTCGTTTACGAACTGGAAGTCGTAGCGGATCTTGCCGTTGCTGTTGCGGTCAGCGCCCTTGGTGGTGATGAGCACAACGCCGTTACCTGCCTGTGCACCGTAGATGGCTGCGGAAGCACCGTCCTTCAGCACTTCGATCGATTCGATCTGGCTGGGGTCGATACCGGATATGTCGGAGAGGCGGATGCCGTCGACAACATACAGAGGAGCCATGTCGGAGTTGGAGGAGTAGCCGCGCACACGGATTGTGGGGCTTGCACCGGGAGCACCCGAGGTGCTGATTACCTGAACACCCGAGGTCTTACCGGCGAGGGCAGCCGTGGGGTTGTTCACGGTGAGGTTCTCAAGTTCGGCACCGTCGATCTTGGAGATGGCGCCCGTTACGTCGCTCTTACGCTGAACACCATAACCTACGACCACTACCTGGTCGAGCATCTTGGTGTCGGGGGTAAGTTGAATGTTGAGCGTGCCGTTGACAGCGTTAACCGTCTGCGTGGTCATGCCTACATAAGAGAATACAAGTTTGGCGCCCTGCTGGGTGGTCACCGAATACTTACCGTCAAGGTTGGTGGTCGTGCCCTCAACCTTGCCCTGGACAAGTACGGAAACTCCAATCAGAGGCTCGCCTGTTTCATCTGTTACTGTTCCGGTTGTCGTGATGTTCTGCGCATACGCACACAACCCGGCAAACCAGAGCATTGCAACGGCTGCGAACAGTCGTCCGAAAATGTGATGTCTGAGGTTTCCCATGTTACTGGATTTTTTGGTTGTTATGAATTGGTTTAAGTTAGTGGGTTAGTAACGGACAGAAAAACGTGCTTGCTTCCTCACAAGCACAATAAAGGATTTTTTGCAAAGTTACTAAAAGTTAATATTCAAATGTTGCACGGGATATAAAAGGTAAAACTGGAAACGCTTAAAATGTTGATAATCATGGGGTGGGGTGATTTGTATCGGTAAACAAAAAACGCCTCGGAAGGAGGCGTTTCAGTATTTTGTCATGTGTAAAAAAGATGCTTATTGGTCCGCCGGATCATCGGCATTCGGTGTACGGTTGTTGTACACCGTGCGTATGGAAATATTGAGCATCTGCGCTATGTCCGCGCTCTTGTGCACACCCAGTCTGCGAAGTGCGTAGATGCGAAGTTTCGTATTGATGGTTTTCGTCTTGGTTACGCTTGCGGGCGACACATGACATTCCTCCGGCATCGTGGAATTATATTCCTCCACGAGTCGTGGGAAGATGGACAGTATGATTTTATCCAGACTCTCCAGGAACTCCTGATACTGTTCGCGGATCAGGTCCGGATCGTTTATGAGCACACCCAGCTCATCGATGCGTTTCGTCTTGAACTTTCGCAACAGAAGCTTGCGGTAGTTTTCGAGTGCATTGATGTAGGTGGAATTCTGTTTGAAGGTATATGCCAGGATGTCAAGCTTCTGTTCGTTTGCTTCGGATAGTTCGTTATTCACCTTTTCGAGCTTCGCAATGGCCGAATCGCGTTCGCGCACAGAGGCGCTGAGCTCCTGATTGGTGGCATGGAGCAGATTCCGCATTTTCTTTAGCTTCCGGAATTCAAGAATAATGAATACTATGAATGTGAGAAGTACCAGTGAAAGCAACGCAAGTACCCATACATAACGCGAGAGCGTGCGGTCGCGCTTCTCCAGTTCTGCCCGGTAGGCATCGCGCACGCTGGTGAATGAGTCCGACATACTTACGAGGCGTATGCGGTTGTGATATGTGGAAGCCTGCAGTGCATTGTATATCATGTAGTTGTATGCACGGTTGAGTTGTTCGTGTTCGAACAGGTAGGTCGAAAGGTCCTGGATCGCTGCTATTTCGCGGTTCACGATCTCCGCATCGTATATCGCAGCCAAGGTCATATACTTCACCATTTCTTCGTCACGATTCTCATGTGCATAGTACCGTGCAAGCCAATATGCGTCTATGGCATTATTGCGTGACGCAATGCTGGTGTTGTCCACTTTGTGTTTCAGTTTCGCGATAACATCATCCGTTATATTATATTCCTCGCCGTCAAGAGCCACGGCTACGGGCACCCACAGATACTCGTCGGTAATCGGCAGATTTTGCGACACCAGCGAATCGCGATACGCATTCGCCATGGCCATTTCGTCGTTCCAACGCTTTTTGTTGGATTTCATATATAGCGCTCGCATCGAGAAGCAGAAGCTTTTTACGGAGTAGAACTCCGCGCGTATACGTGGCGAGAGTCGGGGCACATCGATGCTGTCGAGAATTTCCATCGCCTTGTCGTAGCATCCTTGTGCAATATCCACGAAGGCCTCCTTGATGCGCCATTCCGCCAGCGTATCGTAGTTTGCCACACCTCCTCGGGCCGCAAGCGCGGCCGATTCACTTGCATAATACATGGCGGAGTCGGAATCGTAGACGAAGTATTCCTCATAAAGCTGACTCATCAAGTCAAGACGCCGTGCATCCGAGTCGGCCTTCTTCAGCGCGTTGCGCAATACGTCCAGACGTATTTCCTTTTCGCGGACGGTGGTCTCATGATTGTCCACAAGGGAATCGAGGCGCATGAGCAGACGCTCGTTTTCCGCGGATAATTTTGTTGCGGCCGAGACACATGGGACATATACCGTGCACAAAAGCGCGATGAATATACAGGGCAGAGTTTTTCGTGGCATAGGGTTTTCGGAACTAAGGAATTTATTTCCTCTGCAAATATAGTGTTTTTCCTCAATACTATAAAAACTCTACTCATTTTTATTTACTGAAACTCCAAAATCGGGTCGCGCATATCCGCTTAAATTATAGGAAATTCAGGGATGTGCATTTGCTGAAATATTTACCGAGACACTATTCAGGCTCGGATATTCGGGAAATAATTGCTAAATTTGAAGACACACTAAGGGAAGATACCATTTAAAACCAATACTAACATAACAGCAATGCGAAAATTAGCAATTGCCCTTCTGGGCTTTCTTGCCGCTGCTTGCGGACGCACGTCCGGCGACGGCACCATGTCTCCGGCTATTCCCGCCGATAAGGACATCGAAACGAGAGTAAATGAAATTGTTTCCGGAATGTCCCTCGAGGACAAGGTCGGCCAGATGTGCGAAGTGGTCATCGACCTCGTCTGCGCCGATTCGCTCGAGGACGGAAAAGTTGTGCTCGACTCCGCCAAGCTCGAGACCGTGTTCAATCAGTATCGCGTAGGTTCCATACTCAACACTGCGCAGGGCCATGCACAGGACCGTGAAACCTGGTATCGCCTCATCAGCGGCATTCAGGACGCATCCATGAAGTATATCGGTATCCCCGACATCTACGGCGTGGATCAGAACCACGGTACGACCTATACCACCGGCGGCACGCTTTTCCCGCAGGAAATCAACATGGCCGCATCCTTCAACCGCGATCTCGTGCGTGAAGGCGCAGCTGTCTGTGCTTACGAATCCCGCGCATCCTCCATTCCCTGGGTCTACAATCCCGTGATGGACCTCGGTCGCAATCCTGTATGGAGCCGTATCTGGGAAAGCTTCGGCGAAGATCCCTTCATCAATGGCGCGATGGCTGTCGAGATGGTCAAGGGGTATCAGGGCGACGATCCCAACCGCGTGGGCAAGGATAATGTCGGCGCATGCCTCAAGCACTATATGGCCTACGGCAACCCCGTCACCGGCAAGGACCGCACGCCTTCGTCAATCAATCCCGTGGATCTGCGTGAGAAATATTTCCAGCCCTTCAAGATGGCAATCCGCGCAGGCGCTCTCTCCATCATGGTTAATTCCGGCATCAACAACGGCCTGCCTTTCCACGCCAACTACGAGATGCTGACCGTATGGCTTAAGGAACAGCTCAACTGGGACGGTATGATCGTGACCGACTGGGCCGACATACACAACCTCTGGCGCCGCGACAAGATCGCCGCCGACTATAAGGAAGCAATCATGCTGGCAATCAACGCCGGTGTGGATATGTCCATGACCCCCTACGACGTCGAATTCTGCACCCTGCTCAAGGAGCTCGTTGAGGAAAACAAGGTGTCCATGGCCCGTATTGACGACGCCGTGAAGCGTATCATCCGTTTCAAGCTCCGTCTCGGCCTCTTTGAGACTCCCGCTACCAATCCTGCCGACTATCCTCTCTTCGGATCTGCCGAACATGCTCAGAAGTCCTTCGAGCTGGCCGTACAGAGCGAAATCCTCCTGAAAAACGACAACAATACCCTTCCTATCGCCAAGGGCAAGCGCATCCTCGTCACCGGTCCGAACGCCAACTCCATGCGCTCGCTCAACGGCGGATGGTCCTACACCTGGCAGGGCTCCGAGGAACCCCAGTATCACGATGCTTACAACACTATATATGAGGCTCTCTGCAACGAATACGGCGCGTCTAACGTAGTGCTCGAAAAGGGCATGGACTATGTGGAAGCGTACGGTATGTGGGAACAGGAAACCGACGTGCGCATCGAGCGCGCTGTGGCTGCAGCCCGCGGTGTCGACGTAATCGTGGCCTGCATCGGCGAGAATTCCTACTGCGAGACTCCCGGCAACACCAACGACCTCCATCTCTCTGCAAACCAGACCAAGCTCGTGAAGGCTCTGGCGGCTACCGGCAAGCCCATCGTGCTTGTGCTCAACGAAGGCCGTCCGCGCATTATCCGCGAAATCGAGCCCCTCGCATCGGCCGTTGTCGATGTGCTTCTCCCCGGCAACTATGGCGGCGACGCTCTTGCCAAGCTCCTCTCCGGCGAACGCAACTTCAGTGCCAAGCTCCCCTACACCTATCCCAAGTGGATCAATGCCCTCGCTACCTACGACCACAAGCCCTGCGAGACCGTGGCAACCATGAGCGGTGCATACAACTATTCCGCTGATGTGGACGTGCAGTGGCCCTTCGGCTTCGGCATGAGCTATACAACCTTCGAGTATTCCGACATCACAGTCGACAAGACCGAGTTCACTCCCGAGGATAACATCACCGTGGCCGTGACTGTCCGCAACAGCGGCGCAGTCGAAGGTATGGAGCCCGTGCTCTTCTACAGCTCCGACCTTGTGGCTTCGATCACGCCCGACGTTCTGCGTGTGCGCGGCTTCGAGAAGATCACGTTGAAGCCCGGAGAAAGCAAGAAGGTTGAATTCACCATCCCCGCATCCGACCTCGCATTCGTAAACTACGACGGCAAGTGGACCGTGGAAGCCGGCGAATTCGAATTCACCATCGGCGGTCAGAAGGTTAAGGCTAACTGCACTGCAAGCAAGGTCTGGAATACGCCCAATATCTGATTTAAAACAGAATGAAGATTAGAACAGCAAAAATGCTGGCCATAGCGGCTGTGGCCTGTGCGGGCTTTTCCTGCTCGCACAGTGCCGCTCCCGTGGCGGACGAAAAGGATTTCCTGCACGTTGAGGGTCAGGATATCGTTGATTCCAAGGGCGAAAAGTTCTACATCAAGGGCACGAACCTGGGCAACTGGCTGAACCCTGAGGGCTACATGTTCGGGTTCAAGCGCGTCAACTCGGCTCGTATGATCAACGAAGCCCTTTGTCAGCTCGTCGGTCCCACGGCTGCCGCGGAGTTCTGGCAGGACTACAAGGACAATTATATCACTGCCGATGACTTCGAATTCATTGCCTCGACCGGCGCCAACACCGTGCGCGTGCCCTTCCACTACAAGCTCTTTACCAACGAGGACTATATGGGGCTTAATGATGCCGATGAAGGTTTCCGCCGTCTCGACAGCTGCGTGGTCTGGGCCCGCAAGAACAATCTTCGTCTAATCCTGGACATGCACGACTGCCCCGGCGGACAGACCGGCGACAACATTGACGACAGCTACGGCTATCCCTGGCTGATGACCGACTCGATGGCCCAAAGGCAGTTTGTGGATATCTGGGGCCTCATCGCCAAGCGCTATGCCGACGAGGATGTGATCTTAGGTTACGAACTTGCCAACGAACCTGTGGCCACGTATTGGGAAGGAGAGGAGCGCGATTCGCTCAATGCCGCGCTCGAGCCTCTGTATAAGCGCGCCACGGCCGAAATCAGGAAGCACGACCCCAATCATATCGTGCTTCTCGGCGGTCCGCAGTGGAACAGCTATTTCGGCAACTTCACGGACTCGAGTTTCGACGATAACATCATGTACACCTGCCATCGCTACGGTGGTGCACCCACTGCTGAGGCAATCGGCAGTTACATAGCCTTCCGCGCCAGCACCAACCTTCCTATGTATATGGGTGAGTTGGGACACAATACGGACGAGTGGCTGAATGAGTTCGCCAACACCTTGCGCGACAATAACATCGGCTACACATACTGGCCTTACAAGAAAATCAATGACAGCTCCATGACCGGGGTAGCCGAGCCGGAGGAGTGGCAGTGTCTCGTAGATTTTGTCGAGGCCCCGCGCGGGTCGTATTCCGAGATACGCGAGGCCCGCAAGCTGTGTTCCGAGCAGCTCGGCAAGGAGCTGCTGCGGCAATATGTCGAAAACGCCAAGGCTGCGAATATGCTTCGTCACGAAAGTTATATCAAAGCCATTGAACTGAATAAATAAGAAGTATGACTGCAAAATTTAGAATATTCACAGCTGCCATGCTGTTCGCAGGTCTGGCAGCTGTGGCCGAGGTCCCGGTTTATCTCGATGAGAGCAAGCCGCTTGAAGAGCGCGTGCAGGACGCACTCTCGCGCATGACCACGGCTGAGAAGATAGGAATAATTCACGCGCAGAGCAAGTTCAGCGCTCCCGGTGTGCAGCGTCTGGGCATCCCCGGCATCTGGTGCACCGATGGGCCTCACGGCATCCGTCCTGACGTACTGTGGGACGAATGGGAGCAGGCCGGCGCTACCAACGATTCCTGCGTGGCTTTCCCGGCTCTCACATGTCTGGCCGCTACGTGGAACCCCGAAATGTCGGCTCTCTACGGACGCTCCATCGGCGAGGAAGCCCGCTATAGAAATAAGGATGTGCTGCTCGGTCCGGGCGTCAACATCAACCGCACGCCGCTCAACGGCCGTAACTTCGAATATATGGGCGAGGATCCCTATCTGACGTCTCAGATGGTGGCTCCCTACATCAAGGGCGTGCAGGAAAACGGCGTGGCCGCCTGCGTGAAGCACTATGCCCTGAACAATCAGGAGCTGGACCGCGACCATGTGAACGTACTTGTGGACGACCGCACTCTGCATGAAATATACCTTCCCGGCTTCAAGGCTGCCGTGGTCGACGGCGGTGCATGGTCCATCATGCCCGGCTATAACAAATACGACGGCGAACACGCCTGCGAGAATCCCGTGCTCCTGCTCGACATCCTCAAAGGCGACTGGGGCTTCGACGGTGTGGCTATCAGCGACTGGGGTGCCGTGCACAACACGGAAAAGGTGGCTCCCAACGGCCTCGATATGGAGTTCGGCTCCTGGACCAACGGCCTCAACTGGGGCGCAAGCAATGCATACGACGATTACTATCTGGCCAAGCCCTATGAGAAGCTGCTTCTCGAAGGCAAACTGCCCATGTCCGACCTCGACGACAAGGCTGCCCGCGTGCTGCGTCTGATCATGCGCACGTCCATGAACCGCAACAAGCCCTACGGCTCGCTCAACAGCGACGAGCACTATGCCGCTGCGCGCAAGATCGGCGGCGAGGGCATCGTGCTTCTCAAGAACGAAGGCTCGCTGCTGCCCGTGGCTCCCGATGTGAAGAAGATTCTCGTCGTGGGCGAAAACGCCATCAAGATGATGACCGTGGGCGGTGGTTCCTCCTCGCTGAAAGTTCAGCGTGAGCTCCTGCCTCTGGACGGCATCCGCGAACTCGCCTCCGGACGCGGCGTGGAAGTGCTCTACGAGCGCGGATATGTGGGCGATGTCACAGGCGAATACAACGGCGTGATAACAGGTCAGGATCTGAAGGACCCGCGCACTGCCGAGCAGCTCATCGCTGACGCGGCTCGTGCAGCCGCCGAGGCCGATATGGTCATCTTCATCGGTGGTCTCAACAAGTCCGACAATCAGGATGCCGAGGGCGCCGACCGCAAGGATTTCGCGCTGCCCTACAATCAGGATGCGGTCATCGAAGCTCTCGTAGCCGCCAACCCCAAGACCGTTGTCGTGAACCTTACGGGCAATGCCTACTCCATGCCCTGGGTCGATTCCGTTCCTGCAATCGTTCAGGGCTGGTATATCGGTTCCGAGGCCGGACACGCCCTCGCCGATGTGCTCTTCGGCGACGTGAACCCCTCGGGCAAACTGCCCATCACCTTCGCCAAGTCGCTTGCAGACTACGCTCCGCACGCCAAGGCTGATCCGGCAATGTATCCCGGCGTAGATGGCGACGTGCACTACAAGGAAGGCCTTGACATCGGTTATCGCTATACCGACAAACTCAAGCCCGGCCGTGTGAACTTCGCTTTCGGACACGGGCTCAGCTACACCAACTTCGAGCTTGGCAAGGTGTCGCTTTCCGGCGACGGCCTCGGCGAGAAGGGCGGATATACAGTAACAGTTCCCGTGTCCAACATCGGACGCCGCAAGGGCGCTGAGGTTGTGCAGGTCTATGTCCGCGACCTCAAGAGCAGCGTTGTGCGCCCCTACAAGGAGCTGAAAGCTTTCAGCAAAGTCGAGCTCGCACCGGGCCAGACCAAGGCCGTGAAGCTCCCGCTCGACAAGCAAGCATTCGCCTTCTACAATCCCGACACCAAGCTCTGGACTGTCGAGCCCGGTAAGTTCGAGATACTCGTGGGCACGTCTTCCGACAATATCGCCGCACGCATACCCGTGAATATCACGGAGCCCCTCACCTGGAGCGACAGCGTGCGCTGACAATTTGACGAAATAAATAACGATAGAGCCGGTTCGCGAATTTTCCGAACCGGCTCTTATTCTTTTGGAATCCTTTTTATCAACAAGCCCGAACTCTCGTAGAGTCCGCGGTCGATTAGCTCACGAAGCACGCCCATGGCCCGTTCACGATTCGGCCCGAAGGGCCTAAGCAATTGCTCTATCGGCAGGCTGTCCGCGCTCGCCGTTTCGAATGCAGCCGCAATCCGCGAGGCAATATCGTCGGCCGACGGCCCTTCCGCTCTACCGGCAGCCGCACGGCATAAATCGCATTTGCCGCAGCGTCCGGCGGGCTTCTCATCGAAATAGCGTAGCAGATGATTCACCCGGCAATCAAGCGTATGGTCGAATGCAAAGGCTCGCATCGCCTCGATGCGTTGCTCCATCTGTTGCTTGCGCCGGTCATAGACGGCTGTGGGCAATATGATGTGCCGGGTCTCCTCACGCGAGCGCGTCCAGTGGATGTAGGGCGCGAAACTCATTGGCACATATGAGAGCACACCCATCCTGCGCAGAAGCAGCAGCGACTGATACACCCTTTCCTGGTCGATGTTCAGCCGGCGGGCGATCATAGGCTCACTGATATTCACGTAATCGGCGAACAGCCCCGGATACTCCCGCAGAAGGCATTGCAGCACGGCATCGGATGTCGGATCAAGATCAAGCGCATATAGCTGCGCACGCGTCTCCAGAATCATCACACGCGCACGCGTGCCCACTTCGTCGGAATACTCGAGATAGCCCGAGCGTGCAAGCAGATGCAGGGCCGAACGCACCTGTGCCTCCTTCATGCCGTGGCGCTCAGCCAGCGCATCCGGGTGAAATTCGAACGTGCGCCCATAGCCTTCGCCTATTCCCAAGTTCAGACTCACGGCTGCAAGCTCATACACACGGCCGATGAAATCCTTGGGCGGAAAGCTTTCGCCTACGCGGCGTGTGAGCGAAGCCTTGTCCGATTGCTTGACAAGCACGACGGCGAAGGCCGGACGGCCGTCGCGCCCCGCACGGCCCGCCTCCTGATAGTAGTCCTCGAGCGTCGACGGCAGGTCGTAGTGTATTACCATGCGCACGTCAGCCTTGTCTATACCCATGCCGAATGCGTTCGTGGCCACTATCACGCGCACGACGCCCCGCATCCAGGCGTCCTGCGCCTGCGACTTGGCCTCGGGGTCCATGCCCGCGTGGTAGTAGGTCGACGGAATGCCCCGGCGTGTAAGCTCTGCGGCGAGTTCGCGTGTGCGGCGTCGCGAGCGCACATACACTATGGCCGCGCCGCTCACGCGTGTGAGAGCCATGGCCGTGGCGCCCGTCTTGTCCTCGTCGTGCCTTACGAGAAAGGATATATTGTCGCGACGGAAGCTGCGACTGAATACTGCCGGCTCGCGCATTCGCAGCTGCGTGGCTATGTCTTCGCGCACCTTCAGCGTGGCCGTTGCCGTAAGTGCCAGAACAGGCACCTGCGGAAGGCGCTCGCGCAGTGCTCCGATGTTCAGGTAGGACGGACGGAAATCATAGCCCCACTGCGATATGCAGTGTGCCTCGTCGACGACTATAAGACTTATCTCCCACGCGCGCATACGCCGTATGAAATCCTCCGATGCAAGCCTCTCGGGCGCGATGTAGAGGAGCTTAAGCCTCCCAGCATCCGCGCGCTCCAGCGTGTAGTTGCGCTCGGCGTGGCTCATGCCCGAGTGCAGGCATGCCGCACGGATACCGCGCTCCACAAGGGCGTCGATCTGGTCCTTCATCAGCGAGATCAGAGGGCTTATCACCAGCGTTAGCCCATCCATCATCAGCGCCGGCACCTGAAAGCACACGCTCTTGCCGCCGCCCGTAGGCAGCAGGCCTATGGTATCCTTGCCGGAAAGTATACTGCCGATTATCTCGCGTTGCTGCGGACGGAAAGCCGGGTAGCCCCAATAGCGTGCGAGAATATCCTCCGGCGTGGTGCCGGAAGGGTGGGGCGCCGGCTCATCGTCGGCCGGACGCGAAGAAAAAACATGATAGACGTAGGGATCCATATCGCTCACTCCACCACGGCGCGGATCTGCTTCACGTGCAGTTGCAGGGCGCCGGGCGCGTTGCGGTGCGTGTTTTCCTCGATGGTGTAGCAGATGTTGAATGGCTTGCCCGAATGGATATGGTCGAAATAAGAGGCCATGTTGAATGCTATACCGTTGATGACGCGGCCGCTGGTATCGTCCACCATCTCGAGCTTGATGTGCTCGAGCTTATGCCCCACGAGCTT
Organism: uncultured Porphyromonadaceae bacterium; assembly: GCA_947175605.1. Taxonomy (GTDB): domain Bacteria; phylum Bacteroidota; class Bacteroidia; order Bacteroidales; family Muribaculaceae; genus CAG-873. The sequence continues at coordinate 28,425 of CAMWNH010000025.1, forward strand.
GCTGGTGCCGAAGTCGCGCACGCGGCGCGTGCAGAACGTGGGCTGCGGATTGCCGGGGCCGAAGGGATGGAAGAGACGAAGGGTCGACACAAGCTCAGGCGTGATTTCCGAGAAGGTGAGGAAGGCGTCGATGTCGATTTGCGGCGTCAGCTGTTCGGGAAGGATATTGGCCGCCACGTATTCCTCGAAGCGCTGCGTGAAGGCCGGAATGTTCTCCTCCTTCAGCGAAAGGCCCACGGCATAGGTGTGGCCGCCGAAGTTCTCGAGCAGGTCACGGCAGGATTCGATAGCCTTGTAGATGTCGAAGCCCTGAACGGAGCGCGACGAGCCCGTGGCCAGACCGTTGGTCAGCGTCAGCACCACCGACGGCTTGTAGTAGAGCTCGGTGAGACGCGATGCCACTATGCCTATGATGCCCTTGTGCCAGTCCTTATTGTAGATCACCACGGAGCGTTTCTTCGACACGCTCTCGCCGCGTGCCTCGAGGATGGCGTTCGCCTCGTCGGTAATGCGTTTGTCCAGCTCCTTGCGGTCGCTGTTGTATTTGTCTATTTCAAGGCTCTTGCGGGCTGCCTCCTTGGCATCGCGCGCCACAAGCAGTTCCACAGCCTCGCTGCCGCTCTGCATGCGGCCCGAAGCGTTGATGCGGGGGCCTATCTTGAATATCACGTCGTTTATCGACAGCTCGCGGTTAGTCAGCCCGCATGTACGTATTATAGCGCGCAGGCCCATATTGGGGTTGGAGTTGAGACGCTTGAGTCCCATGTAGGCCATCACGCGGTTTTCACCCGTCATCGGCACAATATCTGCCGCGATGCTCACGGCCACGAGGTCCAGCATGCATTCGAGCTCCGCAGTGGCTATGCCGTTGGAAATCGAGAAAGCCTCCATGAGTTTATAGCCGACGCCGCAACCCGAAAGGTGCGGGCACGGATAGGTCGAGCCCGGAAGCTTGGGATTGAGGATGGCCGCTGCGGGAGGAAGCTCGCGGTCGGGCACATGGTGGTCGCAGATTATGAAGTCGATGCCTCGCTCCTTGGCGTAGGCTATCTCGTCGTTGGCCTTGATGCCGCAGTCGAGGATTATCACGAGCTTGATATCGCGCTCCACAAAATCGTCGATAATGGCGCGCGAGATGCCGTAGCCCTCCTCATAGCGGGTGGGGATGTAGTAGTCGAGTTCGCTGTAGAAATTCTGGAGATAGCGGTAGACGAGAGCTACGGCCGTAGTGCCGTCCACGTCGTAGTCGCCGTAGACCATTATCTTCTCCTTCGAGCCCATGGCGCGGTTCAGGCGGTCTACAGCCTTGTCCATATCGGGCATAAGGAATGGATCGTGGAGGTCGCGCAGCGAAGGATGGAAGAATTTTTCAGCTTCTGAGATCGTAGTGATTCCGCGCTGTACCAGAAGGTCGCACACGGTAGGACAGTTGGCGAAGCGACGCGCCAGCTCGCTGCCTACTCGCAGCTCGCCCGAGGGTATCGAGGGATAGTTCCACTTTCGCGTCATATTCTGATTTGTCCTTTCCTTGTTTTGTCGTGGTAAATAGTAAAATAAGGCCTTCTCCACACTGAACGCAAAATTACAAAAAAAAACGGCGGAAGTCAAGCGCCTCGCGTTAAAACTCTTGAAAAGCAACTTAAATATAATACGAAAGTTTCAAAGTCTAAAGACATAAATCAGTGCGTCTATTTTGCTTAAATATTTGGATGATTTTTGTTTTTTATATAAATTTGCACAAACAAAAATAATACTTATTTTATGGAATTTACAGATTTACTTATAGTTACTATTCTTCTTGTTATTATAGTTGTAGGTGGTGTGTACATTTA
>CAMWNH010000026.1 GCA_947175605.1 uncultured Porphyromonadaceae bacterium
CTGTAAATTTGCAGTAACATACTTACCCCGCTTCCCGTAAGAACAGCGCGCTCAGGGTAAGTTTTTCGTTTTTATGCCCCTACCACGCTACATTCAACCACAAATCTCAGTTGCCGAGCAGATAAGACTTCTGAAGTCGGAAGGTTTGGCTTTTACTAACGAAAACAGAGCCCGGCATATTCTCGAAAATATTAGTCTTTTCAGAATGAAAAGCTATCTTACTCCGTTCAGAATTCCGGGTACCCGGAAGTTCAAACCCGGTGTAAAATTTGAGGACGCTTATAAGCTATACAAATTTGACTCTGAACTACGGAAGATATGTCGTCGGGGTGTATAGTTTGGGGAAATTGTTTGGAATGTCGGGATTTATTTTGTAATTTTGCATACGAGGGAGAGTGCCGTCGCGGTGAGGCGGGGCGCCCTTCGGTTGGCACAATCGATAAACTTTCTGATCAGGCGAATCCAATATGCTGAATAAATTCTTTAATGTTCTGTCTAAGTCTGTGCTTGTCAAGCGCTTTCTTGCAACGCCATGCCCGAAATGGATGGTTGCCATAGCGGATCTCTTCATAGTGGCTGTAAGCTGTATTCTTGTATATTATTTCATGTCGACGCCCGAGCTTTCCGGCGATCGCATGTTCACGCCTCAGGTCAAGGGTTCGATCGTGTGGGCCTGCTATGCCCTCGGTCTGGCGCTGACGGGTGCCAGCCGATCCATCATCCGCCTTTCCGTGATCGAGGATACCTACCGGATCGTGCTTCTTGTGGTGGGTGTGTCCATCGCGCAGATCATAATTTCCGTGGGCGTGTATCTGGGCACGGGCGTGTTCTATCTTTCGTTATGGAATATTTTCGTCACGGGTATCTTCGTGTTTACGTTCATGTTCTGTATGCGTCTGCTGGTCAAGTATATGTATCTCCGCCTTTCGGGCGTGACCAAGAACCGCAAGCGCGTGATAGTGCTTGGCTCGTCGATCAATTCCTACTTCCTCGCCTCGGCGCTCAAGAGCGAATTCGAGGGCGCATACGAGCCTGTGGCGCTTCTGAGTCTCAGCAAGCATCCGGCCACGGGCGGTATGGTAAGCGGCATCCCGGTGCTGGAGTATGACGCATCGCGTCTGCGCGAGATTTTCGATTTCTACCGTTGCAATACGCTCATGTTCCTGTCCACGCAGATAGAGCTGATGCGCAACGATGTGGCGGATATATTCCTCAAGAACGGCATCCAGCTGCTGATGCTGAATCAGGTTGAGGAATTCGACATCAATTCCAAGTCGATGCCCAATCTTTCGGGGCACGTGCACAACATCAAGGTCGAGGACCTTCTTGGTCGCGAAACCATCCACACGGACAATCCGGCTATCGGTAATCTACTGCGCGACCAGACCGTGATGGTGACGGGCGCGGCAGGCAGTATCGGCAGCGAAATCGTGCGCCAGGTAGCCAATGTGGCTGCGCGCGACATCGTTCTGGTGGACCAGGCCGAGACTCCCATGCATGAGCTTCAGCTGGAGATGCAGCAGACCTTCCCCGACATCAAGATCCACCTTTTCATCGGCGACATCACCAATCCGGTGCGAATGGAGCGTGCGTTCAAGAAATATCATCCCCGCTATGTGTTCCACGCGGCGGCATACAAGCATGTGCCGATGATGGAGCGTAATCCGACCGAGGCCGTGCACACCAATGTCTACGGCACCAAGAATATCGCCGACCTGTCTGTGAAGTACGGCGTGGAGAAGTTCGTGATGGTTTCGACGGACAAAGCCGTGAATCCCACGAACGTGATGGGCGCTTCGAAGCGCATGGCCGAGATTTACGTGCAGTCGCTTTCGACATGGCTGCGGCGCAATTCCGACGGTCCCGTGACGCGTTTCATCACCACGCGTTTCGGCAATGTATTGGGTTCGAACGGATCGGTGATTCCGCTGTTCCGCAAGCAGATAGAGGAAGGTGGCCCCGTGACTATCACGCATCGCGACATCATCCGCTACTTCATGACCATTCCCGAGGCCTGCAATCTTGTGCTCGAGGCCGGTGTGATGGGTCAGGGCGGCGAAATCTATGTTTTCGACATGGGCAAGCCTGTGAAAATCTGGGATCTTGCAGTGAGGATGATAATGCTTTCGGGTCTGAAGCCGGATGTGGACATCAAGATCGTGGAGACAGGTCTGCGTCCCGGCGAGAAGCTGTACGAGGAGCTTCTCAACGAGAAGGAGCACACCACAGCCACGCACAACAAGAAGATCATGATAGCCAAGGTGCGCACCTACGACTATAATGAGGTGGTGAAACATCTTACAGAGCTCGAGTCGCTGATCGATGGTCCGGCCCACGACATTGTGGCATACATGAAGCTTATCGTGCCCGAATACAAGTCGAACAATTCCGAATGGGAAAGCGTTGACAATGAACTGAAGTCGGACAAGCACAAGGAGGTAATCTCCGAGAGTGTCACACCCACATAAAATACTGAATAAAAATATGAAAAAGATTCTTATTGTCCTGCTGATGCTTGCGGGGATTTGTGGCGGAGCCTCGGCTCAGAGCCTCGGTGATATATTCGGACGTCTCGGCGGTTCGACCTCCGGCAATTCGGAGAACACGGAAGAGAGCACGGGCAGCAGCCTGGGGAGCGCGCTCGGTTCGATGTTGGGTACGCTCACGTCGACGAACAAGTTCGCGGCCGAGGACCTTATCGGCACATGGAACTACTCTTCGCCTGCTGTGGGATTCGCATCGGACAACGCACTGAAGAAAATCGGCGGCGCGGCCGCCTCGACGGCTCTCGAAAACAAGCTCGAGCCTTATTATCAGAAGGCCGGGCTGACGTCGGTGACGATGACCGTGGACGAGCAGCTGAACTTCACGCTCACCATCAAGAAGCTGTCGCTCAAGGGCACGATAAGCAAGGACGAAGACAACAATCTGGTGTTCAATTTCAGCGCCATGGGCAAGATCAAGCTCGGCAGCATGGCAGCCATGGCGACGAAGAGCGGCAGCACGCTCACGATCGTTTTCGATGCCACGAAGCTGATGAAGGTGCTGAACGCCGTGTCGTCCGTTGCCAAGCTCCAGTCGCTGTCGGCTCTGAACTCGCTTCTTCAACAGTACGACGGCCTTTATCTGGGCTTCAAGATGAGTTCTAAAAAGTAAGGAGGCATCCGGGTGGCTCCGAGGGGAGGCAAAAGGCGCCGGGCCGTGAGCCTGAACACGCGCCTGTGGGAATGGAAAATAAAGCTGTTTGATTTTCAGCAGCTTCGCCGCGAACGTATGCGGCAGATCGCGAGGGCACTGAGTGTGCTTGTGACGGTGATGGCTGTTGCGGCGCTCGTGGCCCTCGTGTTGCGTACGGGCTTTGACCGTACGGAAATCGACAGGCGCCTGACCTACGGCATCCTGCGAGGCGCGCAGGGCGTTTTTGCCTTCGGAATAGTGTTCAACCTGCTGATGCGCACGCGAGCGACCGTGCGCGGCAACGGTGTGCTCAAGTGGATAGCCGATGCGCTGGTGCTCGTGAGTCTTCTGCCGGTGATGTATCCTCATCCGGCCCATCCGTGGATTCCCGTGCTGGAGAAGGTGCTTTACAGCAATATCTTCCTGTATTCGGTGCTGGCGTTTTATTCCATCACGGAGATCTGCTATGCGGCTATGCATATCGTGGGCAAGCGCACGAATCCTTCGCTGCTGATGGCGGGAAGCTTTATCTTTTTTATACTTGCGGGATCGCTGTTGCTGATGCTGCCCAAGTGCACGCTTGCTCCGCTGAGCTATGTGGATTCGCTTTTCGTCAGCACGAGCGCTGTGTGCATCACGGGGCTGACGAGCGTGGACCTTCCGTCGACCTTCACGCCTCTCGGGTTGCTGGTCATTGCGTTGCTGGTGCAGGTGGGCGGCCTCGGTGTGCTCACGTTCACGAGCTTTTTCGCTATCTTCTTCAGCGGCGAGCGGTCGATATACAATCAGCTGATGCTGGGTGATTTCATCTACTCCAAGAGCATGAACGCGCTGATTCCGGCGCTGCTGTATATCCTCGGTTTCACGCTTGTGGTGGAACTCGGTGGGGCTGTGCTGGTTTATTTCACGCTGCCGGCCGATCTGTTCGCATCCGTTTCGGACCGGGTGATGTGCGCGGCGTTTCACTCGCTGTCGTCGTTCTGCAACGCCGGGTTCAGCTATATCCCTGACGGGATGTCGAACGCGCGTCTTATGGGCGGAAGCCAGAATATCTATCTTGTGACTTCGCTACTGGTGTTCGCAGGCGGTATTGGCTTCCCGAATCTTGTGAATTTCAAGGAAATCATAGCATACAAGCTTCGAAAGTTGCGCCCGTCGGCATCGGGGGAGAAGCGTGTGCACATATTCGACCTGAACACGAAGCTCGTGCTGGCTACGACGAGCATCCTTGTAGTGGTGGGAGCGGTAGCGTTCTTCGTGCTCGAGTATGACAATACGCTTGCCGGGATGAGCCTGTGGGAGAAAACGGTGCAGAGCCTGTTCAATTCTCTCACGCCGCGTTCGGCGGGGTTTGCGTCGGTTAATCCGGCCCGTTTCCTGAATTCCACGCTCGTGATCGTGCTGCTGCTAATGTGGATAGGCGGTGCATCGCAGAGCCTTGCGGGCGGCATCAAGGTAAACACGCTTGCTGCCGTGCTTCTGAACCTACGTTCGATAGTCACGGGTCGGAAGGGCATCCCCGCTTTCGGACGAAATCTTGCCGTGAGCTCCGTGCGCAGGGCTAATGCTGTGGTTATATTGTCGATACTTTCGCTTGGAGCCTATGTGTTGATAATCTTCGAGCTTGAGCCGGGGCTTGGAGCGCGGGCGCTCGTGTTCGAATGCGTGTCGGCGCTATTCACCGTGGGGACGTCGCTCGGCGTGACGCCCGAGCTGAGTGCGGCATCGAAATGCGTGCTTTGCACAGCCATGTTCCTGGGCCGGGTGGGTATAGTGTCGTTGCTTTGCGGATTTATGGGCACGCGACGAGACAGTTCGGTGCACTTCCCTTCGGACAACATTATAATAAACTGACAAAACGTCTAATATGAAATATCTGATAATAGGTCTCGGAATTTATGGCTCGAACCTTGCGCGTGACCTCACCGCGCTGGGCCATGAGGTGATAGGGGCAGACGAATGCCATAACAACGTTGAGAATATCAAGGATTATGTATCCACGGTGTATGAGATAGACACTACGGAGGAGAGTGCGCTGCAGGTGCTCCCGCTCAATAATGTAGACCTCGTGATTGTGGCCATAGGCGAGAATTTCGGCGCCTCCATCAAGACTGTGGCTCTGCTGAAGCAGGCCGGGGTGAAACATATATACGCACGCGCCATCGACCGTCTGCACGAGGCCATACTCGAGAGTTTCGATCTGGACAGGATTCTCACGCCCGAGCAGCGCGCAGCCTCGGATCTTACGCATGAAATGGAACTCGGGGCCGACGTCGAGACTCTCGAGGTGGATGCGGAGAATGTGGTGGTGAAGCTACGTGCCCCCGGGCGTTTCGTGGGAATGCCTTACCGGTTGCTTATGGAAAATACGCAATTCGGACTTCGCGTGATAGCGGCTACGCGTATGGAGGAGTACACGAACGTGCTGGGGCTGAAGCGCAGCCGTCCGATGCTGATAGACACGGCGTCGGACGATGAGAATCTGAAGATTGAAAACGGGGATGTCCTGACGGTCTTCGGTTCGAAGACGGCGTTCAAGGCCTTTTACAGGCATCTGGACAGGGAGGAATAAGTGTGTCGTCCGGTTATACGGCTCTATGACCGCTTTTCCCACAACAGCCGTGCTGAGATGGCTTTTTGGTCGCCGCGATTGATTTCGCAGCGGTTCACGGGGCCATCGGTGTCTATGCACAGTCGCACGGTCTCGCCGAAGAAGCATTCGTGGTGAAAGAGGATGTCGAAGCGCCGGAGCATGTGTGTGTCGAAGTGCTCGAGGCTCCAGTGGTTGAGGATGAGCGTGACGTATCGCACGGTGTTGACGTGGCGATTGAAGTCGAGGTCGCAGTACTTGAAGGTGTAGTCCGTCTGCGAGGCCTCGGGCGATAACTTCTCGGGGCGCTTTACGGGGTCGATGGGGCACTCGCGGGAAGAAACGGGGAAGCGTGTGCGCTCGAATTCCGAGAGGTCGGCCACGGCGCGTGTCTCAAAGTTTATGGCCGCCCACACGGAGCGCATATAGCCCAAAACCTCGCCCGTATCGTCGGAGGTCATCATAAAGGCGCGCTCGGAGAAGAGGCGGTTGTAGGACTGTATCCATGTCGTGAGCGTATAGCGCTCGTTGATTCCGGGATAGCGGAACATTTCGATGGCCAGACGGCTAAGAACCCAGCCTATGCGGGCCTTGGAGAGTTCGTCGTAGCCTATGTGCAGGGCGTTGGCGTGCTCGGTGGCTGTCTCGATTACGCGTTCGGTGACGAGGGTCAGCGGCATCCTGCCGCCGGCATCGCTTTCGCCGGCGGTGAGGATGTAGCTGTGGCGCCACTCTATGGGGAGTGCGGAATCAGTATTGTTCACTTTCGTTGGGGAAGTCGCCGGTCTTCACGTCGTCGATGTAGTGTCCTACGGCTTCGTTGATGATGGACGAGAGGTCGGCATAGCGGCGCAGGAATTTGGGCGAGAAGCCTTTGTTGATGCCCAGCATGTCGTGCATCACGAGAACCTGACCGTCCACGCCGCCACCGGCACCGATGCCTATTACGGGAATGGAAATGCTCTCGGCAACCCGGCGGGCCAGGTCGGCGGGAATCTTTTCGAGCACCAGTGCGAAGCATCCGATTTCTTCGAGCATCTTGGCGTCGGCCAGGAGCTTTTCGGCTTCTGCGTTTTCTTTGGCGCGTACGGCATAGGTGCCGAACTTATTGATGCTCTGTGGCGTGAGGCCCAGATGTCCCATCACGGGAATGCCGGCGGACAGGATGCGTTCGATGCTTTCGCGGATCTCAGCGCCGCCTTCCATCTTCACGGCCTCGGCGTGGCTCTCCTTCATGATGCGTACGGCCGAGTTGAGGGCTTCGATGGGATTGCCCTGATATGATCCGAAAGGCATGTCGCACACGACAAGCGCGCGGTTCGTGCCTTTGATTACGCTCTTGGCGTGGTATATCATTTGGTCGAGGGTCATGGGCAGAGTGGTCATGTTGCCGGCCATGACGTTCGAGGCCGAGTCGCCCACCAGAATCACATCCATGCCGGCTTCGTCGATGAGCTTGGCCATGGAGTAGTCATAGGCAGTGAGCATGGCGATTTTCTCGCCGCGGGCTTTCATTTCGATAAGGCGCTTGGTGGTTACTTTGCGCTGATTGTCAACGGTGTTTGTAGACATAATTGAAAATGAGAGTTATATTTGCGCGACAAAGTTAATCATAATATTCGAATCAGCTCGCATTATGACTGAAAAAGTTGCGCGTGGCTTGCATCCGGTGTATCAGGCCGAGACCTGTACGGGGATGCCGGTTTCGGCGGTAATGCGTTCGGCTGCGGCGCGGAGCTCTTCGACCGGGATGCGCTCGAGGGATTGCTCGGGCGTGCGACGGTCGATGGTGTAGATCATAATCTCGCGGGGCCGGATGCGCCGGTAGGCTTCGATCAGGGCCGAGATCTCCTCGTCGGTGGTATTGTCGACAGGGACGCCGTGATGGCTGCCGCGGGTGAGCATGGTCTGCACGATGCCCGTTCCTGCGAAGCGCTCGAGCTGCGGCAGCACTTTCGCGATGCTGAATGCCGGGGAGGTGGGACGGTCGAGGGCCTGCATGGTGGACTCGACAGCGCTGTCGAGTTTGAGAATGTTGTTGTCGACGCGTTCGAGCGCGCGGCATACATCGGGGCGGTGGAGCTGCGTGGAGTTCGACAGCACGCTGATCTTTACCCCGGGGAAAAATTCGTCGCGCGCGGCTATGGTGTCTTCGATTATTCCTTCGAATTCGGGATGCACGGTGGGCTCGCCGTTACCGGAGAAGGTGATTACGTCGAGGCTTTCGCCGTCGCGGCGCATCTGTGCGAGCTTCTCGCGCAGGAGGCGGCGCACTTCCTCGCGGGGCGGCAGTCCGGCTCGCCCGGGGCCCTGGGCGTTGAAGCCGGCCTCGCAGTAGAGGCAGTCGAAGGTGCATACTTTACCGTCGGCCGGCGAGAGATTCACGCCCAAGCTCGTGCCCAGACGGCGCGAGTGTATGGGGCCGAAGATGGTGGAGTGGAACAGAACGGTCTGCATCAGAGTTTGCGTGTGAATAGACGTGAGGCTGCCGCCACGACAGCGGCAAGCAGGATTATGACGAGCACGACGGCCGCGAGGTCGGGCCATGGCGCGAGACGCACGGGATATGCGGGCGTGGACAGCAGAGAAGGATCGCCCGCGAGTTTGACCCATCCGAAGTGCTGCTGACAGAGCGAAAGCGCGGAGCCGAGCACAATGCCGATAGCGCCTCCGGCCATGGATATGAGCGCGCCTTCCCAGCGGAATACGGAGGCCGTGAGGGAGGCGGGGGCGCCGAGCGCACGCAGCGTGGCGGCATCGTCGCGCTTCTCGATCACGAGCAGCGAGAGGGTGGAGAGGATGTTGAAGGCGGCGATGACCAGAATGGCTATGAGCATCGAGAACGTGAGCCATTTCTCGATAGCTATCATGCGGAAAGCGGCTTCCTGTTGGCGCAGGCGGTCGCGGATGTCGAAGTCGGGGCCGAGGACGTCTCCGATAGCTCGCAGGACATCGGACATGCGGGCATCGGGCGCGAGGCGTATTTCGAGTGCGGAAGCTTCGCCCTCACTGTAGTCCAGCAGGGAACGGGCCTCGGCCAGCGGGAGTATCACGTGGTCGGTGTCGTATTCCGGCTGTTCGATGCGGAACACTCCGGCCACGGTGAAGTCGGCGCGGCGATAAGCGGCTGCCGGGTTTGCGGGATTGAGCCGCCCGCGCCTGCGGGGCACATAGAGCTCGGCCAGGGCTTCAGGGGACGGCCGAAGACCGGTCTCCATGGCCACGCCTACGGCAATGTGCAGTGGAGGCGGGCAGCCCTCGGGGATGAGTCCGGGGCCTATGGGTGTTCCGTCGATGATGGTGGCGTTCACACCAACCACCTCGGGGTATCGTTCGCTGACAACTCCTTTGATGACCACCGGCATCTGGCCGGCGGGAGCCACGAGCAGCGCGCGCTCCTCAATTACGGGCGTTGCGGCGACAACTTCGGGGAGGCTCTCGAGCACGCGTGCGAGCGAATCGGCCCGCACGAATACCTTGCCTGCCACCGGCGAGGCCTTGAGCTCGGGGTCGAGGGCGCTCAGGTGCGAAGCCGCCAGGTCGTTGAAACCGTTGAACACGGACAGGACAATAACGATAGCCGCCGTGGCAACGGCAACTCCACACAAGGAGATGAGGGAGATGACGTTGACGGCGTTATGCGATTTCTTGGCGCGCAGATAGCGCAGGGCGATGCGGAGTGCGAGCAAGGACGGGCGCGAGGGGTTGGGTCAGTCCTCCTTGAGGAGGTGGTCGATTTTATCGACGTAGTCCAGCGAATCGTCGATGTAGAATTGAAGTTCCGGGGTTTTGCGTATCTGGAAGCGCACGCGCTGGGCGAGTTCGTAGCGTATGGTCTTGGCGGAAGCAGTGATGCTCTGAAGCATTTCCTGCGCCTTGTCGGAGGGGAACACCGAGAGATACGCCTTGGCCACGGACAGGTCAGGGCTCACGCGTACGGTGCTCACCGAGACGATGGTGCCGCGGGTCTTGGCGGTCTGCTGACGGAAAATTTCGCTCAGTTCCTTCTGGAGGAGGCGTGCTATTTTGGCTTGACGGGTAGATTCCATAATTGAAAAGTGGTTTAAAATATCGGTTGTCGCTAATATAAACGCACGAGGGGCGTCTTTGGTTTCAGAAGCCCCTCCCTTGTGCGCTTGTGCAGCCGATATGGGATCACTTGCCTTCGACGAGGCTCATGCCCTTGCGCAGGGCCTCCTCGTTGAGCGGCAGTAGGTGATGGTGGCGTTCGGGGAGCGTCTTGCGCAGGCCGCGAATGACAGCGTCGAAGCTCACCACAGGACGCACCGAAAGGAGCGCGCCCAGCAGTATCATGTTGTAGGTCTTGGCGTTCTTCATCTCGAAGGTGGCTTCCATGGCCTCGACGGGCACGACCTTGATGTCGGTACGCGTGGGGGCATGGTGGATGCCGTAGGGATCGTAGATGAGAGTTCCTCCGGGCTTGACGCGGCTCTCGAACTTATCGAGGCTCTGCTGGTTGAGGATTACGGCCGTGTCGTAGGAGTCGAGCACGGGCGATGATATGCGCGAGTCGGACAGGATGACGGTGACGTTAGCCGTGCCGCCGCGCTGCTCGGGGCCGTAGGAGGGCATCCAGGATACTTCCAGATTGTCCATCAGTCCGGCGTAAGCCAGAATCTTGCCCATCGAGAGGACGCCCTGGCCACCGAAGCCGGCTATTACAATTTCTTCTTTCATGCGAGGTTCGTGTGGTTTGAGGGGTCAGACATTCTTCAGATCGCCCAAGGGATACTTCTCGAACATGTGCTCGGCCATCCATTTGTTGGAGTCGGCGGGCGTCATCTTCCATCCGGAGTTGCAGGTGCTGACGATTTCCACCACGGATGTGCCGCGCTTTTCGAGCGCGTTGTTGAAGGCCTTCTTGATAGCGGCCTTGGCTTTGCGCACGGCGCCGGGGGTGTGCACGGACTGGCGCGTCACGTAGCACGTGCCGTCCAGTTGGGCCAGTAGGGGCGAGATGGCCAGCGGATGGCCGTTGAGGTCCACGCGGCGTCCGTAGGGTGTGGTGGCCGTCTTCATGCCCAGAAGGGTAGTGGGGGCCATCTGTCCGCCTGTCATGCCGTATATGGCGTTGTTTATGAAGATAATGACGATGTTCTCGCCGCGGTTGCAGGCGTGGATTGTCTCGGCTGTGCCGATGGCAGCGAGGTCGCCGTCGCCCTGATAGGTGAAGACGAGACACTCGGGATTGAGGCGCGAGGCAGCCGTTGCCAGCGCGGGGGCGCGACCGTGGGCGGCTTCGATCCAGTCCACATCGATGTAGTTGTATGCGAATACAGCGCAGCCCACGGGCGCGATGCCGATGGTGCGGTCCTCGAGGCCCATTTCGTCGAGAAGTTCAGCGATGATGCGGTGGACAACGCCGTGGCTGCATCCGGGGCAGTAGTGGGTGATGTTGTCGGTGAGGAGGCGCGGACGGGAGTAAACCTTGTTTTCCGGCCGGATTATATCGTTGAAATCCATGGTGTCAGGCTTTAGCTTCGGGATAGTGGGAATAGAAGGCGTCGATAATCTCGCCGGGGTTGGGAACGATGCCGCCCATGCGTCCGAAATGATGGACGGAGGGCGTGGGAGCGTTGATGGCCAGGCGCACGTCCTCGATCATCTGGCCGGCATTGAGCTCCACAACAAGCACGCCCTTGGTCTTGGCGGCAAGCTCGGCGATGCGGGCTTTGGGGAAGGGCCAGAGCGTGATGGGGCGTATGAGGCCTATTTTCACCCCTGCAGCGCGGGCTTCCTCAATGGCTTTGAGGCATATGCGGGCTATGGAGCCGAAGGCCACCATCAGATACTCGCAGTCGTCGGTGTAGTATTCTTCGAAGCGCACCTCGTTCTCCTCGATGCGGCGGTATGTTTCCTGGAAGCGCAGGTTGTTCACCTCCATTTTGGCCGAGTCGAGCTCGAGGGAGGTGACTACGTTGCGGTGCTTGCGTGTGCCTTTGCCGCAGGCAGCCCAGGGACATTGTTCGCGCACTTGCTCCTCCGTGCGGCGGGGGCGCTGGGGCGGAAGCACCACCTTCTCCATCATCTGGCCCACGATGCCGTCGGCCAGAATCATCGAGGGCGTGCGGTATTTGAAGGCGAGGTCAAATCCAAGGCCCACGAAGTCGGCCATCTCCTGCACGGTGGCGGGCGCCAGGATTATGAGGTGATAGTCGCCGTGGCCGCCGCCCTTTGTGGCCTGGAAATAGTCGCTCTGCGAGGGCTGTATGGTGCCCAGGCCGGGGCCGCCACGCATGCAGTTGAGGATGAGCGCGGGCAGCTCCGATGCGGCGAGATATGATATTCCTTCCTGTTTTAGGGATATGCCGGGCGAGGACGATGATGTCATCACGGCCTTTCCCGTGGCGGCGCCGCCATAGACCATGTTGATGGCGGCCACTTCGCTCTCGGCCTGGAGAACCACCATTCCGGTAGTTTCCCATGGCATGAGCTCGGCGAGGGTCTCCAGAACCTCGCTCTGGGGGGTTATGGGGTAGCCGAAGTAGCCGTCGCAGCCGTAGCGGATGGCCGCATGGGCGATGGCTTCGTTGCCCTTCATGAGTTTTACTTCTTCCATATCTGCTTGGGGGTGGGGGCTTTAGGGTAGGACAACACGATATACTTCGATGCAGGCGTCGGGACACACGGTGGCGCAGGCTGCGCATCCGATGCACGCATCGGGACGGGCGGCGAACGCGAAGTGATAGCCCCTGTCGTTTACTTCCTTGGGCTGGAGCATGAGAACATCCGCCGGGCAGGCCACAACACACAGGTCGCAGCCTTTGCAGCGGCCTTCGTCCACGGTGACGGCTCCTTTTACTTTTGGCATAGGCTTTAGGGTAGAAAGGGATAGGGATTGGCGATAGATTTCTTTACTTGCAAATTTGCGAAAAAAAGCTGAAACAGCATGTGAAAAGAAGTTAATAGTTACTAAGCGGCGGCCGCCGGAGCTTTTGTGGTTGGAATTGCGCATGGAATGATGTATATTTGCACATTCAAAAAACATAACTTATACCACATGAAGACACTGAAAACGATTTTGTCGCTTGCCGCTCTGGCCACGGCCTTCGCGGGCATGGCCGCAGCGCCGGCAGCCACGGAAATAGAGGCCGCCGTGCCCGGCGGTCGCAGCGTAAAGGTCACGGCCGTGAGCCCGCGTATCCTGCGCGTCGACAATTACCCCGCCGGCGAGGCAGCTCCGGCTCCGAAAGTCACCATCGCACCTGCGAATGCCGCATCGCCCGTCGCCGCCATCGAGCGCTCGTCGATGTCCGTGAGCCTCAGCACCACGGCCGGCCTCATGGCTTCGATCAATCCGCAGACGGGCGCCCTCACCATAGCCGGCGCCAATCCCGGCAGCATCGTCGTGGACAATTCTTCGCGCAGCGGCTCCACGATCTCGCTTTCCACCACTTCCGAGGGCTCCTTCTATGGCGCCGGCGAGCGCGGCCACAAGCTCAATCTGCGCGGCGACACGCTGGTGATGTACAACCGCCAGAACTACGGCTACACGGGCGACGACCCCCGCACCTCGCAGATGAACATCACGATGCCCCTGTTCCTCTCCACCGACGGCTTTGCCATCCTTTTCGACGACTATGCCGCAGCGGAGATGATTGCCGGCAACCCCATAAAGTATATTAGCGAGAGCCGCACGCCCGTGAGCTACTATTACGTGGCCGGCGACAATCTGGCCGACCTCACCGAGGAACTCACGTCCATCACGGGCCGCCAGCCCCTTGCTCCGCTCTGGGCTCTGGGCTACATCACCTCCAAGTACGGCTACCGCACGCCGGCCGAGACCGTTGGCACGGTCGATACGCTGCGCCGCGAGGGCTATCCTCTGGACGGCATCGTGCTCGACCTATTCTGGTTCGGCAAGGAGGAGGATATGGGCATCCTCGAATGGGACGAGACCGTGTGGCCCAAGCCGGCCAAGATGATGGCCGACCTGAAGAAGAAGGGCGTGAACCTCGTGACGGTTTCCGAGCCCTACGTGCTGCGCAACGGCCGCGCCATAAAAAACTACAACGAACTGGCACCGCGCGGCATGTTTGTGCGCGACAGCCTCGGAACCGGTCCGCAGGAAGTGAAGATCTGGGTAGGTGAGGGCGGCATGTTCGACGTGTCCAACCCCGAGACGCGCGCATGGCTCGCTCAGCGCTACAAGGACCTCACAGAGCTCGGCGTAGGCGGCTGGTGGGGCGATCTGGGCGAGCCCGAGGTGCATCCCGAAAGCGGCACGCACTACAACGGCCTCACCGCCCGCGAGTATCACAACAAGTATGGCAACGACTGGAGCAGCATCATCTCCGAACTCTACCGTCAGGAGTATCCCGAGCGTCGCCTGCTCACACTCATGCGCGGCGGCACGACGGGCCTGCAGCGCCACAGCGTGTTCCCCTGGAGCACGGACGTGAGCCGTTCGTGGGGTGGTCTGGAGCCGCAGGTGCGCATCATGCTCAATTCCGGCCTCTCCGGCCTGGGCTATATGTCGCACGACGTGGGCGGTTTCGCCGTCGATCCCGAGAACCGCGAGGATGCCGAGCTCTACGTTCGCTGGCTCCAGCTGGGCCTCTTCTCGCCCGTGCTGCGCACGCACTCCACGTGGAAGGCCGAGCCCTACAAGTATCCCGAACTTCAGGATATCCTCAAGCCGATAATCAAGGAACGCTACCGCTGGTTGCCCTACAACTACACGCTGGCTTATGAGAACGCCACCAAGGGCTGGCCGGCCGTTCGTCCGCTCAACTTCTACGGCGGCAAGGCCCACGACGATATCAGCGACGAATTTCTCTGGGGGCGCGACGTGCTGGTGGCTCCCGTGATGCAGCA
Source organism: uncultured Porphyromonadaceae bacterium (assembly GCA_947175605.1). Taxonomy (GTDB): domain Bacteria; phylum Bacteroidota; class Bacteroidia; order Bacteroidales; family Muribaculaceae; genus CAG-873. Next base: position 14,606 of record CAMWNH010000026.1, read on the forward strand.
GGGCCGCACCGAGCGTAGCATCGTCTTTCCCGAGGGTTCCACATGGATGGACTTCTCCGACCCCAACAAGCGCTATATGGGCGGCGACACGATCGTGTATCCCGCGCCTCTGGGCGTGCTGCCGCTCTTCGTGCGCGCCGGCGCCTTCATCCCGCTGGCGGACTACGACATGAAGAATACGGGCGACTATCGCAGCGACCGCTTCACGGTGCACTACTATCCCGAGTTCGGCAGCAGCTCGCAGTTCTCGCTCTATGACGACGACCATCTTTCGGCCTCCTCTCTCGAGAAGGGCAACTACCGCCTTATCAACTTCTCCGGCACGATGGACGAAAGCAACGGTGCCACCAAGGTTGAAATCGACGTCACCGGCAGCTATCCCGGCGCACCCCGCTACATCGATCTGACTCTCGTGGTTCACGGCACTCCTTCCGGCACCATTGTCGGCGGCGTATCCGGCGCAAAGGGCAAGATGGAAGTGAACCGACGCCAGGGCACGGCCACCTACACCATCCGTCTCGATTCTACGAAAAAGGCTACTGCGGAGCTCCACCTCGTGCCCGGTCCGCGTCTGGGACGCATACATTGATTGTCTAACAGCTTGACCCCTTTCCCAACATCCCCATATATGTTCTCAGGAATAGTAGAAGAGGCCGCCCAAGTGGTGGCCGCCGAGCGCGATGGCGGCAATCTCAGTCTGCGCGTGAAGTGCAGCTTTGCCGATGAGCTCAAGATCGATCAATCCGTGGCGCACAACGGTGTGTGCCTCACCGTAGTTGAACTCCACCCCGACGATACGTACACCGTCACGGCCATACAGGAGACTCTCGACCGCTCGAATCTCGGCGATCTGCGTCCGGGCGATGCAGTGAACCTCGAGCGCTCCATGCTCATGAACGGACGACTCGACGGTCATATCGTGCAGGGGCATGTGGACACTACGGCCCTGTGCACCAAGGTCGAGGAGGTGGATGGCAGTACATACTTTACCTTCCGCTACGACGTGCCCCGCGAGATGGCTCTCAAGGGCTACATGACCGTCGAGAAGGGCTCTGTGACTGTGAACGGCGTGAGCCTCACGGTGTGCGATTCCACTACGGACAGCTTCCGTGTGGCCATCATTCCCTACACCTTCGAGCATACCAACTTCTGCCGTGTGCGCGAGGGCTCGAGAGTCAATATCGAGTTCGATATCGTGGGCAAGTATCTTGCGCGCCTCCGCGAACTCGAAGCTATGTCATGAAACGCCTGCTGTACATCGCGCTCGCGATGATGCTTCTGGCGGGCGCATGCTCGCCGGGTGGCTCGCATTCCGGGGCCGACGGGCTCATGCGCGCCCTTTACGACAGCCTTGACTCGGAGATGCTGCGCAGCGAGCAGTACAGGGCCGATAAGGAGCGTCGGATAGCCATGCTGCGCGATGAACTTGCTTCCGAGTCTGTGCCCGTGCACCGTCTGAATCTCGTCAGTCGGCTCATCGGCGAATTCGAGAGCTATGTTTCGGATTCAGCGCTCTACTACGTTAATGAGGCTCTGGGCATGCCCTATGTGAAGGCGCGCCCGGAGCTATACAACAGGCTTCTAATACGCAAGGCCGACATCACTTCGCATGCCGGCCTTTTCGGCGATGCACTCGCCATTCTGGGCGTTATAGATTCGCGCTCTCTCGACACCACGCAGCTTGCCGACTACTATTCAGCCTACTGCGGCGTGTATCAGTACGAGAGCGAATACTCCGGCAGCGGGGAGTTCTCGGGCGAGTATGAGAAGATGCGCGAGCTCTATACCGACTCGCTTCTGCGGGTCGTGCCTGCGGGATCATTCATCGGCATCGTCAATCATGCGCCGGCCCTTGCACGCGCCGGGCGCACTGATGAGGCGCTTGCACTGCTTCACGATAAGCTCAGGGAGTATAAGCCCGGCACCCGGCCTTATTCCATCCTCGCCTCCATCCTTGCCTATATCTACAACCTAAGCGGCGATCACGACAACTACCGTCGCTACATAGTGCTCAGCGCCATATCCGATATCCGTGGTGTGGTAAAGGAGAATATGGCCATTCGCGAGCTTGCCACGATAATCTTCGAGGAGGGAGATTTCGAGCGCGCCAACCGCTATCTGAAACAGAGTTTTGCCGATGCCAATTTCTTCGCGGCCCGCATGCGCAATGCCCAGTCATCGCGCATGCTACCTGTGATAGACGATGCCTACAGTGCCCGGCAGTCGCGTCTGCTGCGCAACCAGCGATTGCTCATAGCCGTAGTGAGTGTGCTCGCTGTGGTGCTTATCGTGGCTATAGGTTTTATTCTTAGTCAGTTCAGACGCATGCAGGCAGCCAATGAGCGCGTACGCAAAGCTAATGAGGAGCTTTCGCGCCTTTCCGAGCGTCTTAGCGCGGCCAACTCCGAACTCGCGAGCATCAACCGTCGGCTCGTGGCCTCCGATACGGTCAAGGAGGAGTATGCCGGACGCTTCATGGAGTATTGTTCATCTACGCTCTCCACGCTCCAGCAGTATCACCAGAGTCTGCGCGTGCTTGCCACGCAGGGCCAGCGCGCAGCTATCGTCAAGAAGCTCGAGTCGTCCGAGATGATAGATCGCGCACTAAAGGATTTCTATGCCAGCTTCGATGAGGCGATACTGGAGATATATCCCAATTTCGTGGAGAAGTTCAACGCTCTTTTGCGCCCCGGAGAGGAATCCGTGGTGAAGAGCGGCGAACTGCTCAACACCGAGTTGCGGGTGTTTGCGCTCATCCGTATCGGCATAGACGACCCCGAGAAGATAGCGCGCTTTCTGCGCTGCTCCATCACCACGGTCTATACCTATCGCTCCAAGATGCGCAAGCGCGCCATCAATCCCGATACCTTCGAGGATGATATCCGCGCCAAGGCCTGACGGATGCTTATTCGCCGCGATATGTCACCTTCCAATATCCGGCCTTGTTGCTTCCTATTCGTTCGATCCATCCGGCGCGTTTCATGCCCGACAGGATCTTTTTGATTGTACTGTCTGTGAGACCAACCTTAGCTGCAAGTTCGATGCGGGTCATCCGCGGATTTTCCCTAAGTGCATCCATAACCGCAGACTCGGATTTATTGGGTACTTTATTGGGTACTTTATTGGGTACTTTATCGGCCAGATTCTTTTGGAGTGCCTTTAGAATTTCATTAAGCATGAAATCTATGAACGGTCCGGATTGACCGGCACGAGTGGACGCGGCAATGGCGTTATAATACTCCTGCTGATTGGAGTAGACCATGTTTTCAACGGGCAAATACTCGAACAATGGGTTCAGCTTTCCCAATATAAGAGATTGCCAGAGTCGGCCGGTGCGTCCATTGCCGTCCGAGAACGGATGTATGAACTCAAACTCATAGTGAAAAACACATGAACGGATCAGCAGATGGTCAGTGGATGTCTTAAGCCATTGAAACAGATCGTGCATAAGCTGAGGCACTCTCTGTGGAGGCGGTGCCATGTGGATAAGTCCGCTTTCGCCAAATACTCCGACACCCCCCGAACGATAGCGGCCCGCGTCATCTGTAAGCGCATGCATCATGATGCCGTGGGCTTTCAGGAGATCCTTTTCCTTGAAGGGATCGAGACTCGAATAAATATCGTAGACTTCGATGGCGTTTCTGACCTCCTGAATCTGGCGCAGTGGCGCCACGACCTTTTTCCCTTCAAGAATGTCTCTCACCTCATTTTCGCTAAGTGTATTGCCTTCAATAGCAAGTGATGAGTGAATAGTCTTGATGCGGTTGGCTTTGCGCAGTCGTAATTCCGGAGCTCCCTCAAGAGCAATATTATGACGCTCCAGCAGACCTGATATTTCGGCTATCAGATTGACGGCAGCTGACGATATTACGAATGGAGGTGTGCTCATTGGACTAATGGACTTGATATGCAAATATACAAAAATAATATGACAATTTGATGTATGAGGAATTCTTTAAACGATTTGCAGCATACGATGACGAGGTTCCCCGATTTTGGTTGACTATTGAATTATGCCCGAACGTAGGGACGTGCCTTTGGCACGTCGGCAGCGGAATCCCCCGATAGCATGCCAGCGGGGGGGGGTGATGGCGCGGTGGCGTTGTGGACGGCCCGAAGGGGCGTCCGTACAGGTCGCGGGGGGCCGGGCGCTCAAAAAAAGAAGCTGCGCCCCGGGGTAAGACCGGGCGCAGCTTCTATGTAGTGTATCGGGGGTGTCTTATCAGAGCGCTATCTTGAGGCTGTGGCCGTTGGCGCTTACGATTACGAGACCGGTGCCGCGGAGATCGTCAAGGCTTGCTTCGGAGCCCTTGACAACGCGGAGAACACGGCCTGCGGCATCGACAATGATGATGCTTTCCGCTCCGGGACAGCTGACGGTGCCTGCAGAGTAGAGAATGCCGTCCTTGGAAGCGATGACGGTGATTTCGCCAGTCAGTTCCGACTTCTGCGTCAGAACGAAGTTCTTGAGCGTAACCTGACCTCTCATTGTCGGGCGGAAGCCTAAGAGCTGCTTGCCGGCGGGGAGTTTCACTTTTTCGAGCTCGCTGTCCGGGTCAGTCTCCTCGCCTTCGGCGGGATCCTCTCCTTCATCAGACATGAGTGCGGGAGCGGCAGGATCTACGGCTTCGATGAGCACGCTGTAGGTGTGGTCCGTAGCTCCGGCGGCGATGGCAAAGTTGTGATGTGCGGTTGCCATATCCTCATTTTTCTTGAGGCTTCTTACAAGGCACATGCCCATGTCGTCGCTTTCGTTGGTGGTGGAGAAGGTGGCTTCGAGTTTGTAGACCGAGCCTTCGGCCAGACGCACGTAAGGCGAGAATACCGAGTAGTTGAAGCTGTAGGCCCAGGTCTGCGACCAGGAGGGAAGCTTGCTCTCCTGATCGAAATCCCAGCAGTAGTAGGCGGAGTCGTCGATCAGCCATTCCGAGAAGTCGGAGGTTTCGTAGGGCAGAGCAAGCGTAGGACCGAGAATCAGCTCGACGGTGGGAGCCTTGTCCTCGGCGGGGCCTTCGCTGTTGGAGGCGGCCACGCTGTAGATATACTCGCCGGCCTCATCGATATCTTCTTCCCATGAGCACTCGGCGCCGGGGAGGGCATATTCGGCCGTGTTGAGCTCGGCCACGATTTCGCTGCCGCGCTTGATGGTGATGGTCAGGGGCTTGTCCTCGGCAAGCGGGTTGCCGGCGATGTCCACCGAAGGATTGGTCCAGGACAGTTTGGCCGTGAATACACCGTCGAGTTCGGTTTCGCCACCCTTTACAGCTGCGATCTGCGCAGGCACGGCAGGCGTGGATTCGATCGAGAAGCTGCTCATGGATATATCGAGATAACCGGAATTGGACGAGCTGCCAACGGCGTGAACGCAGAGGGCGATATCGGCATTTTCGGCAAAGTACGTCACATACTTGACTGTCGAAGCGTAGTCCTGGCAGTCCGTGAGTTCGGTGAGCTTCACGAAGGTTGCGGCGGGATCGTGGCGGTTGGTGACATAGCCCAGTTCCACGTTGTTGTACTTGCAGTTCAGGTCCCAGATGATTTTGTAGTATCCGGGAGTTACTGTCACGTAGGGCGAGATGAGGTAGTCGTCGAATTCTGTGCCCACATCACCCTTGATTTCGAGATAGTAGTAGTTGCTCCACCAGCCGGCTTCGACGCGGTAGTTCCAGGTCACGCCGTCGTTGTTGGCATCGACCATCGTGAAGAGATCCACATCTTCGGGTCGCTTATCGCTACCGGTGTAAGGCAGTTCGGCCACGGGATGTCCCACGTAGCTGGTCTTGACAGCGAGGGGTTCGCCGTCGGCAGTACCGTTCTCGTTGTATGCCACTACGGAGTAAGTGTACACGCCGGCCTGTGCGGGCTCATCGGTCCATGAGATGCTTGCGCCGGGGGTGAGCTCCGCGAAGTCGTCCTTCACGAGTTCGCCGTTGCGGTAGAGCTCGATCTTCGAGAGCGATGCAAGAGGATTGCCCTGATGGTCAAGGGCCGGGTTGGTCCAGGAGAGCGCAACTTTTACCTCGTCGTTCGCGTCAGCCTCAGCCTTGAGATCGGTGATGTGCGAAGGCAGGGGGAGATTGGTGCGCACGTGCAGTTCCTTCATACGATAGCCCATGAACGTGCCTTGGTCGGCGCAGGCGCGGATGGCAAGGCGGTAATCCGCGGGCTCGTCGATCGTGAAGGGAACTTCGACGGTCATGTCCAGATTGCCGTCGTACTCATATTCCTTGACGCCGATGACGGTGTAGCCCGAGAGCGACTGCTTGGATGTGCCGAGAAGGAATTCGAGCTTGCCGGCAAGAAGGCCCTTGTAGATAACTACGTAAGGACCGGCTTCCGTGAATGCCATGGGCGCGGAGATGAGATAGTTGTCCTCCTGCTTACCGTAGGCGGCGTCGAAGTTCACCCACTTCGAATATTCATTCAGCGACCAGTTCGACGAAACGGCCGCGTCGGGTCCGTAGCCGCAGGTCCAGTCGGCAGCGAAGTTCGCTGCGGAGTCGAAGATATAGTCGAAGGGAAGGGCTACGGCATCTTCAATGGGCTCGGGCTGGGGATCGTCAGGATCTATAGGATCCACGGGATCGACGGGCGAGGCGTTTTTATCAACGATCGAGAACTGCGTTAGCGTCAGATCGTAGCATGAGGGTGTGCTGTAACAGTAGAAGCCGATATGCGTGGCCATGTCAGCCTCGGGGCTGATGGTCCAGCTTAGTTTGGTGAATGTGCCGGAGCTTTTGAAATCGGGATAGTCGCACAGCAGGTTGGTCATGGCCTCGTCTGTCGGAGCGGAGCCGTAGCACACCTTGAAGTTTTCAGGATCGCCTCCGCGGGTCTGCACCCACACGGATACTTCGTAGCTCGACCCGGCCTTGAGGTCGAATTCGGGGGATATGAGCCAGCATTTCGCATCGTTACTGCTGTCCCAGAGATGTTGAGCACCGGTTTTGCTGTCGACATTACTCCAGTCGACATAGCCGGTCGAACCGGTTGCGGTCCAGCTCTTGCCGCGCCCCTTGTTGATTACGGTCCAGTCGCTGCAGATGCTGTAGTTCTCACCCATATTACTCTGATACGGGAGCGAGGCGGCATCGGCCTGCGGGGCCGTGAACGCCGTGGCTGCCAGAAGCAGGAAGGGTGTAAAGAATTTTTTCATTGGAAATGTACAATATTGGTTTTGAGAAAGCCGACCGCACCCGGCATTGGGATGCGGCCGGCATGGAAATTAGCGGATTACTTTACGGCTACCGTAGCGGCAGACGAACCTGCGCGCACGATGTAGAAGCCGGGGGCGAGCGCAATTTGCTGCGTGCCTGCCACCTGTGTGGCGGCTACGAGAGCGCCTGCGGCATTGTAGACGGTCACGGCGGTTGCGGCGGCCGTGGTGATTTCAACACCGCCGGCTACGGGACGCACGCCCAGTTCGGCAGCCTCGGCGTCCTCGATGCCCGAGGACTTGGCGAAGTTCACGCGAAGCTTGGTGTATATGCCCGGCATCTGGAACTTGTTTTCCTCCAGCACGGGATCGTCGTCGTTGAGCTGGAAGCTGTAGAACTTATAGCCGTTTTCGGGTTCGGGATTGATGGTGAGCGGGAGCCACTTGGCCACCTTCGAACCGTGGAAGTACTGTTTGCCGGCGGCATCCGTCACGGTGAAGCTGCCGTGGAGGGCCGTCAGAAGGTCGAGGTAAGCTACGTCGCAGCCGCTGTTGGAGCCGCTGTGCGAGGGTGTCCAGTCGCGGTCGACGGCAATCGAGGAGTCATAGCCCGAGTAGTCGTTCTCGGCCTTGTCGGTGCCCTGATAGATGCAGAGGTTCCATGTAGGAGCCATGCCGCCCTGCTGGTCGGGATTCTTCTCTACGCGCTTGGGAAGCTTGTAGCAGATGTCGTTCAGCTCTTCGGCGGTGAGGCCGTTGCCGTTGATGTAGAGCTTCTGGAGTTCCTTGAGGTTCGAGAGATCCAGGCTGTGCAGCGGGTTGTTGCCCACCATGAGGATTTCGAGCTTCTTGTTGTTGCTGAGGTCGAGGCTCGTGAGCTCGTTGTTGTCGAGGCTCAGGTCGTAGAGCGCAGTCTGGGCGCTTAGATCCAGAGATGTCAGTGCGCAGTTCATGGCGTTCAGCTCTTCGATGTAGGGGCTGTTGCTGAGATCGATGGTGCCGACGTGGTTGCCGCAGATGTTCACCCACACAAGGTGAGGATTCTTGCTGAGGTCAATCGAGGAGAGACGGTTGTTCTTGATGTTGAGGTTCTGCAGCAGCGGGTTCTTGGTCAGGTCAATGCTGTTGAGGTTGCAGATGCCGTCCTCGTCTTCGCCGTTGGCATAGGCCTCGAGGCTCATGAGGCCGGGGAGGCCGGTCACGTCAAGTTCCTTCATGGCCGTGTAGCTCAGGTCGAGCACTTCGATGTCGGGGCAGTTGCTGAAGTCGATGCTCTCGATGGGGTTCCAGTAGGCGGTGAGGAATTTCAGGCCTGCGGCGTTGGAGAGGTCGATGGCGCTCACGTGGTTGTCCCAGAGGCCGAGCCAATCGGCCATCTCGCCCCAGCTGTCGAGGTTGAGGCCGGCGATGTTGCCGTAGAGCGTGACGGTGTTGCTGCTGGAGTGGCCGTCGATGCGCGTGCCTTTGAGTTCGAGGTAGCCGGTGGTGTAGCCGTTCTGGTTGGGATACTCGGTGCGCTGACCCGTGCCCCAGTCAACCCATACGGATTCGCCGTTGCTTGCGGTGTTGACCATGAAGCTCATCTCCTGGCCCGAGGGTACGGTGAGGGTAATGGACGAAAGCTCGTTGGTGAAGTTCACCTTCACGTTGGCATCCTCGGAGATGATGAACCAGGGCGAATTGATTTCCTTGCCGTTCACGGTCACGCTGCGGAAGGTCTTGCCCTCGTCGGGATAGGTGTAGACGCACATGGGCACACCCTTCAGCGCGTAGCCCTCGCTGGCCACGTCCATGATGCTCTGGAAGTAGGGCGCCTTCCACTGGGCCACGACGAACTTACCGCCGGGCACGGACATGACCTTGAGATCATATTTCAGACCCATGGCGAAGATGGGGTAGAGGCGTTCGAGTTCGCCCTTCTTGACTTCGCCCGTTTCCTGAGCGCCTTCGAAGGTCAAGTTCAGGGGCGAGAACTGGGCCGAGCCGTCGCCGGTGACGTCGCAGATCCACTGCATGTCCGTGCTTGTGGCATATTCGATGTCGGCCTTGTCTGCGTTCGAGCCTTCAAGCCAGAGGTTGGTGGAGTAGGCTTTGCGGGCCACGGGGAGCGTGGCTATGGTGTAGGCCATGGACTCGTAGGTGAAGTTGGGGTTGTTGCGGAGGTCGATCACGCGCATGCGGTCGGCCTGCTGGCCGTTGAAGTCCACAAATTCAAGCTTCGTGTTGGAAGCACGGAAGGTCTGGAGGAAGGACATCGGCATAAGGTTGATGCGCGAGATCTGCGTGTCGGAGATGTCGAGCGTATTGATCTGGCTCGAGTTGTAGGTGCCGCTGAGGGGCACGTTGAGCTCCGAGATGGGGTTGCCGTTGACCAAGAGGGTGCTCAGCTGCTTGTTATTGCCCAGGTCGAGGCTCTTGATCTTGTTGTTGGCCACGTTGAGCGTGTTCAGCTCGGGATTGGCCGAAACGTCAATGCTCGTGAAGGCGCAGCCGTCGATGTAGAGCTGTTCGAGCAGCGGGCAGCTGGTCACGTCCACGCTGTGCACACCCTTGTTGCCCGAGAGCGTGAGATTGCGCAGCTTGGGATAGTTGCCCATCTGGAAGGGGTCGTCGTCGTACTCGGTCATCAGGATGTTGTTGGCCAGATGCAGCGAGTAGAGGTTCGGCAGGCTCACGGGGTAGAAGTGCGAGATGGAGCAGTTGTTGAGGTTGATGTACTTGAACGACTCGCGCGACTCCTCGGGCAGGCAGATGAACACCGACGCGAGGTCGGGGCAGTCGCTGGCCTGAAGGTCCTCAAGCACGTTCAAGTAGCGGAGGTCGAGACACTGCAGGCCTTCGTTCTTGTAGAGGGCGAGGGTCTTCAGCGTTTCGCCGGCATATTCCAGCGAAAGCGTGGCGTTCTCCACGGCCGAGTTCACGAGCTTGTTGTCGTTGAGCGAGAGGCGCTCGAGCGGCGTGATGGTGGTGAGCTCGAAGGAGGTGAGCTCGTTGCTTGCGAGGTCGAGGGTCTTCAGCACGCTGGTGTTCTCGAGCTTCGCGCTCGTGAGCTTGGCGTCGCGGAGCTGGAACTCGGTGACGTTGCCCTTGACAACGATTGTGGAGCCTTTGATTTCTCCCTTGATCCAGCGGTTGTATGCGGCCTGCTTGGGGTCCACGGTGAAGTTGACGGGCTGCCCGTCGCCGAAGTCGATGGACACGGGCGAGGTCGCGGACAGTGCGTTCGGTAGAATTTCGATCTTGGTTCCGGGCTCGGCGCTGGTGGTCAGGGTGATGGTGCCCTGTGCCATGGCGGCCGTGCTCAGAAGCATGGTCGAGACGATTGTGAGTAATGCTTTTTTCATTTGGAAATGATCCTTTGTTGATAATGAATGTGGTTGATGGTGGCAAAGATACGAAAAATTTTTGGAATAACTTTCGTTTTGCGCGATTTTTGTGTAAGAAAGTGTCAGTTGACGGCGATCATGTAGTTGTTGTAGACCTCTCCGTAATTCTTGATGACGATACGGTAGGTGTCCGTCGCGGACGGGAGCCACTCACAGACACAGTCGTCCGTGTTGTCCGTATCGGAGTCGACGAGGTTGCCCTCGCTGTCGTAGATGAACACGTCGAGATCCGTATCGCCGTCGCCGGTCACGACCACGATGGCCAGCTCGCCGCCCCGGAATTCGATTTCGTAGGTGTCCGTGGCGCCTGCCCGGATGATCTCGGTCGTAGCGCTGTAGCTCTGCACGGCGCCGCGGTTGGCGTTGAGGCGCACGCGTTTTATCAGGGCATGCAGCGCCGCGTCGTTGCCGGCCATCATGCCTGCGTCGGCCAGAAGACGCTCGGGGTCGAAGCTCACGCGCGAGGCGGTCTTTTCGGGACTGTCGATGCCTCCCTCGCCGATGGCCTTCTTGCGCAGCTTGCCGGCGCCGACGGATTCGTATATGTCGGCGGCCTGGATCAGAGGCAGAGCCTGGTTTTCGGAGTAGCCGTACTTCACGAGCTGGCCGGCCACCTGCAGCATGCGTGCCTCGGTGGGAAGCGTGAGGTCTGCTTCTTTCTGTGCGGGGATTTCCTGCGCTGTGGCCGTCAGGGTGCAGATAAGGGCTGCAAGAGTCGTAAGGAGTGTCTTTTTCATCGCTTTGGGATGTGCGGGTGGATTATTGTGGAAGCTGTGGCGCTTCAGGGCCTGACTGCGGGTCGAAAATGGAATTGAGCATGGCGGCCAGGCGCAGGCCGCCGCGCAGGAACTGCTGCTCGATCACAGGCGTCCAGTGGGCCACGTGGTTGTAGGATGCGTTGCGGCCCTTGGGGAAATATGTGTAGACGCGTCCGGCTATCTCGCAGGTCTCGCGGGCCCAGTCGTCGGGTGTGCCGGCGGCCATGGCTGCCTCCTGCTCGGGCGAGAGGCGGTCGATCTGCTGCTGCCACTCGGTGTAGCTCCACTTGTGGGCGCTCTCGGGCAGCGAGTTGTCCCAGATGCGGTGGAGCGAGGTTTCGCGGCCGAAGTACTTCAGCTTCACTTCGTTGCCTCCGCGATCGGAGAGGTGGCCCAGATGCATGGGCTGGTGTATGTCGCCCAGGAGATGTGTGAGGATCTTCAGTGCCAGCACCTTCTGCGAACGCGTGGCTCCGGAATCGCGCAGCGTGCGCGCCACTTCGTTGATGGCCGTGACAATGTCGCCCTTGGTGTTGAGCGGAGCCTGCTCGTAGGGCACGTCGGCATCCACGTTCTTGTAGTGCCAGGTCTTGGTGTAGGCATAGTCGGGCTGATACGAGGCGTTGTCGAGCCAGTTGGCCCAGTAGACGAGCGAGCGGCCGTCGAGCAGGGCGGCCACGGAGTCGGCTGTGGCAGGCGTGAGGTGCTGCTCGGCGATGTAGGCCGTGACGTCGTGGCCCTTCTGGCTCCAGGCGCCGGCGGAGAGGGTGATGACAGACGCGACCAGGGCGGCTGCCGCGCGGAGATATGTCTTTTTCATGGGGATAAAGTGTGATGGCCGGGGGAAAAAACGAAGCGGGCCGATGTCCGCCTTTGGAAGGGGGAGCTGTCGGCCCGCTGTGTTTGTCGGTGTTGGTTCGCTGCCTCGGAGCTTTATGCTTCTGCCAGAGGAGTGATGTTGATGAACTTGCGTCCGTTGCGTCCTTCGGTGAAGGTTACGGTGCCGTCTACGAGTGCGTAGAGGGTGTGGTCCTTGCCGATGCCGACGTTGAGGCCGGGATGATGCACCGTGCCGCGCTGACGCTTGATGATGTTGCCGGCTTTTGCGAACTGGCCGCCAAAGATCTTAACGCCAAGTCGCTTGCTTTCGGATTCACGGCCGTTCTTGGAACTGCCGACGCCTTTTTTATGTGCCATAGTTAATCAGTGTGTGGATTTAGAGGAGATTAAGCAACAACTTCCTTGATAGTGATTTTGGTGAAGAACTGACGGTGTCCGTTCTTGCGGCGATAGCCTTTGCGACGCTTCTTCTTGAAAACGATTACCTTTTCGCCCTTAACCAGGGGGGTATCGACGTTGCAAACGACCTTGGCGCCTTCTACCAGAGGTGCGCCTACCTTGATTTCGCCGTCTTTTTCTGCGAGCAGAACGCGGTCGAATTCCACGGTGTCGCCTTCTTTTACTTTGTCACCGAGAAAGTGAACGTACAGGAACTTGCCTTCTTCAGCCTTGAACTGCTGTCCCTGAATGTCTACGATTACGTACATTTTGTTGTTAGAAAACAATTGGTTAACCCGCTGAGGCGAGGGCTCCGCGCCGTGCGGAACGCTGCTTTTTAGAGCCTATTGCGGAAAATCAGCCCACAAAATTACAAAAAAAATCCCCCGCCTCCAAATTTTCCGACGTTTTTCTCGCGCCCGACTCTCATAGAAGTAAGAATAGGGATTAAATACTAAATGGATAGGAGCATGCCGAGAACGGTTAGTGACTTAGATAAATGGTAAGACCTAAGCCAAGTATAACCGGACCGAAAAGACTTATTAGTTCATAGTATAGCGTGATCTTAAGCCATTTCTGAACCCAGGCTTCGTCTTCCTTCCTAAATTCGCGAAAAAATTTTTTGTAGTTGTCTTTCTGAAATACGACAGCGCAAATCACGTAATATGCCATAAACATTGGAGCTCCAAAGATATAGGCCACTAATGGTAGGGGTAAATCGATTTTGCCGAGACAATAGATAATAAGGAAAGATAGAAATAATAAAAAGAAGGAACCGAAGCTTGCCACAGCTCGGAAATTACTCTCAACCGAATAATCTGCGCGTCCCATCTTCATTGCGCGGAATTTTACTTCCTCATTATGCTTTAGGGACTCAATATATCCCATGTCAGGCCTCTTTGTTGTGAAAGTTTCCCATAGGAATGCTTTAAAGCGTTCCGAATATACGTGTTTTTTTTGTTCCATCCGATAATGCTGTATATGCATGCAGTAAAAAACAGCATTAAAAAAATATGCAAACTTTATCATAATCAGATTTTTAATATATATTAGGTTTTTAAGACGAAAAAGATGGATGATAGAATAATTGTGCTCAGAACAATGGCAATTAGGAATTTGGATTTAGATTCATTGCTTACAGATATAATTTGGAACAAGAAGTGCCAGTATAGCGATGGCAAAACTCCCGGCTATGTATATTGCTGCGATGAAAGCCCATTTTTTTTGCCATGCTTCATCCTTTTTTAAGAAAATGAGCGCATATTGTTTAAAGGTGCTTTGTTTGAATGCCGGTCTTATTGTGGGAATTAGAACAAGTATAAACGAAATAAGAGAGCATGCAAGTACGATATTTCGCGAGCATTCTTCTTTCGGAAGGATAGATTGGAGTCCAGTTGCAACGATTAAGCCAAATGCCATGGCATACATCAAGGAATGGACAATGAACAGTCTTTCGGTGGTGGAGTTGTTGGTTGATAGCAACATTTCCAGTCCTTGGGATTCGGTTCTGCTTAGATACGATTGATATCTATCCCAGAGGGTTTCAGGTAGAATATATTTAATCAACGGAAAAATATATTTCTTTATGACCTTGGATATACCATTCAGCGTATAATCATTGAGGGTGAAGAAGCTATAAAATATAGCATTCATTGCGTATTCCGCCGCTTTATTCACTGATTTTATCATGCTATTTGGTATGCATTATTGGTCTGTCGGTCTAAGTTTAGTTGCTGTTACACATGCCGATAACAAATACTTATAATTTAAAAGCTATTCATCATCCGTCCAAGCTATACAGCATCGCATTAAAAAAATATTCAAACTTCGATTTCCGTAGTTTTAGAGCTTTGATCATATCGAGAGTTTAAATAGGATGAAGTCTGCCGGATAAAAAATTGGATTACTGCTTGCAAATATAGCAAATAAATCTAAGGGAAAGAAATGTTCTGCGTTATTTGTGTTCCGAGTTGTGACGACTTTGATGTGTGGCAATGAAAAAAGGAGGGTGCGCCGGGGCGCACCCTCCTTTTGTGGGGTTGGTGTGTGTCGGATGATTATTTCACGGCTACCTTGCGGCCACCTACGATGTAGATGCCACGCGTGAGGCCGGTCAGGTCGTTGTCTTCGCGGAGCTTGCGGCCATAGAGGTCGTAAACGCCTTCAACTGCTGCGGGTGCTTCTTCCTCAACGGCGATTTCTTCAACGCCGGAGAGAGCTACACGGCGTACGCCGTTGGTCGACCACATGTAGAGGTTGTCGAGATAGAAGGTCTGGCCGTTGCCGCCGTCGAACTTGAACTGGCCGAGACGACCGAAGTCAACACCACCGAATTCGGATACTGCGATGTCGAAGCTGTTCCAGCGGTTGGCTTCAAGATGACGGGTTACGCGTGCGCCGTCGAAGGTCGGGTGCAGGGCGATGGGATAGATGTTGATGTCCATGGCCTGGGGAGCGTAGAGGTCGATGTGGATGCGGTCCATATCGGTTGTGTTCAGCACGGCGTCGGAGTGCGAGAACTGGAAGCCGAGGTAGTTGAAGTTGGTGAGGCGATATACCTGCTGGCCGTTCTCGTTGATGAGTTCAGCACCGGTAGCCTGGCCCCAGTTGCCCACGAAGAGATCGGGGGTGTCGCAGGAGTATGCGTCAGAGAAGAAGCTCTTGACCTTGGTAGCTGCCACGGTGGGAGCGGGAGCTGCCTGGATGCCGCCTACATAGACGATGGGTTTCTTCCACATGTAGATGTTGTCGATGTAGAGGGTCTGGCCGTTGCCGCCGTCGAACTTGAACTGGCCGAG